>NZ_JBLJAK010000031.1:0-59450 GCF_047530105.1 Serratia sp. T13T92 | reverse complement strand
CAATCTCTCCCACGGGCTCATAGGCACTAGGGTTAGGGGGAGCTCACCGGCTATCTCCCGATGATCAGTCGGGGATCTTCTCCGCTAAGGCGGAGAAGATCAAGACATAAGGGTTAGGGTGAGGGGCCATCCCTTCTCCGAGCTAAAATCTTACCCTCCGCACAATACAAAAAAATAGTTACAGATTTTTCTTAAAGTTCTCTTCTGCCACGCCGATAACCCAGACAGTTAACGTACACAGCGCTTGTCTGTGCGGGCTTCCAAGAAGGGTAAAAATGTTTAATCGTATGAAGGTGGTCACCAGCTTATTGCTGGTGCTGGTGTTATTCGGTGCCTTGCAGCTGGTTTCCGGTGGGCTGTTTTTCACTTCGCTGAAAGATAACAAAGAAAATTTTACCGTACTGCAAACTATCCGACAGCAGCAGTCAGAACTGAATGAAAGCTGGGTAAACCTGCTGCAAACCCGCAATACCCTCAATCGTGCCGGGATCCGCTACATGATGGACCTCAATAAAGCGGGCACCGGTGCCACCGTTGATGAACTGCTGGTCTCGGCAAAAAAAACCTTGAGCATGGCGGAACAGCACTACGCTGCCTATGAGAAGATCCCTCTGGATGCTCGCCAGGATGCCGCTGCGGCAGATGAACTCAAGCAGCGCTATACGACTTTGCACACTGCGCTGTCGGAATTGATCCCGCTGTTGGGTGACGGCAAACTGGACGCCTTCTTTGAGCAGCCCACTCAGCGTTATCAGACTGAATTTGAACAGCTCTATAACCGCTACCTGACTCAGAACGACAAGCTATACCAGATCGCGGTCGAAGATGGCGACAGCTCTTTCGAATTTGCCGTTTGGACGCTGGGCGTGGTGTTGGTACTGGTGGTTGCGGTGATCGCCATGGTTTGGTTCGGCATCCACCATATTCTGGTGCGCCCACTCAACCGTATGATTGAGCACATCAAACTGATCGCCGCAGGCGATTTGACCCACCAGATCGACGTCAACAGCCGCAACGAAATGGGCGTGCTGGCAGCCAGCCTCAGACATATGCAAGGCGAACTGATCGACACCGTCAGCGGCGTGCGTCAGGGGGCCGATGCCATCTACAGCGGCGCTTCCGAGATTGCCGCAGGTAATAACGATCTCTCTTCCCGTACCGAACAGCAGGCCGCCTCGCTGGAGGAAACCGCTGCCAGCATGGAGCAGTTGACCGCGACGGTGAAACAGAACGCCGAAAACGCTCGTCAGGCCAGCCAACTGGCGTTGAGCGCCTCAGAAACCGCGCAGAAAGGCGGTAAAGTGGTCGCCAACGTGGTGCAAACCATGCACGACATCGCTGGCAGCTCGCAGAAAATTGCCGATATTACCAGCGTGATCGACGGCATCGCCTTCCAGACCAACATCCTGGCGTTGAATGCGGCAGTAGAAGCTGCCCGTGCCGGTGAACAGGGCCGTGGTTTTGCCGTGGTTGCCGGTGAAGTACGCAACCTGGCAAGCCGCAGCGCGCAGGCAGCCAAAGAGATCAAAGGCCTGATTGAAGACTCGGTTAGCCGCGTCGATATGGGCTCGGTGCTGGTGGAAAGCGCCGGTGAAACCATGGGCGATATCGTCAATGCCGTCACCCGCGTCACCGACATCATGGGTGAAATCGCGTCGGCCTCCGACGAGCAAAGCCGTGGCATCGATCAGGTTGGCCAGGCGGTTGCCGAAATGGATCGTGTCACCCAACAGAACGCCTCTTTGGTCGAAGAATCGGCCTCTGCGGCGGCAGCTCTGGAAGAGCAGGCCAGCCGCTTGACCCAGTCCGTTGCGGTATTCCGACTGAAAGCGGAAGGCCAAAACGAGTTCAAGTCATCCGCCAACAGTAAAGTCGTTACCCCGGTAATCAATCATAAAAAAATGAACGCCAGCGATCCGCAGGAGAACTGGGAAACGTTCTAACCGGCATTGGGCTGCGTTCTCCCTGCGAGATCGTGGCCCTTTTTTCCGTCCTAAGTCGTGTTAACCCGCGGCTACCTGGAGGTTTATCGTGTTTAACCGAGTCCGTATCTCTACCAGTCTGTTTTTATTACTGCTGACCTTTTGCCTGATGCAACTGATTAGCACCGGCTTGTCGTATACCGCTTCCCGCTCCGATAACCACAATCTTAATCTGATTAGTCTGGGTAGCCAGCAGCGTGATGCCCTCAGCCTGAGCTGGGTTTCCCTGCTACAGGCACGTAACACCTTGAACCGGGCCGGCACCCGTGCAGCGCTGAAAGTACCGCAAGAACAGGTCGATGCCCTGATGGGCAACGCTCGCAGTTCGTTGCAGAAAGCCGATCTCTATTTTAATCAGTTCCTGGCCGTCTCGCGTAACAGCGACCAGGAGCAACAACTGACAGAAACCACCCAAGCCAGCTATGAGCGGCTACGCGGTGCTCTGCGCGAACTGATCGTCTTCCTGGAGGGCGGCAACCTGCAGGGCTTTATGGATCAACCCACGCAGAAAATGCAGGACCTGTTCGAAGCCGACTTCGTCCAGTACCTGCAACTGGTCAACGAAAATATCGCCCAGGCCAATGCGGCCAACCAACGCTCCTTCACGTTGGCCGGTTGGCTAGTGTGCGGCGCGGTGCTGATGCTGATCCTGGTGACCGCCAGCGCCATGTGGTGGCTGCGCAATATGTTGGTTCAGCCGCTGAATATTATGCGTAGCCACTTTGACCGTATCGCCGACGGTGACCTGGCCACGCCGATCCAGGTGTATGGCCGCAACGAGATCAGCATGTTGTTTGCCAGCCTGCACCGCATGCAGAACTCGTTGATTGGCACAGTCGGTGCAGTGCGCGAAGGCGCCGAGTCGATCCTGATCGGGCTACAGGAGATTTCGGAAGGTAATAACGACCTCTCTTCTCGCACCGAACAGCAAGCCGCGTCGCTGGAGGAATCCGCCGCCAGCATGGAGCAGTTGACCGCCACGGTGAAACAGAACGCTGACAATGCCCGCCAGGCTTCAAAGCTGGCGCGCGATGCCTCAGCCACCGCTGCCAAGGGCGGGGAAATGGCCGACGACGTGGTGACCACCATGCACGATATTGCCAGCAGCTCGCAGAAAATTGGCGCCATTACCAGCGTGATCGACGGCATTGCCTTCCAGACCAACATCCTGGCATTGAACGCGGCGGTTGAAGCGGCGCGGGCGGGTGAGCAAGGGCGCGGTTTTGCCGTCGTGGCCGCAGAAGTACGCAATCTGGCTCAGCGTAGCGCTCAGGCAGCGAAAGAAATCAAAGTGCTGATCGATGAGTCGGTCGGCCGTGTTAAGCAAGGGTCGGTGCTGGTCGAAAACTCCGGTGCCACGATGAAGGATATCGTGCGTTCGGTGACCCGCGTTACCGACATCATGGGCGAGATCTCCTCGGCTTCCGATGAGCAAAGCCGCGGTATCGAGCAGGTTACTCAGGCCGTGACCCAGATGGATCAGGTGACGCAACAGAATGCCGCGCTGGTGGAACAAGCGGCCTCTGCGGCGGCGGCATTGGAAGAACAGGCGATTACGCTGGCCGATGCGGTAGCGGTATTCCGCCTGGCGGACGACAACATCACCTTATCAGAAAGTCTTAACAACGGAGTTTTATCAGTAGCAAAGGAAGCAACTAGTGTCGAATTGTATAGCAAGTAACAACAACTCGGGTGAAGGGTTATGAGTGGCTCATCCTCACCCACTAATAAAGAGCCTGCGTCTTTGCTGACACAGATGGTGCAACGGCTGCCCCTGTCGGATGTGCATTTCCGACGTATCAGCCAGTTGATCTATCAGCGTGCCGGTATTGTGTTGGCCGAGCACAAACGCGAAATGGTTTACAACCGTCTGGTGCGTCGCCTGCGGCTATTGGGAATACCCGATTTTGGTAGCTATCTGGTGCTGCTGGAGAGCGATACCAACAGCGCCGAGTGGCAGGCATTCGTCAACGCCCTGACCACCAACCTGACGGCGTTTTTCCGTGAGGCGCACCATTTCCCGATCCTGGCGGAACATGCGCGTTCGCGGCCTAACGGTTACTGCGTGTGGAGTACCGCCGCCTCGACCGGTGAAGAGCCTTACTCGATCGCCATTACCTTGAATGAGGCGTTAGGGCAGCGGGCGACGGGGACGCAGGTATGGGCCAGCGATATCGATACTCAGGTATTGGAAAAGGCCGAGGCAGGGGTGTATCGCCAGGAAGATCTGCGCACCCTGACACCGGCGCAGATGCAGCGTTATTTCCTGCGAGGGACCGGGCCTCACCATGGCCTGGTACGGGTTCGGCCAGAATTGGCGGCACAGGTGCATTTCCAGCCGCTCAATCTGCTGGCCCCCGAATGGGCGTTGCCCGGGCAATTTGATGCGATATTTTGCCGCAACGTCATGATCTATTTTGACAAGGAAACACAAGAGCGCATTTTGCGGCGCTTTGTGCCGCTGCTTAAACCGGGGGGCCTGATGTTTGCCGGCCATTCCGAAAACTTCAGCCAGATCAGCCGGGATTTCTACTTGCGTGGGCAGACCGTGTATGGCCTGACCAAGGAGAGGTAATGAATAAAATCAGCGTATTAAGCGTAGACGACTCTGCCCTGATGCGGCAGCTGATGACCGAAATTGTCAATAGCCATCCCGATATGGAGATGGTGGCGACCGCCCCCGATCCGCTGGTGGCGCGCGATCTGATCAAAAAATTCAACCCGCAGGTGCTGACGCTGGACGTCGAAATGCCGCGTATGGACGGGCTGGATTTTCTGGAAAAACTGATGCGCCTGCGGCCGATGCCGGTGGTGATGGTGTCGTCGCTGACCGGAAAGGGATCGGAGATCACTCTGCGGGCGTTGGAACTGGGCGCGGTGGATTTTGTCACCAAGCCGCAACTGGGGATCCGCGAAGGCATGCTGGCCTATAGCGAGCTGATTGCCGAAAAGATCCGCACGGCGGCCAAGGCGCGTCTGCCACAGCGCTCAACGGCACTGGCTCCGGAGATCCTCAGCCATACGCCGTTGTTGAGCAGTGAGAAGCTGATCGCTATCGGGGCGTCTACCGGCGGTACCGAGGCAATCCGCCACGTCTTGCAGCCGTTACCGGCCACCAGCCCGGCGTTATTGATCACTCAGCATATGCCGCCAGGGTTTACCCGTTCCTTTGCCGAGCGGCTCAACAAGCTGTGCCAGATCACGGTGAAAGAAGCCGAAGACGGCGAGCGCGTCTTGCCGGGCCATGCCTATATCGCGCCGGGAGATCGTCATCTGGAGCTGACGCGCAGCGGCGCCAACTATCAGGTTCGGCTGCATGATGGTCCACCGGTGAACCGGCATCGTCCTTCGGTCGATGTGTTGTTCCGCTCGGTGGCTCAGTTTGCCGGGCGAAATGCGGTGGGGGTGATCCTCACCGGCATGGGGAATGACGGTGCGGCAGGCATGCTGGAAATGCACCGTGCCGGGGCGTACACCCTGGCGCAGAACGAAGCCAGCTGTGTGGTGTTTGGCATGCCACGTGAGGCCATTGCCACCGGCGGAGTCAATGAAGTAGTGGAATTGGAGCGCATGAGCCAACGCATGTTGGCGCAGATCGCGGGTGGTCAGGCGCTGCGTATTTGATGTTATGCCCCGAACCTCGGGGCAAAAACGATTAACCTTAGGAGCAATAATGGCAGATAAGAACCTTAAATTTCTGGTGGTGGATGATTTTTCTACCATGCGCCGCATCGTCAGAAATTTGCTGAAAGAACTGGGTTTTAACAACGTCGAAGAGGCGGAAGACGGGGCGGATGCGTTGAACAAACTGCGCGCTGGCAGCTTCGATTTCGTGGTATCGGACTGGAATATGCCGAACATGGATGGCCTCGAGCTGTTGCAAACCATCCGTGCCGACGGTGCGCTGGCATCTATGCCGGTGCTGATGGTGACGGCGGAAGCCAAGAAAGAAAACATCATTGCTGCCGCTCAGGCGGGTGCCAGTGGTTACGTAGTGAAACCCTTCACGGCGGCAACGCTGGAAGAGAAGCTCAACAAGATTTTTGAAAAACTGGGCATGTAAAAAAGGAGAGGGCGATGAGAGATATTCCAATGCCTGCCAGCGATGCAGCGACAGCGGGTGAGATCATCTCCCGCATCGGTCAACTGACCCGCATGCTGCGTGACAGCATGCGCGAGCTGGGGCTAGATCAGGCTATCGCTCAGGCTGCCGAAGCGATCCCGGACGCACGCGACCGTCTTGATTATGTGGTCACCATGACGGCGCAGGCGGCGGAACGAGCGCTCAACTGCGTGGAAGCGGCACAACCCCGCCAGGCGGAGTTGGAGTCGCAGGCCAATACGCTTAAAGGGCGCTGGGACGAGTGGTTTGCCAACCCGATCGAGTTGGCTGATGCCCGTTCACTGGTGACGGATACCCGCCAGTATCTGGATCGGGTGCCGGAGCACACCGCATTCACCAACGCCCAGTTGCTGGAAATCATGATGGCGCAGGATTTCCAGGATCTCACCGGCCAGGTGATCAAGCGCATGATGGACGTGGTGCAGGAGATTGAAAAGCAGCTGCTGATGGTACTGATGGAAAACATCCCGGATCAGCCAGCCAAAGAGAAAAGGCCGAACGACAGCCTGCTCAATGGCCCGCAGCTGGATCAGAACGGGGCTGGCGTAATTGCCAATCAGGCCCAGGTGGACGATCTGCTCGACAGCCTGGGGTTCTGATGGTTTCTTAGGGCGCAGGGTGCTGCGCCCTAACTCTTTTCGCTAGCCCATCCCCGAAATAACCGGCCTTTTGCGCCGTTGTTCCCGCAATGAAATCCGCATTTTTTTGGCATGCTGGCGTCAATTCTATTCTTCGCACGCATGGGAACCCTCGCCTTGGCCGAAGACAGTGATATGGAAAAAACTGAGGCCCCCACACCCCACCGGCTGGAAAAGGCGCGTGAAGAGGGCCAGATTGCGCGTTCGCGCGAGCTGACTTCGATCCTGATGCTGATTGCGGGGTTGTCGATCTTGTGGGTCGCGGGTGGCCATATGGCGCAACAGTTGGCGAGGATGTTATCGGAAGGGCTGCACTTTGATCACAACATGGTCAGCAACGATAAGCAGATGCTGCGCCAGTTTGCCATGCTGCTGCGTCAAGCAGTGTGGGCGCTGATGCCGATCCTGGCCGGATTGGTGCTGGTGGCGCTGTCGGCCCCGATGCTGCTGGGCGGCGTGGGCTTCAGCCTTAAGTTTGATGCCAAGCGCATGAACCCGATCTCCGGATTAAAACGGATGTTCTCCACCCAGGTGCTGGCAGAGTTGCTGAAGGCCATCCTTAAAGCGACGTTGGTGGGGTGGGTGGCTGGGCTTTACCTGTGGCACAACTGGGCGGCGATGCTGCATCTGGTCACGCAGCAGCCGCAGGACGCACTGCGCAATGCGCTACAGATCGTGATCTTCTGCGGCATGCTGATCGTCCTTGGGCTGGTGCCGATGGTGGCCTTCGACGTGTTTTATCAGCTATGGAGCCACTTCAAGAAATTGAAGATGACCAAGCAGGAAATTCGCGACGAACATAAGCAGCAGGAGGGCGATCCCCATGTCAAAGGGCGTATTCGCCAGCAACAGCGGGCCATCTCTCGCCGCCGCATGATGTCCGACGTGCCGAAGGCCGACGTGATCGTCACCAACCCGACGCATTACGCCGTGGCATTGCAATACAACGACAAGAACATGAGTGCGCCGAAAGTCCTTGCCAAAGGGGCAGGGGAGATCGCCTTGCGTATCCGTGAATTGGCGAATGAACACCGTATCCCAACCCTGGAAGCACCGCCGCTGGCGCGAGCTCTATACCGTCACAGTGAGATTGGGCAACACATTCCCACGACCTTGTATGCCGCCGTGGCCGAGGTCCTGGCCTGGGTCTATCAGCTGCGCCGTTGGCAGCGTGAAGGCGGCCTGATCCCGAAAAAACCTCAACGTTTACCGGTGCCTGAAGCACTGGATTTTGCTGGAGAGAATAACTCAGATGGCTAATTTGGCCTCCCTGCTTCGTTTGCCGGGTAATTTTAAAGATACGCAGTGGCAGGTGCTGGCTGGCCCGATACTGATCCTGATGATCCTGTCGATGATGGTGCTGCCGTTACCGGCATTTATCCTCGATCTGCTGTTTACCTTCAATATTGCCTTGTCGATCATGGTGCTGTTGGTGGCGATGTTTACCCAGCGGACGCTGGAGTTCGCCGCCTTCCCGACCATCCTGCTGTTCTCAACCCTGTTACGCCTATCGTTGAACGTCGCTTCCACGAGGATCATCCTGATGGAGGGGCATACCGGCGCGGCGGCGGCGGGGCGGGTGGTTGAAGCGTTCGGTCACTTCCTGGTGGGCGGCAACTTCGCCATCGGTATCGTGGTGTTTATCATCCTGGTGCTGATCAACTTTATGGTGATCACCAAAGGGGCCGGGCGTATTGCCGAAGTGGGCGCCCGTTTTGTCCTTGACGGGATGCCGGGCAAACAGATGGCGATCGATGCCGATCTGAACGCCGGGCTGATCGGCGAAGACGAGGCTAAAAAGCGCCGTTCCGAAGTGACGCAGGAAGCGGATTTCTACGGTTCGATGGACGGAGCCAGCAAGTTTGTGCGCGGTGACGCGGTAGCAGGCTTGATGATCATGGTGATTAACGTAGTAGGCGGCTTGTTGGTCGGCGTGATCCAGCACGGCATGGAGCTGGGTACAGCGGCTGAAACCTATACCTTACTGACCATCGGTGATGGCCTGGTCGCCCAGATCCCGGCGTTGGTGATCTCGACGGCGGCCGGTGTGATCGTCACCCGCGTAGCGACCGATGAGGACGTTGGCGAGCAGATGGTCAACCAGTTGTTCAACAATCCGCGCGTGATGGTGTTGAGTGCTGGGGTGTTGGGGCTGTTGGGGATGGTTCCGGGTATGCCAAACCTGGTGTTCCTGCTGTTTACGGCGGCACTGCTGGCGTTGGCCTGGCGGCTGCGCGGGCGAGAACAGCAGGCTCCGAAAGTCAAAGAACCGCCGCTGCCGCAGGAAAATCCGCAGGCGGTAGAGGCCAGTTGGTCTGATGTACAGCTGGAGGATCCGTTGGGCATGGAAGTCGGTTACCGCCTGATCCCCATGGTGGACTTTCAGCAAAACGGTGAGCTACTGGGGCGTATTCGTGGCATCCGTAAAAAATTCGCTCAGGATACGGGCTATTTGCCACCGGTGGTGCATATTCGCGACAACCTCGAACTGTCGGCGGCCAGTTACCGCATTCTGATGAAAGGGGTGGAGATCGGTAGCGGTGAGGCACATCCGGGGCGCTGGCTGGCGATAAATCCGGGCAATGCGGTGGGTGAGCTGGCCGGTGACAAAACCGTCGATCCGGCCTTCGGGCTGGAGGCGGTGTGGATCGATAGCGCACTGCGTGAACAGGCGCAGATCCAGGGGTTCACGGTGGTGGAAGCCAGCACCGTAGTTGCTACCCACCTCAATCATTTGCTCGGTCAGTTTGCCAGCGAACTGTTTGGCCGCCAGGAAACTCAGCAACTGTTGGATCGTGTCTCGCAGGAAATGCCGAAGCTGACGGAGGACTTTGTGCCCGGCGTAGTTTCGCTGACCACGCTGCACAAGGTGCTACAGAATCTGCTGGCCGAAAGGGTGTCGATTCGCGATATGCGCACCATTATAGAAACGCTGGCGGAACATGCGCCAACGCAAAGCGATCCTTTCGAACTGACCTCCGTGGTGCGAGTGGCCCTTGGGCGGGCCATCACTCAGCAGTGGTTCCCGGGTAACGGTGAGATCCAGGTCATTGGTCTGGATACGCCACTTGAGCGCCTGCTGTTGCAGGCCCTGCAAGGGGGCGGAGGTCTTGAACCTGGGTTGGCGGACCGCTTGTTGGATCAGGCCAAGCAGGCGCTGCAACGTCAGGAAATGCTCAGTGCACCGCCGGTGCTGCTGGTAAACCACGCGTTACGTGCCCTGCTGGCGCGCTTCCTGCGCCGTACCTTGCCGCAGTTGGTGGTGCTGTCGAACCTGGAAATCAACGACGAACGTCAGATCCGCATGACCTCAACCATAGGAGCCGCCTGATGAAAGCTTTTCTTCCTTTATTAGTGTTGTTCGCTCCGCTGGCAGCGCAGGCGGTGTCGGGTTCCTGGGCCGCCGATGCCAATGGCGTCACGCTGGAAACGGGGAGCGTGCGTGATGTCTCCCCCAGCCTGCGGCCAGCTAATCCACCGGCGGCCGATGCTCGGGTGACCAGTGTAAGCTGGCGTTATCAGTTGCTGGCTGGTGCGCCTGCCGGATTAGAGGTACAGCTTTGCACCTCGTCACGCTGCCTACCGCTCGGCGCGGGCAGTGGCCGCAGTGAGGCTTTCAACGGTATTCCCGCAGACAGCGAGTTCCGCTTCATTTATTACGTGAAGTCTCGCGGCGCGTTAAATCCTCCGCTGCGGGCGATCTCTAATCAGGTGATTGTGAACTATGAGTGAGGATGATAAGTCATCCCTGGCGTTATTTGCCTCAACAGCCAGTCGCGCAACGCCATGATATCCGGGCGTTGCGCGTTTTCTTCCGTGGTAACCAGGTAATAGCGGGCACCGGGTAATGACATCTCGAACGGTGCGGTTAACACGCCGCGCTGTAACAAATCTCGCGCCAGCAACTGGCTGGCAATCACCACCCCCTGTCCCGCAATCGCCGCCTGTAGCGCATGGGTTTCATCGCTGAAGGTCAGCCCCGCGTCTACATTCAGATCCTGTGGCCCATAGTTCCTCCGCCAGTTTTGCCAGCTCGGAGAGTCGGCGGGCACCAGCCGGTTTTCTACGTGAAACAGCGTCACCCCGCGTAAATCGCCGATATCTGCCAGCGCCAATGACGGGCTGGCTACCGCGATAAAACGATCCTCGTACAATAACGTTGAGTGCAACGTTTGTTCCGGCATTTCCCGGTAGCGAATGGCGACATCGACGGTGCGCTGCGTTAAGTCGACTCGTTCGACGCTGGTATGTAACCGCAGGTCGATGTCCGGGAATTCCGCCTTGAAATCAGCCAGACGCGGCACCAACCAATGGGTCAGGAAATTGGAGGTGGTGGTAACCGTCAGAGATTGAGGCTGCTGAGAATGCATAATCTGCGCGGCGGCCTGCTCCAGAGCCGCAAAGGCGCGTTGCGTACCGGCATATAAAATCTCGCCGGTTTCGGTCAGGCTAACCCCGCGTGCGCTGCGTTCGAAGACCCTACATGCCAGAATTGACTCCAGTAATTTGATCTGATGGCTGATCGCCGTTGCGCTGACGTTGAGTTCCTCCCCAGCCTGTTTAAAGCTGCTACAGCTGGCAACGGCATGAAAGGCGCGTAAAGCACCTAGCGGAGGGAGATGGATTTTTTTCATGGCTGAACTATTCTCATCCAAGGCTGAAAACTATGAGTTTGTTATGACTATATACCTTGGATAGGCTGATGGCATTCGATTAATGGAGTGAGATTAATTCATCATTCCACATCAGTGTCAGGAGCCGTTATGAGATCACCAGCAGAAATCAGTACCGCAGGCGCGGTAGGGGAACCGGGAGCGATTGCTCGCACCATCGTATACAGCGTATTGATATCGGCAGGCGTTTTGCTGTTGAACATTGGGTGGGGAAGGCCGGAGGTTGCCATCACGCTGTTGCTGGCGCTGCTGTTATCCTATGCCTGTGGCGTGGCGTTAATGCGTTTGCTGGCGGCGAAAAAACAGCGAACCCTGGCGGCGTTATGGCGGAGCCTGGTGCTCTCTGCTGCCGGGTTGCTGTTGTTGGGGCTGTTCGGCCGTAATGATTGGCTGATGATGTTACCGGGGATCGTTATCGGCGGCATTGGTTTAGGAGGCGCCCGCCAGGTGACGACAGCGTTGTTGCAGCCGCTGAACAGCATCAGCCTGGCAACCAGAGCTGCCTCGTTGGCGGTCATCGGAGTCATTCTGTCGGTGACCTTGCTGATCCAATCTCAGGCATCGACAGACCTTGCCAACGCGTGGTTGATCGATCTGGTTTTATTGGGCGCGTTGGTGGCGCGCATTGCAGAGCGTGAAGGCCCCTCACACCAACCCTATCCCACAGGGAGAGGGAGCTAGAGCGGTTTTATGGTTAGGTACAGGAGCCAATTTCAGCTGGCGTTAGCTCAGGTGCAAATGACATTGTGGGAATGGTATGAGATTCAGACGTAGCAGCAGAGTTGTGGCACGTTCTGTCCCCTCTCCCTGTGGGAGAGGGCTAGGGTGAGGGGCGCATCAAACCCCAATCTTACGGCCCAGCAGGCTCCCCGCGCGGGACTGACCATCGGGCCCGTACAGCGATTTATTCTGCTTGTTTAAAATCGCCAGTGCCTGTGTATTGTGCTCAATATGATGATTGAGCAGCATACCGTTATGGTGATTCTGTTCGCGCAGTTGCAGGCTCAGCTGTTGCACTTGCTGCCAGTTGGCTGCCAACTGTGGCTGGCCCTCATAAGGTGCTTGGCAGTGTTGCAGCCGTTCCATTTCCAGCCGCTGTTGGTCCAGATAATTGACCGTCGCCAGCAGTTGGCTTTTAGCATCGGTCACGCGTTGCAGAGCCACGCCAGCCAATGTTTTCGAGCACAGTAAAGTGTGCTCCTCCGTCTGCACCGTGCCTAACGCCTGCAAGGTGTCCAGCAGCTTATCCAGCAGTTGTGCCAGGTTTTCCATATCAATGACTCACCCTTGGTGTTAACCCCGATCGGCGCCGGACTGCCATTCGCTTTGCACGTCTTGTAACAAGGCGTCGGCAATCTTGCCGGTATCCATCTTCAATTCGCCGTTGCGGATCGCCTGCTTGATGCTTTCCACTCGCTCCATATTGATATCTTGGCTGCCCGGCTGCATCAGGCGAGCCTGTGCATCGCTCAGCTTAACCTGGGTGCCGCTGACCGAAGTTTCCGCCGAGACCTTTTTACGTGCTTGCAACGTGCTGTCTGTCTGTGTTTCTCGCGGCTGCACCGTGGGCACGGGTTGCAACCGTTGGGTACGATCGATACTCATGTTCAATCTCCATCTGTACCACCGCCGCTAAGGCAACGGGGAATTCAAATCTGTGGCCCTGGTGGCCGGATAAATGCTGCTATGACTTTGTTATCGACAAGTATTGGCAAAGCTTTATTTTTTTATAATGTAATACGAATTGTGCCATCAATATTGGCAATGCCGCTAACAATCTGCCCTGAGGCCATGCGCACGCGCACGCCGTCTTCGGCGGCGGCGTTGGTCATCGCTTTCCCAGCACCGCTGATATTAAATCCATCACCCTGCGCCAACACCTGTACCGTTTGCCCGGCCTTGACCGCCCAGGCCCGTCTTAGCATGACCGTATTCAACGGCTGCCCAGGGCTGATATTGCGCAGGCTAACGGCACCGATCGCCTTGGCGTTATCAATCAGGGTACGAGGCGGCAGGGTGTCTAATCGGCCGGTTTTCAGCTTGATATCATCTGCGGTGAGTTTGCTGCCTGCACTGATCCCACGTGCTGCCACCAGATAATGTCCCACCACCTGCACCTGCGCCTGAATAAAACGTCGCTCCTGGCCACAACGGGCCGAGAGGCTGATGTTACCCCAGCGGCGAGCATTCTGAGGCATCGAAAGCTGCGGCAATTCGCACTGCGGCCAACGGCTTGCTGGCGTGCGCACCAGCACCTTGACGTCGGTCACGTTGGTACTAGTGGCAAATTGTGACTTGATAAAGTTCTCCACCTGTCCGTCCAGGCCCTCGGCGTGCGCGTTCAGGCCGATCAGCAAGCCGACCAACAGCAGGATACTTTTCATATTTTCCTCACAGACGCAGCGACCACAGGGGGACAAGTGTAACCGTTACGCGCGCAGGCTAAGCAGACAAATAGCGACGCATTTTGCCCTTATTCCCACGATAGGCTGACAGGTAGGGCGTTTATGCTGTCGGCTCCAAATTCTAACCTCGCGGAGGGAGCATGCTCGACAAATTGGACGCTGCTCTGCGTTTTGGCCAGGAGGCGCTGAACCTGCGCGCCCAGCGGCAGGAAATCCTGGCGGCCAACATCGCCAACGCAGATACGCCGGGCTATCAGGCTCGTGATATCGATTTCGCCAGCCAACTGAACAAGGTCATGGAGCAGGGGCGCGTCAACGGCAGCGGCGTGGCACTGAATCTGACCTCGGCTCGCCATATCCCGGCGCAGAATATGCAGCCACCGTCTCTGGATCTTATGTTCCGCGTACCGGATCAGCCTTCCCTGGACGGCAACACGGTGGATATGGACCGTGAGCGCACCAACTTTGCTGATAACAGCCTGAAATATCAAACCGACCTGACGCTGTTGAACGGCCAGATCAAGGGCATGATGTCCGTGCTGCAAGGAGGATAATTCCCATGTCGTTATTGAATATTTTTGATATTTCCGGCTCGGCCCTGTCCGCGCAATCCCAGCGTCTGAACGTCAGCGCCAGCAATATGGCCAACGCCGACAGCGCCACCGGCCCGGATGGCCAGCCTTATCGGGCCAAACAGGTGGTGTTTGAGGTTGCGGCGGCACCGGGCCAGTCGACCGGCGGCGTGCGTGTTGCGCAGGTGGTAGACGATCCCTCGCCGGAGCGCTTGGTGTTTCAGCCGGGCAACCCGCTGGCGGATGCCAAAGGCTACGTGCGGATGCCCAACGTCGATGTAGTAGGGGAAATGGTCAACACCATCTCGGCCTCGCGCAGCTATCAGGCCAACGTCGAAGTGTTGAATACCACCAAATCCATGTTGATGAAAACCCTGACGCTGGGTCAGTAACCGGAGCTTTTATTTATGGCCATTGCCGCCACCACCAATGAATCACTCGACAACAGCATTGCCGGTACCGGCGCCAAAAGCGGTGCGAATGGCAATACCAGCCAGGATCTGAGCAACAATTTCCTGACGCTGTTGGTGGCCCAGTTGAAAAACCAGGACCCCACCAACCCGATGCAAAACAACGAACTGACTACCCAACTGGCCCAGATCAATACGGTTAGCGGGATCGAGAAGCTCAACACCACGCTGGGGTCGATCTCCGGCCAGATCAGCGGCAACCAGTCAATCCAGGCCAGTTCGCTGATTGGCCACGGCGTGATGGTACCGGGCAAGGAGATCCTGGTGGGTAATGATGCTGGCAAGGTCAGCACCACGCCGTTTGGCGTAGAGCTGGAACGCACCGCCGATTCGGTGACGGCGACCATCAGCGATGCCACCGGCAAAGTGGTTCGCACTATCGAACTGGGCGGTCTGACCGCTGGTGTGCACTCCTTCTCCTGGGACGGTTCGCTGGAAGATGGCACCAATGCGCCCGACGGCTCTTACACCGTGGCGATCAACGCCAAAAACGGCGGTGAGCAGTTGGTGGCGCAGCCACTGCGTTTCGCCATGGTTAACGGCGTCACGCGCGGTACGGACGGGGCAAAACTGGATCTGGGCGTGGCGGGGACCTCAACGCTGGATGACGTGCGCCTGATCCTGTCCAAACTGGGTTCGCCAGACTAAGCGCAGTGATTTTCCACGTCGGCAATGGATCACGCGATCCTGAAGACACCTTTTTAAATGACCTATTTCGGAGAACGACATGGCTTTTTCTCAAGCGGTCAGCGGTTTAAACGCGGCTGCAACCAACCTGGATGTGATTGGTAACAACATCGCCAACTCCGCCACCTACGGCTTTAAATCTGGCAGCGTATCCTTTGCCGATATGTTTGCCGGCTCGCAGGTCGGGCTGGGGGTGAAAGTGGCGGGGATCACCCAGAACTTCAACGGCGGTACTACCACCAACACCAACCGGGCAATGGATATCGCCATCAGCCAGAACGGCTTCTTCCGTATGCAAGACGCCGATGGCGGCATCTTCTATACGCGTAATGGGCAGTTCATCATGGATGCCAACCGCAACATCACCAACATGCAAGGGTTGAGCCTGACCGGCTACCCGGCGGCTGGCTCGCCGCCCACCATCCAGCAGGGGGCCGATCCGGTACCGCTGAGCATTCCTGAAGGCATGATGAACGCCAAAGCCAGCACCAGCGGCAATATGGTGGCCAACCTGAAATCGACCCATAAGCCACCGGCGGTGACGCCGTTCGATCCCAACAAGACCGACTCGTTTAACTACGTCAACACCATTACCACCTATGACACCCTGGGCAACGCTCACAACATCAACGCCTACTTTGTGAAAACGGCGGATAACAAGTGGGACGTTTACACCCAGGACGGCAGCGTGACGGGTGCTCCGTCGGCCAAAGCGGGCAGCCTGAACTTTGACAACAGCGGTACGCTGACCGGCACGCTGAATGCGCAGGGTCAGCCAAGCACCACGCCATTCAACCTGGTCGTGCCAATGTCGGCTAAAGACGGCGCGCTGGCGCAAAACTTTAACCTGAGCTTTGCCGGTAGTCTGCAACAGAACGTCGGCAGTGACTCTGTCAGCAAGATTTCCCAGGACGGCTATGCCACCGGGGAATACCAGGGTTTCCAGATCAACAAAGATGGCACCGTGGTCGGGGTATACAACAACCAGCAGACCCAGTTGCTGGGGCAGATCGTGTTGACCAACTTCTCCAACCCGGAAGGGCTGGCCGCACAGGGCGATAACGTCTGGAAGGAGACCGGTGCTTCAGGTCAGCCACGTGTGGGCCTGGCGGGCGGCGGCGGTTTCGGTTCACTGACCAGCGGAGCGCTGGAGTCTTCCAACGTCGATCTGAGTCAGGAACTGGTAAACATGATCGTCGCGCAGCGTAACTACCAGTCAAACGCGCAAACCATCAAAACCCAGGATTCGATCCTGCAAACGCTGGTCAGCCTGCGCTAATAGGATTGATTTATGGATCACGCGATTTATACCGCGATGGGTGGAGCCCGGCAGACGCTGGAGCAGCAGTCGGTCACGGCCAACAACCTGGCCAACGCCTCCACGCCGGGGTTCCGCGCACAGCTTTCGGCACTGCGTGCGGTGCCGGTTGATGGGCCAAGCATGCAGACGCGGACGCTGGTGGCAGCTTCGACGCCGGGGGCTGACATGAGCCAAGGGCCGCTGAACTACACCGGGCGGCCACTGGATGTGGCATTGCAGCAGGATGGCTTTCTGGCGCTAAGGCTGCCGGACGGCACCGAAGCCTACAGCCGTAACGGCAGCATCCAGATCTCCTCCACCGGGCAGTTGATGGTGCAGGGTGTGCCGCTGATGGGCGATGGCGGGCCAATCGAAGCCCCGCCGCAGGCAGAACTGACGCTGGCGGCGGACGGCACCATCTCGGCGTTAAATCCGGGCGATCCGCCTAACACCATTTCCCAGATTGGCCGCTTGAAGCTGGTGAAGGCCGATGCTCGGGAAGTGGTGCGCGGGGACGACGGCCTGTTCCATCTGACTGCCGAGGCTCAGCAGCAGCGTGGCAACCAACTACCGAACGATCCTGATGTGCGGATCATGCCGGGGGTGTTGGAGGGCAGCAACGTCAAACCGCTGGAGACGATGGTGGATATGATCGCCAACGCCCGCCGGTTCGAAATGCAAATGAAGGTCATCCACAGCGTGGATGAAAACGCACAGCGCGCCAACTCATTGCTGTCAATGAGCTGAGTGCAGAGGAATAAATCATGATCCCATCCTTATGGATTGCCAAAACCGGTCTGGATGCGCAGCAGACCAATATGGACGTGATCGCCAACAACCTGGCGAACGTCAGTACCAACGGGTTTAAACGCCAGCGTGCGGTGTTTGAAGATCTGCTGTACCAGACCATGCGTCAGCCCGGGGCTCAGTCTTCCGAGCAGACCACGCTGCCTTCCGGTTTGCAGATTGGTACCGGCGTACGTCCGGTGGCGACCGAGCGCATCCACAGCCAGGGCAACCTGTCGCAGACCAACAACAGCAAAGACGTGGCGATCAAGGGGCAGGGCTTCTTCCAGGTGGTGTTGCCGGATGGCACCCAGGCCTATACCCGCGATGGTTCATTCCAGATCGATCAGAATGGCCAGTTGGTAACCGCCAGTGGTTTTCAGGTACAACCGGCGATCACCATTCCGGCCAACGCCCTGAGCATTACCGTGGGCCGTGATGGCATCGTCAGCGTGACCCAGCAGGGCCAGACGGCGGCGCAGCAGGTCGGGCAACTGACGTTGACCACCTTTATCAACGATAGCGGTCTGGAAAGCATGGGTGAAAACCTGTACCAGGAAACCGAAAGCTCCGGCGCGCCTAACGAAAGTACCCCCGGCCTCAACGGGGCAGGCCTGTTGTATCAGGGTTATGTTGAAACCTCTAACGTCAACGTGGCGGAAGAGCTGGTCAACATGATCCAGACCCAGCGCGCCTATGAGATCAACAGCAAAGCGGTATCAACGTCTGACCAGATGCTGCAAAAGCTGACGCAACTGTAATCGACGGGCGCAGCCTGCTGCGCCCGTAATCCTTATCCAGAGCAACAAAGGCGATACCCGTGGTAACCACCTTTTTAGCGGCCAGCGTGCCGCAGCAAGGCAAACGCGTCCTGGCCGGGCTGCTGATGCTGACAGTCGGCGGCTGTGCCTATATTCCGCATACCCCCCTGGTTGACGGGGCTACCACGGCTCAGCCCGCTCCGGCAGGCGCTCCGGTGCCGAACGGTTCGATTTTCCAGACGGTGCAGCCGATGAACTACGGCTATCAGCCGCTGTTTGAGGATCGTCGCCCGCGTAATATCGGCGACACCCTGACCATCGTGCTGCAAGAAAACGTCAGCGCCAGCAAGAGCTCATCCGCCAACGCTAGCCGCAACGGATCCAGCAAATTTGGCGTAGCCACTTCACCGCGTTACCTCGACGGGCTGCTCGGTAACGCGCGCGCCGACATGGATATCTCCGGCGACAGCACCTTCGGCGGCAAGGGCGGGGCCAACGCTAACAACACCTTTAACGGCACCATTACCGTCACGGTCAATCAGGTCTTGGCCAACGGCAACCTGCACGTGGTGGGCGAAAAGCAAATTGCCATCAATCAGGGCACCGAATTCATCCGTTTCTCCGGTGTGGTTAACCCCCGCACCATCAGTGGCAATAACTCGGTCACGTCCACCCAGGTGGCGGATGCACGCATTGAATACGTCGGCAACGGCTATATCAATGAAGCGCAGACCATGGGGTGGCTACAGCGCTTCTTCTTAAATGTTTCACCGTTCTAAGGATTGACCGATGTTGAAAAAGTTACTTCTCACACTGTCCATGATGCTGGTTTGCCTGCCCGCGACGGCGGAACGCATCCGCGATCTGGTGACGGTACAGGGCGTACGTGACAACGCGTTGATTGGTTACGGCCTGGTCGTGGGGTTGGACGGCTCTGGCGACCAGACCATGCAAACCCCGTTTACCACCCAGAGCCTGAGCAACATGCTGTCGCAACTGGGGATCACCGTACCGCCAGGCACTAACATGCAGTTGAAAAACGTGGCAGCGGTGATGGTAACCGCCAAGCTGCCGCCGTTCTCCCGTGCGGGGCAGAACATTGACGTGGTGGTGTCCTCAATGGGTAACGCCAAGAGCCTGCGCGGCGGGACATTGCTGATGACACCGCTCAAAGGCGTGGATAATCAGGTCTATGCGCTGGCACAGGGTAACGTGCTGGTCGGCGGTGCCGGTGCGTCCTCCGGGGGTAGCAGCGTGCAGGTCAATCAGTTGGCCGGTGGCCGTATCAGCAACGGCGCTTCCATCGAACGCGAATTGCCTACCACCTTCGGCCAGGATGGCGTGATCAACCTGCAACTGAACGACGATGATTTCACTCTGGCACAACAGATCAGCGATGCCATCAACCGCCAGCGCGGCGGCGGCACCGCCTCTCCGCTCGATTCCCGTACCGTGCAGGTGCTGGTGCCACGCGGCAATAGTTCGCAAGTGCGCTTCCTGGCGGATATTCAGAATATCAGCATTAACGTTGGGGCGATGGATGCCAAAGTGATCATCAACTCCCGGACCGGTTCGGTAGTAATGAACCGCGATGTGGTACTGGATTCCTGTGCGGTGGCACAAGGGAACCTGTCGGTGGTGGTCGATCGGCAAAACACCGTCAGCCAGCCGGATACGCCATTCGGCGGTGGCCAGACCGTGGTGACGCCTAATACCCAGATTTCCGTGCAGCAGCAGGGCGGTTCACTGCAAAAAGTGAACGCCAGCGCCAACCTTAATAACGTGGTTCGCGCGTTGAATGCCCTGGGGGCGACGCCGATCGACCTGATGTCTATCTTGCAGGCAATGCAGAGCGCTGGTTGCCTGCGTGCCAAACTGGAAATTATCTGATGAGCAGCGATCTGATGGCTATGTCGGGTGCTGCCTATGACACCCAGTCGCTGAATGGCTTGAAGCGAGATGTTGCCGCCGATCCGCAGGGCAATATCAAGCAGGTGGCCCAGCAGGTGGAAGGTATGTTCGTGCAGATGATGCTGAAAAGCATGCGTGCGGCGTTGCCGCAGGATGGCGTGTTGAGCAGCGACCAGACGCGGCTGTATACCTCGATGTACGATCAGCAGATCGCCCAACAGATGTCGCAGAAAGGCCTGGGGCTGGCGGACATGATGGTCAAGCGGCTCTCCGCCGGAAACAGCCGCCCAAGCGAAACCGCAGGGACGGTGCCGATGGCGCTGGACAACGAGGTGTTGCAGACCTTACCACGTCAGGCATTGGAACAGATGGTACGCCGGGCGGTGCCAAAAATACCTTCGGTGCCTCCCTTGCCGCTGAGCAATGGTAACTTTGTGGCACAGCTGTCCATTCCGGCACGGGTTGCCAGCCAGCAAAGCGGTATTCCGCACCAGTTGATTATGGCGCAGGCTGCGCTGGAGTCTGGTTGGGGGCAACGCGAGATCCCGGCGGCGGATGGCTCACGCAGTTACAACCTGTTTGGTATCAAGGCCGGTAGCAGTTGGGACGGTCCAGTGACGGAGATCACCACTACCGAGTTCGAGGAAGGGGTGGCGAAGAAGATCAAGGCCCGCTTCCGCGTCTATGGCTCCTATATGGAAGCGATTGGGGATTACGTCAAACTGCTGACCAACAACCCGCGCTACGCCAACGTTGCCAGTGCCAGCAGCCCCGAGCAGGCGGCACATGCGCTGCAAAAGGCCGGCTATGCGACCGATCCGCTGTATGCCAAAAAGCTGGTCAGCATGATCCAGCAGATGAAAAGCGCTGGGGAGCAGGTAACCAAGGCCTATACCCACGATTTGCAGGATCTGTTTTAGCCGTCGGGCGCTGCATGCAGCGCCCATTTTTTTACTCAAGTTTGCCGTCAGATGGCCGATAACCCAAACAGGCTGGATGGCAACGCCCGGCACAATTTTTGACCTCTGTGGGCCGCTGGCACCGCAGCATAAGGAACCTCTATGTCCAACAGCTTAATCAATACCGCGATGAGTGGCCTGAATGCGGCGCAGGTTGCGCTTAGCACCGTCAGTAATAATATTTCCAACTACAACGTGGCGGGCTATAACCGTCAAACCGCGATCCTGGCGCAAAACGGCGGCCTGGGCACCATGAACGGATTTATCGGCAACGGAGCCACCGTGACTACGGTCAATCGCGAGTATAACCAGTTCATCATGACCCAACTGCGCGGGGCGCAAAGCGAAGCTTCGGCCCAGAACAGCTACTTCGAGAAAGTCTCCCAGATCGACAACCTGCTGGCGTCTAAAACCAACACCCTGGCATCGGGGATGGAAGATTTCTTCAAAAACCTGCAAAACGTCGTCAGCAATGCCGGGGATGACGCAGCCCGTCAGACCGTGTTAGGCAAGGCCAACGGCCTGGTGAATCAGTTCAACAATGCGGACAAGTATCTGCGCGATATGGATGCGGGCGTCAACCAGCAACTGAGCGACAGCGCCAACCAGATCAATACTTACAGCCAGCAAATCGCCCGCCTGAATAACGAAATCACCCAGGTGCGGGCCAGCAGCGGCGGCAGCGAGCCGAACGCCTTGCTGGATCAGCGCGATCAGTTGGTGACGGAGCTTAACAAGGTGGTCGGCGTTCAGGTCACCCAGCAGGACGGTGATGCCTATACCGTGACCTTCGCCAACGGTTTGACGCTGGTGCAAGGCAACTCCTCCTATCAGGTGACGGCGATGCCTTCCAGCAAAGACCCGTCCCGCCTGACGCTCGGTTACGATCGCGGCAATGGTGCTAACGAAATCCCGGAAAGCCAGATTGGCAGCGGCAGCGTCAGCGGCGTGCTGAAGTTCCGTAGCGAATCGTTGGACGGCGCACGCAACCAGTTGGGGCAACTGGCCCTGGCGCTGGCCGATAGCTTTAACCAGCAGCATCGCGAAGGCTTTGATATCAACGGCGATGCGGGGGAAGATTTCTTCAGCTTCTCAGGTGGGCGTACGGTCAACAATACCAACAACACCGGCAATGCCTCGCTGTCGGTCTCCTTTACCGACACCAGCAAGGTCAAGGCCAGCGACTACCGCATGGAGTTTGACGGTGCCAACTGGCAGGTTACGCGCCTGTCCGACAACGTCAAGGTACCTGCCACCGCAGGCACCGATGCGGATGGCAAACCGACGTTGAGCTTTGATGGCCTGGAGATCGGCGTGACGGGCAACGCGAAGAAGAATGACAGCTTTACCGTGAAGCCGGTTAGCGATGTGGCCGGTACCCTGAAGGTTGCTATCAGCGACTCGGCCAAGTTTGCTGCCGCAGGAAAGGAAGATGGCGGTAAGGGCGATAATGACAACGTCAAGAAACTGCTCGATCTGCAAACCGCCAAAGTGGTGGATGGCAAAGCAACCTTGAGCGGCGCCTATGCCGGATTGGTCAGTAGCGTGGGTAACCAGACCGCTACCGCCAAGGTCAACGCCACCGCACAAACCAATATTGTGACCCAATTGCAAACCCAACAGCAGTCTATCTCCGGGGTTAACCTGGACGAAGAGTACGGCGAACTGCTGCGTTTCCAACAGTATTACATGGCCAATGCGCAGGTGATCCAGACCGCCAGCTCGTTGTTTGACGCCATACTGAATATCCGTTGATTTTACCGTTAACCGCAGCCGGTATGCCGGCTGTGGATGCCCTTAGTGAGGAACCCAACCCATGCGCATGAGCACCAGCATGATCTACCAGCAGAATCTGTCGGGGGTCACCAATAATCAGTCTCTGTGGATGCAGTCCGGGCAGCAGCTTTCCAGCGGCAAGCGCGTGCTTTACCCTTCGGACGATCCGTTAGCGGCGTCACAGGCGGTGATGATCTCGCAGTCGATGTCAGAAAACAGCCAGTACGCATTGGCACGCACCTTTGCCCGTCAGAATATCTCGATGGAAGAAACCGTGTTGCGTAGCGCCGCCGACGGCATCAAGGACATGAAAACGCTGATCGTCAACGCCGGTGACGGCACGATCAGCGACAATGACCGTGACTCTTTGGCCACCCAGTTGCAGGGGCTGAAAGATCAGCTACTCAGCCAGGCCAACAGCACCGACGGTAACGGCCGTTTTATTTTTGCTGGCTTTGCCAATGACAAAGCCCCGTTTGTCGAGCAGGGTGGCAAAGTGGTTTACCAGGGCAGCAGCTCGGCCATTGAGCAGAAAGTGGACGCCAACCGCACCATGACCGTGGGCCACACCGGCAGCTCGATATTTATGTCGCTGACCAGCAATATCAAACCCGAACCGGACGGCAGCCCTTCCGAAGCCAACGTGTTCGAGAGCATCGACATGGCGTTGAAAGCGTTGAAGACCCCGCTGCAGGGGGCCGATGAGGCTACCCGTGAGCAGGTGACGGCGGCGCTCGATAAGGCAACCCGTGGTCTGGATAACAGCTATAACAACGTGCTGAGCACCAATGCGGTGCTGGGGACTCAGTTGCAAGAGTTGGACGTGCTGGACAGCATCGGTATCGAAAACAATACGGCTAACCAAAATCAGCTGACCGCGCTGGTTGATGCGGATGTGGTGGAGGCGATTTCGTCTTACTATATGCAGCAGGCGGCTTTGCAGGCATCGTATAAGACCTTTAGCGATATGCAGGGTATGTCATTATTCCAAATAAACAGATAAGAAATAGTTATTCACGCTTGTAGGGCACTGCGCCCTATAACGTGGATATAGAGCGCAGTACCGTTTTTACACAGCCTGATTTAACGGCGGGAAACGTCAGGATATTCAGGCTGGATAAGTGATCTTACTATTTTTAACGCTACGCATTAAAAACAGATTATTTTTTCTTTTTGGCTACGGTCCAGATTTTTCCGCAGGCGGACGCTGTGATCTGAATGCGATTAGTGGTCCAATGCGCCATGCCCAAGGCTCTGCGTGCTTTTCTGTTAGTTTTCGCTTTCATTTGATGCTCCTGGCTATATTGAGATAAATAAAGTCCCGCCGCCATAAGGTGCGGTTATTTTATTTTCTTGGTGTTCCGTTAGTGTTAATAAATCACGTGACCAGCTTAATGGTCTTTTACCGCTTTTTTATACGGCGTGGGATTTATTTAATGAGGCCATTCTAAGGGGGGTATTTTATTATTCAAGCCCGGCAGGATAATCGCCGCTAAATCTGGTTAATTTCTCTTTTTCAACTTTTTATCTCGGAAAATATCTTTCCCTGCTAGTTTGTCTCGCGGCTAACCTCAGCTTTAAGGGGACATACCGCCGATCACTGCCGCCAGCCGATCGAAAAACTCACCGAACAGGTGCTCGCAGAAGGGGGCCAGCATCGGCATCATCATGCCAAGGGTCAACATGCCGATGGTTAACGTGACCGGGAAACCGATCACAAACACCGAAAGCTGCGGGGTAACGCGGTTGAGCAGGCCAAGCGCCAGGTTCAGCGTCAGCAGCAGGCAGATCAGCGGTAACGCCAGCATCATACCGTTAATAAAGATCAGTGTTCCTGCCTGGGTCAGCGCCAGGAAACCGTTGCCGTTCAGCGGCTGTGCCTGGATCGGCAGGGTATGGAAGCTGTCTGCCAGCAGCGAGATCAGCCACAGGTGACCATCGAAGCTGAGGAACAATAACATCGCCAGCAGGTTCAGCAGGCGCGCCAGCAGTGGCGTATTGGGGCCGCCGGAGGGGTCGAAGAAGGTAGCGAAGGACAGCCCCATCTGCATGCCGATCACCTCACCTGCCAAGCGCACTGCAGCAAAGGCGAACTGCATCGTCAAACCGATCGCCACGCCGATCAGGATCTGCTGCACGGCCAGCCACAGGCCGGTGACGGAAAACAGGGGGATATTGCTGGTGGGCAGCGTGGGGGCGATCAGCAAGACGATCAGGCCGCCCAGGCCAATTTTCACCCGCTTGGAGATCTGCTTTTCGCTGAACAGCGGGGCGGTGCTAATCAGCGCCAGGACGCGCAGCAGAGGCCAGAAGAACTGGCTGAGCCAGACGCTGAGTTGGGCGCTGTCAAAGGTCAGCATGGTTAGCCGATCAGGTTCGGCAGGTTGCTGAACAGCATGCGCATGTAGTCCAGCAGCAGGTTGAGCATCCACGGCCCGGCAACGATCAGGGTGGCGACCACGGAGAGAATTTTGGGAATGAACGACAGCGTCATTTCGTTAATCTGCGTGGCGGCCTGCAACAGGCTGACGATCAGCCCGCTGAACAGCGCGGCCAGCAGCAGCGGGGCGGCCAGCGCCAGCGCCACTTTCATCGCTTCCGTACCCAGCGCCATTACCGATTCAGGTGTCATCTCTTTTCTCCAATATGGGAGGTTGCGTTCTGCCCCTCACCCCAACCCTCTCCCGAAGGGAGAGGGGGCTAATCTGTGCTCTTGATAAGTCTGTGCACCTTCGGAAAGAACACTAAAGCAACAACAAACTCGATAGGTCCCTTCTTCGAGGGGAGAGGGAGCTAATCTGTGCTCTTGGTAAGCATGTGCTCCTTCGAAGAGAACACTAAAGCAACAACAAACTCGATCTGTCCCATCGTCGAGGGGAGAGAGAGTTAAATGGTGCTCTTGATAAGTCTCTGTACTTTCGGCAAGAACACTACGGCATCAGCACACTCGATCGGTCCCCTCTCCTGGGGGAGAGGGTTAGGGTGAGGGCGAGGGGGCAACACCGATCTAGCTATAAAAACTCTGCGCCAGCGATCCCAACAGCAACTGCCAACCATCTACCAGTACAAACAACATCAGCTTGAACGGTAGCGAGATGGTCGCGGGTGGCACCATCATCATCCCCAGCGCCATCAGCACGCTGGCTACCACCAGGTCGATGATCAGAAACGGAATAAACACGGTAAAACCAATCTGGAAGGCGGTTTTCAGCTCACTGGTGACATAGGCGGGCAACAGAATACGCATCGGGACGGCCTCTGGGCCTTCCAACGCGGGCAGGTTAGCCAGCCTGGCGTATAGGGCTAGATCGCTTTCCCGCGTCTGGCGCAGCATAAACTCGCGCAGCGGTTGCGAACCTTTGTCGATCGCTACCTCCATGCTGATCTTGTCCTGGCTGAACGGCAGGTAGGCATCCTGGTACACCTTGTCGAACACCGGTGACATGATGAAAAAGGTCAAGAACAGCGCCAGCCCCAGCATCACCTGATTGGGCGGTGCCGACGGAGTGCCGAGGGCGTTACGCAGCAGCCCCAGCACGATGATGATGCGGGTGAAGCTGGTCATCATCAGCAGCATCGCTGGCAGGAAGCTGAGTGAGGTGATCAGTACCAGCGTTTGCACCGGCAGCGTCCAACTTTGGCCGCCGTTGGCCGTAGGTTGGCTAATCAGCCCCGGCAACTGTGCCAAAGCCGCAGGGCTGAGCAGTAGCAGGCCAGCGGCCAGCAGCGGGCCAAAAGCCCGGCGGTAGGAGAAGGGATTCATGCCGATTTATCCGGGCGTTTTAATACGTTTTGCATCAACTGGCGGAAATCTGCCGGTGATTTATGGTCGGTTGCTTCCTGTGCCGGTGGTGCGGGCAGGGTGTGCAACGGGGTGATCTGCTGAGCCGTAACGCCCAGCACCAGCCAGGTGTTATCCACTTCAACCACCACCACGCGTTCGCGTTGGCCAACCTGACAGCTGGCACGCAGGTTGAGCAATTTTTGATTGCCACGGGCCTGCGGGGCAAAACCCAGCCGGCGAAACAGCCAGCCAGCGAGCAGGATCAGCAGCAAAATAGCGCCGAGCGCGCTGCTGACCTGCATCAATACCGAACCGGTGGGCAGCGCCGAACCGGCGGGCTGCTGGGTGCTTTGCGTCTGCACGCTGGCGTTGGGGTTCATCAGCGGCTCAGGCGGCGCATGCGCTCGGAAGGCGTGATGATATCGGTGATGCGTACGCCGAACTTGTCGCCGACCACCACCACTTCGCCCTGAGCAATCAGATAGCCGTTGATCAGGATATCCAATGGCTCACCGGCCAGACCATCCAACGCCACCACCGAGCCTTGCGACAGGCGCAGCAGTTCTTTGATAGTCATCTTGGTGCGGCCCAGCTCCACGGTCAGCTTGACCGGAATATCCAGGATCAGATCGATATCTTGCAGGCTACCCAACGCATCCTGAGCTTCCAGCGACTTGAATACGCCTTCGGTAGAGGCGGATTTTTCGGTCGCCTGTTGCTCGTTAAACGCATCAGCCCACAGATCGTCTACGGAGTCCTTCTCTTCGCCAGACGGTTGTTTAGGATCACTCATTGGGCCGTTCCTCACTCAGGGCATTCAAAATAGGGTTAATCAAATGTTCAACACGCAGGGCGTACTGCCCGTTCAAGGTGCCGTATTGGCTGGTCAAGACCGGTACGCCGTCGACATGGGCGATCAGGCGTTCCGGTTTATCGATCGGTAACACGTCGCCCGGCTGGAGTTTCAGCACTTTCGACAGGCGCATCGGGATATCGACAAAGTTGGCTATCAGTTCAAGTTCGGAGTGCTGAACCTGTTTCACCAGCGTTTCTCGCCACTGGCTGTCTTCCTGGCGGGAGTTCTCCACCGGTGGGTTAGTCAGCAACTCGCGCAATGGCTCGATCATGGCGAATGGAATACAGATATTGAACTCACCGCTCAGCGCCCCGATCTCCACCTGGAACGGCGTGGTTACCACGATATCGTTGGGAGAGGTGGTGATATTGGTGAACTTGACCTGCATTTCGGCACGTACGTATTCCACATCGATCTTGTAGATGGCGCTCCAGGCATCGCCGTAGGCGTCCAGCGCCAAGCGCAGCATGCGTTTGATCACCCGCTGTTCGGTTGGTGTAAATTCCCGGCCTTCCACCTTGGTAGGAAAACGGCCATCGCCACCGAACAGGTTATCCACGGCGATAAACACCAGGCTGGGGGCAAACACAAACAGCGCCGTGCCGCGCAATGGGTTCAGGTGGACCAGGTTCAGGTTGGTCGGCACCGGCAGGTTGCGGGCAAACTCATGGTATGGCTGGATCTTGATCGCCCCGACGGTAATGTCCGGGCTACGGCGCAACAGGTTAAACAGCCCCATGCGAAACTGACGGGCAAAACGCTCGTTAATGATCTCCAGCGCTTGCAGGCGCTCACGCACCACGCGGCGTTGGGTTGTGGGATCGTAAGGTTTGACCTCGTTTTCATGACCGATGACGGCGGCGGGTTCATCCCCCGCGCTGTCGCCATTGAGCAGTGCGTCGATCTCGGCCTGTGAAAGAATATTGTCGCCCATGGTTAATTACCGCAGTATGAAGGCAGTGAACAGCACATCGCTGACCACTTGCTTCGGTTGTCCCGTAACCAGCGGTGGGCTGAGCACGTCTTTTATCTGTGCCACCAGTTGCTGTTTCCCTTGCTCGTTGGCCAGTTGGCTTGCTTCCTGTCGTGAAAGCAGCATTAGCAGACGGCTACGCACTTCCGGCAGAAAATCGTTCAGCCGGCGGCGTGTTTCTTCATCTGGCAGGCGCAGCGTCAGGCCGATATACAGCACGCGGTCCAGATTGTTATCCGGCGTCACCAGATTGACGGTAAAGGTATCCAGTGGCATAAACACCGGTGCCGGAGGTGGCTGTTTTTTTTCCTCGGCGGCGGGTTGACCGTTCTTATGCTGCTGCATCAACCACCAGCTATAGCCTGCGGCACCACATGCGCCCAAGGCGATCAGTACCAGCAGGATCACCAGTATTGGACGTTTTTTTGTTGCTGCTGTTGGAAGGGGGTTCTGAGACATTACTAAGCCAAATCCTGTTCTCTGCGTGCGGATAGGCAGCACGCAATACATGTAAAGCTATTATCCCGCTTATTCCGGGCTGCAATAGCCAGAATAGGCGGGGAAAAGCGTGCCAGCTTGGGCGTTTGCACGCCGTCAGGCGAAAATATCAACGCCGTCGACCGAACGGGCCATCGCCTGCAGCGCCGCTGGGGCGCTCAGGGCTTCAACACCGGTTTCGGCGCTGCCGTGTTGTTCACGGTAAGAAGGCTGCCCGCCTTGGTGAGAGGCCTGCTGCTGTGACTGTTGCGGCTGCGGCAGTGACTCACCGCCAACGCTGCTCTGGCCAAGGTTGATGCCACTTTCCGCCAGCGCATGGCGTAGTTGGGGCAGCGCGGCTTCCACCGCCGCACGAACCTGGCCGTGTGCCGAGGCGATATGCAACTGGGCCTGGTTATCGTCGAGCTTCAGCGTGATTTGCAAGGCACCCAGTTCCTGCGGATGCAGGCGTAACTCGGCGCTCTGCTGGCCGTTACGGTGGAACATCAGCACCTGCTGACTCAGCGCCTGCTGCCATTCCGGGCTGCCGAGTTGAGCGTTCAACTGTGGCGTTGCCGGTGCGCTCACCGTCGCGCTGACGGGTTGGCTGGCGGTCACCGGGCTGGAAACTGGCGCAGGGGCCGCGTGCTGTGGCGTTGCAGTAGATTGCGCCGATTCAGCCGCCAGTTTCAGTGGGGTGGTGCCGCTATCCTGATTGTCATCGGCCTGAGAAGACAGTACCGCCGCCGCGTCAGTTTTGGCGGCCAAGGCGGATTTATCGTCTGCGTTCGGCTGCGATTTTGACGCTGGCAGACCGGTAGTGGATATCGCGGGTTTTTCGCTCAGGGTGGCTAACAGTGATGCAGCTCCTGTCAGCGGCGCTTCGTCCCCGTTTGGCTCAGCGGCGGTTGCAACCCCATTCCCTGGTAACGACTGCACTACGTTGGCAGGCAGCATGGCAAACAGGGCCTGCAAGCTGGCCGTATCCAAAGTATCGACAGGGTGCAACGGCTGTTCGTCATCGCGCTTGGTTAACCGGGTTTGGCTATCGTCTGCCGTATCCAGTTCCTGCGGAGCGGCAAGCAACCGGCCACGATCGCTAAACGAGGTCAGCAGTTGGTTAAGCTGTTGGCGGCTGAGGGTCGAGATTTGTGGATCTTCGGCCAGTAGCTGGGCCACGTTCGGCTTGCCTTTCAGTTGACCTTCGGGCGTGAAGCGCTCGCCGAGCAGTTGAGCAAAGCTGGCAGACAGTCCGGCATCATCCAACGACAGCGCGGTAAGGCCAGTCTCCGTGCCGTCAGCGGTCGCTGGCAAGCCAGAGAGAACGTTGAGATTCATGGGTTTAGATTCCTTTGTGAACTGCGTTGAGCGAACTCATCCATCAGTTTTTGGTCACGCTTGTTTTCCAGTATCAGTTCGGCGCTGAGGGCACGGGTGTTGAGCGTTTCAAAAGCGTTCAGCCGCTGCTGTTTGTCCTGCCACTGTTTGACCGCCCGTTCTACCTTCTCGCTCCACTGCAGCAACTGCTGGCGGTGCTGGCTGATGGCCTGCTCGAGCGTGCCGATAAACTGCTGGTAGTTTTGCCAACTGGCGGAACCCATGCCGCTAGACAGAGTGTTGTTCAGCTTTTGCCGATACTCATCCTGGTAGTTGAGCAGCATGGCAAGCTGTTGCTCCGCCGCCTGTTGCGCCTGACGTGCCTGGCCGAGGTGCTGTGCGGCCTGTTCTACGGCATCCTGCGCCAGATCGCGCAGGATAATCAGCGGTGATTGTGGTTTCATGGTGCTCAGGCTCCGTGGTTAAACAATCAGTTGCTGTAACTGCTGGCAGGCATCGTCGTAGCCGCTGCGCTCGAAGATGCCCTGTTGCAGATAGGCTTCCATCTGCGGATACAGCGTCATGGCCTTGTCCAGCAGCGGATCGCTGCCTGCGGCGTAGGCTCCTACACTGATCAGATCGCGGTTACGTTGGTAACTGGCCAGCATCTGTTTGAAGTTACGTACCCGCCGGTAATGCTCCTCGTCGATCAGCGAGGTCATGGCACGGCTGATCGAAGCTTCAATATCGATGGCGGGGTAGTGGCCCGCCTCCGCCAAGCGCCGGGAAAGAACCACATGGCCATCAAGGATGGCACGTGCCGAATCGGCAATCGGGTCTTGCTGGTCATCGCCCTCGGTCAACACGGTATAAAACGCGGTGATGGAACCGCCGCCAGTGATGCCGTTACCGGCACGCTCTACCAACGCAGGCAGTTTGGCGAATACCGAAGGTGGATAGCCTTTGGTAGCCGGCGGTTCCCCGATCGCCAAGGCGATTTCTCGTTGCGCCATGGCGTAACGGGTCAGGGAATCCATAATCAGCAGCACGTGTTGGCCACGATCGCGGAAATCCTCAGCTATACGGGTGGCATAGGCGGCGCCTTGCATGCGTAGCAGCGGCGAAACGTCTGCCGGTGCTGCGATCACCACCGAACGGGCTCGCCCCTCGGTGCCGAGGATGTTTTCGATAAAGTCTTTCACTTCGCGGCCACGTTCGCCGATCAACCCAACCACGATAACGTCGGCCTGGGTGTAACGCGCCATCATGCCGAGCAGCACGCTTTTACCCACGCCAGAACCGGCGAACAGGCCCATGCGCTGGCCGCGACCCACGGTGAGCAGCCCGTTGATGGTGCGCACGCCCACGTCGAGTACCTGTTCGATCGGGGTGCGCTGTAACGGGTTGAACGGGGCGGTGATCAGCGGCGCGCGGTAGCCGGTATCTGGTGCTGGCAGACCATCGAGCGGTTTGGCAGCGCCGTCGAGCACCCGGCCAAGCAATGCCGGACCAAGGGGTAACTGTTTGCTGGCGCTTTGCCCTTCAGGAGAGACGCGAGCATAGACCCGAGCGCCGGGCACGATGCCGTCGACTTCTTCCAGCGGCATCAGGAACAGCCGTTGGCCGTTAAAACCAACCACCTCGCTTTCTACCTCCTGCACCACACCGCTGTCATGGCGTTCGATCAGGCAGGTAGCCCCCAGCGGTAACTGCAAACCGGTGGCTTCCAGCACTAGCCCGGTGGCTCGGGTCAGGCGGCCATAGCGGCGCACCGCGGGCGCACGGGCAATGCGTTTTTCCAGACTGTCCAGCGAGTTCAGCCAGCGGCCGAGACGAACGGTCATCACAGCTCTCCCGGTGCGGCCAGACGGCACAGCTCATGCCAGCGGGTGGCCAGGCTGGCATCCAGATCGCCTTCTTCTGCGCTGACCTTACAGCCGCCTGGGTGTAACTGTCCGTCGGCCAGCAGCCGCCAGCCGTGCAGGCTGAGGGTGACACCAAGCTGCTGCTCCACCCGTTCGTAATCATCCGGGTGTACGCGCAGCTGAGGTTTACCGCTGAACATCGGTTCTTGCTGGATCAACTGTTGGATCTGGCCGAGCAGGGCGGTGCCGTCGCACACCGGCGCTTGGCCGATCACCTGTTTGGCCGCCGTCAGGGCCAACTGCATCAAGCGTGAGGCAATCACGCTGTCGAGCGCGTCCAGCGTGTGCTGGAACTCGGTGACCAACTGCTGCCAATGTTCCGTGATCGGTTGCTGCTGCTGTTGGCCTGCCAGAATGCCTTGCTGACGGCCTTCCTCCAGCCCGGCCTGGAAACCGGCGTCATAGCCTTTCTGCTGGCCCTCGGCAAAGCCTTGTTGCTGGCCTTGCTGTTGGGCCTGCAGACGCAGCATCTCCAGCCGTTGCTGTTCGTTGATGCTGTCATCCTGCGGGATGATGATCACCTCAGGTGGGGCTTCGGGTTCCAGCACCGGTTTGGGATCCGCCAGGTCGTTAAGCGACCAGGGCTGCCAGGGCAGGGTGTTGAGGCGATCAGACATAGGTGTCCTCGCCACCGCCGATGATCATTTCGCCGGTTTCTGCCAGGCGACGTACCACCAACAGGATGGCCTTCTGTTCGTTCTCCACCTGAGACATACGCACCGGGCCACGGTTGGCCAGGTCATCGCGCAGGATATCGGCGGCACGTTGCGACATGTTCTTGAGGAACTTCTCGCGCAGCGGTTGTTCGGCCCCTTTCAAGGCGATCAACAGCGATTCGCTTTCCACGTCCTGCAACAGGCGCTGGATGCTGCGATCGTCCACTTCCACCAGGTTTTCGAACAGGAACATTTCGTCGATGATCTTCTGCGCCAGCTCGCCGTCGTAGTCGCGCATGGCACCGATAACCGCCTCTTCCTGCTGGGTTTTCATCAGGTTGATAATCTCGGCGGCGGTACGGACGCCACCCATTTTGCTGCGCTTGAGGTTCTGGCCGTCCAGCAGGTTGTTCAGCACTTCGGTCAGCTCTGCCAGGGCGTCTGGCTGTACACCGCCGAAGGTGGCGATACGCAGCATCACGTCGTTGCGTAGGCGCTCCTCGAACTGGGCCAGGATATCCGCCGCCTGGCCGCGCTTGAGGTGAACCAGGATGGTGGCAATGATCTGCGGGTGTTCGTCGCGGATCAGATCGGCCGCGCTCTGCGGTTCCATAAAGTTGAGCGTTTCCATGCCGGAGGTGTCTTCGCGTGATTCGAGAATATCCTCCAGCAGGCTGCTGGCACGTTCTTCACCCAAGGCTTTAACCAGCACCGAGCGCAGGTAGTCGCTGGCATTGACGCTCAGCGCGGCATACTGTTCGGCATCGTCTTCAAACTCGCGGAGGACTTCCCCCAGCTGTTTGTGGGACACCTGACGCATGCTGGCCATGGTGCCACTCAACTGCTGCACTTCCCGTGACGAGAGGTGTTTGAAGACTTCGGCGGCGCGATCTTCACCCAGCGTCATCAGCAGGATGGCGCTCTTTTCGGTACCTGTCAGGCTCATAGTTCGTTACTCATCCATTGACGGATCACCAGGGCGACCACGCGTGGATCTTTATCGGCCAGTTCGCGGATCCGCTGGCCCTGGACTTCAGCATTGACGCGCTGCTGTGATTTCTTATGCAGCGCCTGCTCTTCATGACTTGGTTTGTTGGCCTCCGCCGGGCGGCTAGCTGGCGCCTTGGCAGCGGTGATCGCGGCCTGTTGTGCGAGCTGACGGCTTTGCAGCTGTGGGCGAACCAGCTTGCGCCACAGGATCCAGGCCACCAGCAGCACCAGCAAATAGCGGCCTGCGTTGAACAACTGATCGATAAACGACTGTGACTGCCAGAAAGGCAACTCGCCGCCGGTCTGCTCTACATCGTTGAACTGGGTGTTGACCACGTTAAGCGTATCGCCACGGCTGCTGGAGTAACCCATCGCTTCACGGACCAGCGATTCCACCTGGGCCAACTGTTCTTTGCTCATCGGCAGCGGTTTGCCGTCCTTATCGGTGCCCAGGGTGTTGAGCACCACGGCGACCGACAGGCGTTCCACCGCCCCAGCCTTGTGCTGGGTATGACGAATGGTGCGATCCACCTCATAGTTGGTGGTTTCATCACGGCGACTGTTTTGCGCTACGTTACCGCTAGCCCCGGTACGGGTGCTGTTATTGGCATTGTTTGCCGTGGCGGGAGTATTAGTATTGCCCGCAGCCGTAGTTTTTGGTGTTTCTATCGGTGCAGTCGGTGCTGCACTCGGCTGGTTGGAAAGGGCACCCGGTACGCCGCCGATCGGTTGCCCGCCGTTCTGTTCACTCTGGCTGAACTGTCTGGAGCGTATCGCGGATTTATCCGGCTGCTGGTTGGGCTGGTACTGTTCGTCGGTTTGCTCGCGGGTGGAGAAATCGATTTGTGCCGTTACCTGTGCACGCACGTTCGCGCTGCCGACAATCGGTGCCAGAATGGCTTCAATACGGCGCTGATAGCGGTTCTCAACCTCATTGGCGTACTTCAGCTGTGCGGCATTGAGATCGCGCCCGGTGCCGTCGGATTGGGTCAGCAGGCGGCCAGCCTGATCGACCACTGTGACGTTGCCCGGCGGCAAACCGGCCACGCTGCTGGACACCATATACACCACGGCATTGATCTGGCCATCGTCCAAGGTGCGGCCAGGTTGCAGCGTTAGCGTTACGGAAGCTGAAGGATTCTTTTGTTCGCGCACAAACAGCGAAGGCTTAGGCAACGCCAGATGTACACGGGCATTCTGTACCGGCCCCAGGGATTCGATAGTGCGTGACAGTTCGCCTTCCAGCGCGCGCTGGTAGTTGATCTGCTCGCTGAACTGGCTGATGCCGAATTTTTCCTGATCCAGCAGTTCAAAGCCGACGGCTCCTCCCTTAGGCAGCCCCTGTTGCGCCAGACGCAGGCGGGTTTCATGCACCTTCTCCGCCGGGATCATCAACGCAGAGCCGTTCTCGGTAAAGCGATAGGGGATGTTCATCTGCGTGAGTTGCGTGACGATAGCGCCGCCGTCGCGATCGTTGAGATTGCTGTACAGCACGCGGTAATCCGGGCTTTTGGCCCATAGCGTCAGCGCAACCACGATGGCGATCGTCGCCGAGGCTGCGATCAGCAGTGGAATTTTAGGGTTGGCACGCAGGCGATTCCATAGGGCCAGCAGGCCGTTATCACGGCTTTCACCATTCATGCTGGTACCCACTCTGGTGGGTTCGAGGTATGGCTAGCGTTGTTGTGTGATGACAAAACAGACTCCCTGAATACTCAGTTCTTTACGGCCTAACAAAAGCGCCCCCATTTTTGGGCATGCCATTATTTGCTCTAGGGGCAAATTTTGATGGCCCGATAAACCGGTGTTTTTGCAGTTAATTAGCCGCTTTAACCGGAAAACACTGTGGTAGGGTGTTCAGCATCGGGATCATGCAGGCGAATGAAGGCGCGGTTTTCCCGCCGTCTTTCAGGCCACCGCTTGAAATCCATAGGGTATGAATGAAGTGACGAGGTCATGATGGCAATTCAGGGTATTGAAGGAGTGGTGCAGCAGTTGCAAGCCACGGCAGTTCAGGCCGGAGCGCTGCGACAAAACGATCCGGTGCAGGGAGCAAGCTTTGCCAATGAGTTAAAGGCGGCTCTCGGTAAGATCAGCGAGACTCAACAAACTGCGCGCCAGCAAGCACAGAATTTTGAATTGGGTGTGCCGGGTATCAGTTTGAACGACGTGATGGTCGATCTGCAGAAGTCTTCGGTGTCTTTGCAACTGGGAGTGCAGGTGCGTAATAAACTGGTTGCGGCTTATCAAGACGTGATGAATATGGCGGTGTAGCGGTAAATAAAGGGTGGCTTTAGCGCAAGCTCTGTATTGGCGTAAGCCTCCCTAATGTGATTCTCAGTGGTTTTCGACCCATTTGCCTAATCAATAAATCATGGCAAGCCGGTGTCTTGAGCGTCGACGGTGTTTTTTATGGGCAACACCAATCTTTTTACTATCAATAACTTTGGCGTGTTTCTTAAAGGAAAAAAGGCATAAAACAGTCAGCGATGCTACCAAATACTCCATTATCTTATCCTCCTTGAAATTGGTTAATTAAGCTAATATTTGTAGTTATTGTCCTAAATGTCAATTAACCGGGATATAAATTAGATATATCCTTACAGCATCAAGGAACTATCTCATATTTTTGAGTGGAGTCGTTCTCTGTCACTTTTAGCCCACGCAAAAAGTATAGGCCGACGGTGAGGCAATTGAGTCTCATTCAAGTACTGGCAGAAAACCGCGAACTGTGTAACTTAAAGAAATACCTCTGTTTTATTGAAAGACCTAATTCCTAATGTACGGTGGTTGTTATTTTTTTGATCGTACTTTGGAGTCTGCTGATGCTGTTGTGGATAAGATGAACGATGCACAGCTTTGGCAAGGATGTTATTTCTTCTACGGAAATAATCGCGCTAATAGTATTTACTCAGGAAAGGTGATGAGCACTAAAAGTGAAGTGAGATGGCGTTTTTTCAGCATCGTTATGTTAATTGTGTTGGCCGCATTAATCTATGTGTTAGTTAAGTTCAACTGATGTACGGGCCACTCTGGGTGGCCTTCGTCACATCCTCAGCCTGCCGTTGTTAAAATCTGCACTTATTCCTCTACCGTATTTAGCCATGGATATGCCGTGGGCTGCGCGGCGGTGGGCTGCATAATTCGCTGGTGCCCACGGATGGCGGTAGGCGCGAAGCCGAATCGTTTACGGAAGCGTTCGGCAAAACGGGAAGAGCTCTCATAGCTTACATATTGTGCAATGGCGGAAATCGGCCAGTCTGTGGCCTGCAATAACAGCAGCGCACGACTCATACGTACGTCGATCATCAAGCTGCGCAAGGCGCTATTCTCCGCCGACAGTTTACGCCGCAGCACCACCTCGCTCATCATCAGATTCTCAGCCACTTCGGCGGCGGTCCAAATCCGTTGCGGATCGCTTGCCAGCAAGCGGCGCACCTGCTGGGTCAGATTATTGGCTTCCTGGTGAGTGAATCGGATCCCCAGGTGTGCCAGCCACAGTAGGATTTCGCACATCTTATGGCGGATAATCATCTGGGGAAAACGATCGTGCAGCGTCAGTGCCAGCGCCGCGGTTTCAAAACTGTGCAAAAACGGGCAGGGCAGCTTCGTCAGCGTAGTGACGCCGGTGAAAGGGAGCGGCGGCGGCGCGATAGGCGAATTAGCTAGCGTATCAAACAGCAAGGGATCGCAAATCAGCAGCTGGCAGCTGAATATTCCGCTGTCTGAAAGGCTATTAATCACATCGGCGGTTAGCCCACCTTCTATGATCAACAGCTCCCCAGCGCGAGCTACCACCTCCCGCTGCTGCCACTGTATACGTGTTTGCCCTTGCTGGATCAAAAACAGATGCGTCTGCTCAAAATAGAGCGACGGAAGTCGCAGTTCAGTATGCTGAATGATGTGTGCTGAAGCACCGATCCCAGGACAAAAATTAATTAAGCGTTCCATCAATATTCATTTCATCGTTATTATCTACGAATATCTTTACGCTTTGCTGGGGGCTGGAGCAACATTTTTTCGCCTGTTGCCGATCACAACTCGGTAATTTACTTGTCAAGAATCAGTTTCCTGTTGAACAGAAAACGTCCGTGTCGGGATAAGTGTTATCCATTAAATCGGCAATAGTGCCAGCGGTTTGCATTTTCATGCATTACCTGCCATACGAATTATTCAAATCTCATGCGTTTATATTATGGTGCAACGGGATAATAATAGTGTTTTATCCTATTAATTACTTAGGACAGGCGGTTAAACATAAGATTTATCTTGATTGCGGCTCACCAAGCAGCAAAGCGCGGTCATGGAATTGACCGTAGGTGCTGTTGACCGCGCTCTGGCGGGTAGACTGCCCGATCAAAACCGTTAATTCGTCCATGCGTAGCTGCATCAGTCGCTTCACTTCGGTTTCGTTGTTGAGGATTTGCTGCAATTTACTGCGTAAAATATCCTGCAAGGTCGAAGACGGCTCAGGGAAACCCGCCAGTTGGGCGGTTTTTTCTACCGCCTGGACGTAGGTGATCTCCATTTCAATCAGCGCATCCCACTGGCCAGCCTGCGCCAGGGTGATCATCTGCTCGCTCAGGGTATGGATCTGTTGATAGGCCGATAGCAGTTGTTGGTGGTGTTCCATTATACGCCGTCCTGAACGGGTTGATAATTTGGGCCAATTTGGCGCCAGGCGTCGGCAATGTTCTCCAGCAGCCCGCTGACCTCGTCAAGGGCCGTCACATCATTGTGCAGGTTGGCCTGCATCAGACGGCGTTTCATATAGTCATATAAGGCGGCGAGATTATCGGCGATCTCCCCCCCCTGTTCATGATTGAGGCCATTTTTTAGCCCGTTATCAATGATATTAATCGCTTTTGAGATCGCCAGCCCCTTGCCGGCGATATTCCCCTGATTCATCAGGATGCGTGCACGAAGCAGGGCGCTGAGCGCCCCGTCGAATAGCATCACGATGAGCTGGTGCGGGCTGGCACCCATCACGCCACTTTCTACACTAACCTGGGCGTAAGCCTGGGTTCCGCTGCGGTTGTACATGCTATTTTACCTGGTTAACGCGCCTATTTAGACGTGAACTGTTGGGTTAAATAATTACTGGTACCATTCAGTTTCGACATCATGGTATCCAACTGAACAAATTGCTGTTTGTAACGATCGATGGAGTTTTGAATGCTTTCGGTCACGCGGGTGATTTGGGTATTCAAACGGTCGAGGTTGGTGTTGATACTCTTGGTCGAGTTCTCAATCACGCCACCGGCCTTGATATAGTTTTGGATCTCATTGTGGATTTCCGTTGCCATACCGCTCTCCTTACCATCTCCAGCGAAGAAATTGGCTACCTGATCGGGTTTTTCATCGATAGCTTTTTTCAACTTGTCGCTGTCCAATTCCAGTTTGCCGGTTTTGGTATTGGTAGTAATACCCAGGTTACCCAGGCCCTTCAGCTCTGGATTGTCCTGTGCGGCGCTGAGCGCGCTCTTGATTGAGGATTGGATGCCGCGCAGCGTGTTGTCGCCCAGCAGCGCCCCATTTTTGTTGTTCTGTGCTTCGCCACTCTTTACTGGGGTGTATTTGGTCAGGGAATTAAAGGTATCCAATAGCGAGTTATAGCTATCAACCCAAGCCTTGACCTTGTCCGAGGTGCCGCTTTTATCTGCGGTGATCACCAGGTTCTGCGGTTCGCCCGTTTTGGTGGTGGTTTTCAGATCCAGCGTCACCCCTTGCAGGGCGTCGGCGATCGAATTGGTACTGCGCTTGATGGTGGTGCCGTTAATGGTCAACTCGGCATCCTGGCCTTTGACCGTTTCCTTCATCGAGTTACTGGTGCTGGTAGGATCATAATTTAAGATCGCTCCCAGTTTATCGTCATTGTTAACCTGCACCTTAACCGTATTGTTTTCGCCGGTAGTGGAGGAACTGATGGCCAACTGATATTCGTTGTCGCCTACGCGCATGATGGTAGCGTTCACCCCGGCCTTGGCGCCGTTAATCGCATCGCGCATTTCCAGCAGTGAGGTTTGATCGTCACCCAGCGGGATTTTGACCTCTTTGGGCGGGTTGCCGGCGGTGATCGAAATCGAACGATCGCTGGCGCCACTAGTGCCCAACTTCTCCGCTTGATCTTTAATATCGGCCTTTGTCGTCAAGGTTTGCGGCTGCGCCAGGTGCAGCACCTCGATGCTGTAGTTACCCGGGACCGACTTGGCGTTGGTAGTCACGTTAAACTGATCGTGAGTGGTGGCAGTAGTATTGTTAAAGAATTCTGGCTTGGCCAAATCCTTGCTCAGGTTATCGAATTTTTCCAGCGAGCTTTTCAACGTGCCGTAGGCAGTCAGCTTGGCGTTATAGCTGGTTTGCTGGGTAGTATAAGGTGTCAGACGTTGTTGTTCCGCCTTGGTCAGCTTGTCCAGCAAGCCGTTGAGGTCCAGCCCTGAGCCGATGCCTAATGAACTAATCGATGCCATTCGTGATTCTCCTATGGTCAATGACTTTTACGCTCTATGCGTTATCGGCTCAGTATTCAAAAAGTTTACGGATAAATAGAAAAAACGATGGCGCAGTAGAAGAGGGAAAAACAGCGTTATTCGCGCCATTGGCGAAAAGTGAAAAAAACGGAAAAAAAATCTAAAGGTTGCGGGGGGAGCGCCGATACCTGAGGAGACGGTGGTTGACGCCGTGGACCAACAAGGTCCGAACCCTTTAATTGTGAATGCGAACGTCGCAACTGATTCGTAAGGAAAGCAAATTATGGCACAAGTAATTAATACCAACAGCCTGTCGTTGATGGCGCAGAACAACCTGAACAAATCTCAGTCTTCTCTGGGGACCGCTATCGAGCGTCTGTCTTCCGGTCTGCGTATCAACAGCGCGAAGGATGATGCTGCGGGTCAGGCGATCTCTAACCGTTTCACCGCTAACATCAAGGGCCTGACTCAGGCTTCCCGTAACGCTAACGACGGTATCTCTCTGGCGCAGACCACTGAAGGCGCACTGAACGAAGTCAACGACAACCTGCAGAACATCCGTCGTCTGACCGTGCAGTCTCAGAACGGTTCTAACTCTTCTAGCGACCTGCAGTCAATCCAGGACGAAATTACCCAACGTCTGAACGAAATCAACCGTATCTCTGAGCAGACCGATTTCAACGGCGTGAAAGTACTGAGCGGTGACCAAAAACTGACCATTCAAGTTGGTGCCAACGATGGCGAAACCATCGATATCGATCTGAAAAATATCAATGCCAGCACTTTGGGCCTGGATAAGTTCAGTGTTGCTGATGGTGTCGATGTTGCTAAAGTTGGAACGACTCCAACTACAATAGCAACGGGTAAAACCTTGGCTATCGATAGCAATGGCAAGCAAGCAGGCGGTGCTGCTCCAGCCAGTTACAAAACAGATGATGCAACTGGCGATCTGTATGCCATTGGCGCTGATGGTAAGTCTTATAAAGCCACCATTGACAATGCCACAGGTAAAGTGGGCACCATTGCCGGTACAGAAACAGATACTACATCAATGACTCTGTCTTCGGCCACGACAGTTAAACAAGAGGTAGCTCCAACAGGTGCTGATGCTGCTAATCTGAAATCTTATGATAGTGGTAAGTCATATGTTATTCAGGAAGGCACTGGCACTGATGCCAAGTACTTCAAAGCTACCGTAGATGGTGACGGTAAAGTTAGTAAAGGCGCGGAAATGAGCACCGATCCTAAAACCACCGATCCACTGGCAGTACTGGACAAAGCTCTGTCACAAGTTGACGGCCTGCGTTCTTCCCTGGGTGCGGTACAGAACCGTTTCGATTCTGTTATCAACAACCTGAACAGCACCGTGAACAACCTGTCTGCATCTCAGTCTCGTATTCAAGATGCTGACTACGCGACCGAAGTGTCCAACATGAGCCGTGCCAACATCCTGCAACAGGCTGGCACCTCTGTTCTGGCCCAGGCTAACCAGTCTACCCAGAACGTACTGACCCTGCTGCGTTAATCGACTCCTTCAGATTAGCCTGTCATCCAAACCCTGCTTCGGCAGGGTTTTTTTGTCTTCTGCTGCCGTCTGGGTTTTTACATGGCACAAATAAAGCCCGTTTTGTACGGCTGTTCAGACGATTGGTATTGCACCTGCTACGGATAATAGCCATGACTCCGTTATCCGCAGGTTAGACATAGTGAGCGATCTGTATACCGCCGAAGGCGTCATGGACAAAAATTCTCTCTGGCTACGCTACGTACCGTTAGTTCGCCACGAGGCGTTACGCCTGCAGGTTAGGCTGCCCGCCAGCGTGGAACTGGACGATCTGCTGCAAGCAGGGGGAATAGGGCTGTTAAACGCTGTTGAGCGTTACGATGCCCTGCAAGGAACGGCCTTCACGACCTATGCCGTGCAGCGTATTCGCGGCGCAATGCTCGACGAGTTGCGTAGCCGCGACTGGGTGCCGCGCAGCGTACGCCGCAACGCTCGGGAAGTGGCGCGCATGATGCAGCAGTTGGAACAGCGGCTTGGCCGCCCAGCAAGCGAAGTGGAGGTGGCGCAGGGGTTGGATGTCTCGCTGGACGAGTATCGCCAGATCCTGCTGGACACCAATAATAGCCAGCTATTTTCTTACGACGAATGGCAGGAAGAGCATGGCGACAGTGCCGAACCGGTGCTGGAAGGTCATGAAGCTGCCAATCCGCTGCATCAACTGTTGGAAGGCAATCTGCGCCAGCGGGTGATCGATGCCATCGAGGCGCTGCCGGAACGCGAAAAACTGGTGCTGACGTTGTATTACCAGGAGGAGTTGAATCTGAAGGAAATTGGCGCAGTGCTTGATGTGGGTGAGTCGCGAGTCAGCCAGTTGCATAGCCAGGCAATTAAACGCCTGCGGGCACGTCTGGCCCAGGACAACTGAACCCCAAAGCCTGCCTCCCTAACCAACCTGATTACTGCCGCAATAAATGGACTGCAAAAGATGCCAGGAAAACAGTTGAAGAAACGGCCACTCAGCCGCTACCTGAAAGATTATAAACACAGCCAAACCCATTGCTCCCAGTGCGAGAAGGTGCTCGACCGCATGGCGCTGGTGTTCCGTGGCAAGATCATCAATAAGGAAGCCATCGCCCGGATGGATCAACCGATTGACGATCTGGTCTGGCAAAACGTGCAAAGCGAGTTGACCGCGCTGTGCCGGTTTTGTAGTGAAATCTCCTGTAATAGCCACCCCAGCTACTTCGACATCATGGCGTTTAAACAATATCTGTTTGAACAGACCGAGATGAACCACAGCACCATCCGCGAATATGTTGTGCGCCTGCGGCGCCTGGATGAAATGCTGGTGGCACACAACTATCCTGCCGATCAGTTTGCCAGCGCGTTCAACCATCAGCGTATTATTGATGATCTGCCACCGGCGGTGAGCGATAACTACCGCATTGCGCTGCGTAAATACGACCAGTACCTGGCCTGGCAAAAAAGTTACTGAGACTGCGGACCCTTCTCCGCCAACTCATAATGTAGGGGCGCTGCATGCGGCGCCCGTTCAACTCCGTATTGATTAACTAGACTCGGCCAGCCGGGTTACCCTGCAGCCACCCCCACGAATAAAGAGTGATTATTCAGAGCACATCTGATAAATCTATCACTCAAACACCGTTATTTTATTCCCTGGGGGAAGTTGTGGATCTGCAACAGCAACTGGCGCAATTCCCGCGCCTGGATTTGGTTGGCTCTGCCACGCCGCTCGAAAAGTTATCCCGCCTTTCAGACTACCTTGGCCGCGACATTTACATCAAACGTGACGATGTCACGCCGATGGCCATGGGTGGTAACAAGCTGAGAAAACTGGAGTTTTTAGCCGCCGACGCGGTACGCCAAGGGGCCGATACCCTGGTTACCGCCGGTGCCATTCAATCCAACCACGTTCGCCAGACCGCCGCCGTGGCGGCCAAGCTCGGCCTGCAATGCGTTGCGCTGTTGGAAAACCCCATCGATACCAAAGCGGAAAACTACCTCAGTAACGGTAACCGTCTGCTGCTCGATCTGTTCAATGTTGAAGTGGTGATGTGCGATGCCTTGCATGATCCGCAGATGCAACTGGCCGATCTGGCCACACGTTTGGAAGCCCAGGGTTTCCGTCCTTATGTTATCCCCGTAGGGGGTTCCAACGCGCTCGGCTCATTGGGCTATGTGCAGTGTGCGCTGGAAATTGCTGCACAAAGCCATGGCGTCACCTTCAGTTCGATCGTAGTGGCATCCGGCAGTGCCGGGACTCACGCCGGCCTGGCGGTGGGGCTACAGCAACTGCTGCCTGAGAGCGAACTGATTGGCGTGACCGTTTCCCGCAAGGTGATCGATCAGTTACCGAAGGTTGAACAGTTGCAAAAAGCGGTCGCCTGTTCGCTGGATATTGACGAGCTGGCCCCCATTACCCTGTGGGATGACTATTTTGCCCCGCAGTACGGTATGCCGAATGACGAAGGTATGGCGGCGGTGAAGCTGCTGGCGCAGCAGGAAGGTGTACTGCTGGACCCGGTCTATACTGGTAAGGCGATGGCGGGGTTGATTGATGGCATCAGCCAGAAACGTTTTCGCGATGAAGGTCCGATCCTGTTTGTGCACACTGGTGGAGCTCCTGCGCTGTTCGCCTATCATCCACAGGTCTGATGCCGAGCACAGTTGTTATTCCATTTAGAACTATAGTTATTAGGTTATATTCCTTTATGAAGTATTTATGACTGTTAAAGTCATGAAATCAAAAAGATAAACAACAGATGGGGTGTCTATGGTCTTTTCAAAATTTCGTCGTCAACTGCTGCTGGGTGTGATGGCCGTGGCGCTGACCACCGGCTTGAACGTGAAAACCTACGCGGCCGATAACTTGCTCGATCAGGTCAAGCAGCGCGGCACGCTGATCGTTGGGCTGGAAGGCACCTATCCGCCGTTCAGCTTCCAGGGCGAGGACGGCAAACTGACCGGCTTCGAGGTGGATTTCGCTAATGCACTGGCGGAACATCTGGGGGTGAAGGCCAAGCTCAATCCAACCAAATGGGACGGCATGTTAGCCTCGCTGGAGTCCAAGCGTATCGACGTGGTGATTAACCAGGTCACTATCTCCGATGAGCGTAAGAAAAAGTACGATTTCTCTACCCCTTACACCGTTTCCGGTATCCAGGCGCTGGTGAAGAAAGGCAATGAAGGCATTATTACCAAGGCCGACGATCTGAAGGGCAAGAAGGTCGGCGTGGGTCTGGGCACCAACTACGAACAGTGGCTGCGTGACAACGTGAAGGGTGTTGATGTGCGTACCTACGACGATGACCCAACCAAATATCAGGATCTGCGCGTAGGCCGCATTGATGCCATTTTGGTCGACCGTCTGGCGGCGTTGGATTTGGTGAAGAAAACCGGTGATACGTTGGCCGTCGCTGGCCCGGCATTCTCTCGTCAGGAAGCTGGCGTAGCAGTGCGTAAAAACAATCCGGAACTGCTGGCCGCTATCGATCAGGCGATTGCCGAAATGCAGAAAGACGGGACGTTGGCGAAGATCTCTGAAAAATGGTTTGGCGCGGACGTAACTAAATAATGCAAGAGAGTATCCAACTGGCGCTGGATTCAGCGCCATTTTTATTACGGGGTGCGCTGTTGACCCTCCAGCTCAGTCTGGGGGGCATGGCGCTCGGTTTGATCCTCGGGTTTTTGCTGGCGCTGATGCGCCTTTCGCCGTTATGGCCGATCTCCTGGCTGTCACGCATCTACGTTTCCCTGTTTCGCGGTACGCCGCTGATCGCCCAGCTGTTTATGATCTATTACGGCTTACCGCAGTTTGGCATTGAGCTGGATCCGTTCCCGGCGGCATTAATCGGCCTTTCGTTAAACACCGCAGCCTATACGTCGGAAACGCTGCGTGCGGCGATTTCCTCGATCGATAAAGGGCAGTGGGAAGCGGCGGCCAGTATCGGTATGACGCCTTGGCAGACCCTGCGCCGGGTGATCCTGCCGCAGGCGGCTCGCACCGCGCTGCCTCCGCTGGGCAACAGCTTTATCGGGTTGGTCAAGGATACCTCGCTGGCGGCGACTATTCAGGTGCCGGAGCTGTTCCGTCAGGCACAACTGATCACCTCACGTACGCTGGAAGTGTTCGCCATGTATCTGGCGGCATCGCTGATCTACTGGGTGATGGCCACCTTGCTTTCCGCGTTGCAGAACCGTCTGGAAGCGCACGTTAACCGTCAGGATCAGGAGTAGCCGATGAGCGCCATCGAAGTCAGACAGTTGGTTAAAAAGTTCAAAGGGCAGACCGTATTGCACGGTATCGATCTTGAGGTGAACGCGGGAGAAGTGGTGGCGATTATCGGGCCGAGTGGTTCCGGTAAGACGACCTTGCTGCGCAGCATCAACCTGCTGGAGGTGCCGGATTCTGGCACTATCCGTGTCGGTGACATCTTGATCGACAGCGCTCGCCCGCTGAGCAAACAAAAAAATCAGGTACGGGCCCTGCGCCAGCAGGTGGGCTTTGTGTTTCAGAGCTTCAACCTGTTTCCCCACCGCTCGGTGCTGGAAAACATCATCGAAGGACCGGTGATTGTTAAAGGAGAGGCCAAGGCCAGCGCTGAAAAACTGGCGCGTGTCCTGTTGGCAAAAGTGGGGCTGAGCGGTAAAGAGCAGGCTTACCCTAAACGTTTGTCCGGCGGTCAGCAGCAGCGCGTAGCCATTGCCAGGGCGTTAGCGATGCAGCCCGAGGTTATTTTGTTTGATGAACCGACCTCTGCGCTGGATCCTGAACTGGTTGGTGAAGTGCTCAATACCATTCGCGCTTTGGCAGAAGAGAAACGCACCATGGTGATCGTCACCCACGAAATGAGCTTTGCCCGTGACGTGGCCGATCGCGCCATTTTTATGGATCATGGCCGCATTGTCGAGCAGGGGCCAGCGAAGGCGTTGTTCGCCAACCCGCAGCATCAGCGCACCAAGCAGTTTCTGGATAAGTTTCTCAATCAGTGATCTTGTCAGGGGGCGATGCCCCCTTAACCTCGTTATCCTGCCTTTAACAACTCATTACGCGCTGCGGCGGCGAGAAATGCGCTGCGGCTGCCATAGCCCGGATGCTGCTGCACCAGCGTATCAATGCGGTTGAGCAGCCTGTGGGGCAACGTGATATTGATGCGTTCTGCCCGGCCATCGAACTTGTCCATATTGATATCCACCAGTAACCACTGGCCGCCATTAAGGGCGTCGTTGCCCTGAGCCAGATGGAAGGACACTGCTTGTGGGCGTGGAATGGCCTGATTCTCTTCGCTCAATAATTCAAAGTGGGCATCCAGCGCGCTTTTGGCATCCTGGAAGGTCTGATCGAGACTGTCTCCGGCAAAGTAGCAGCCTGGCACATCGGGAAAAAAGCCGCTGGCGCTGCCATCGGGCTCGGCATGTATATAAGCGGGATAAAACATAGTGTTACCTCGTCATTGCGAAATGGTCTAGGAATTAAGCAACCCTGCATCCTTCATGATTTGCCGCAGCGTTCCCAATTTCACATCCTTATTGGGATGAGGCACGGTGATCACCAACGGTGAGTTGGGGTGTTTGAATTGATGGTGGCTGCCTTTGATCCGTTGTAAAACCCAACCATGGCTTTCGAGTCGTTTAATCAGTTCTGAACTTTTCACCTGTTCATTCCTTATAATACACACCATACACATTTATTGGCAAGGAGATGAATACGGTATCGGCTGACTTTTGTGCAGGCAATAAAAAACCCCGCGTCAATGCGGGGTTTGCGAAGAGGCTCGCAATTGGGGCTGCCATCTTCATTCTGCCAGGGCTTTTGGGATGTTCGTGGTGCTACTGGCTACTCAACAGAATCTATTAGTGAAAGGCAGAAGAGAATTCGCAGACCACTTCCTTAACGCTGCTAATCTTGCCAATGCCGCCAGCGGCGCCAGATACCGTGATCACCCCATATTGGTGGTCTCCGTCTAACATACCTGTCTTGATGATGCCCACTTCACTCTCGCCGCGTCCCGCGCGGATACTCTCGGTGGCGATGACGCGAATATCTCCCGCCGGAGTATTAATTTCAACCAACTCCTCAGACTGAACGTCGACAATCGCTTGCTTGGTATTGAGGCTGGCAGGGGATTCAAACGTGGTGATAAAACGTGTGCCGACATAGATCCCGGCAGCTCCCATTGCCATGGCCGCCTTTGCGGTTTTCAGGTTATAGATACCTCCGGCGGCAATCACCGGGATTTTGACCACATCGGTGACCTGGGGCAGTAAAACCAGGGTGCTGATACGGTGTTCACTCAGGTGTCCTCCAGCCTCATGGCCGGTGACAATGATCGCATCCACCCCGATATTTTCCGCCATGATGGAGTTCTCAACCGTCGGTGAGATTTCGCGGTGAATAACGATAACTCCAGCCTCTTTCAGCCTGCGGATGTATGTTTCACCTTTGGTAATATCCTTACCGCTGGTTATGACGATGTTAATTTTTTCCTGCAGGATGACCTCCAGCAACGGCTCGGCGTATTTAAAACTGATATCGACTCCTTCGATGGGCAGGAGGTAATTAACGGCAAAGGGTTTATCCGTTAAGCTTCTGGTTTTCCTTATTTCCTGGCGGAAAGCCTCTACGGTCGCAACTATTCCGCCATTGGCAACCTGGCGTCCTGCATTCGGGCCTAATACTCCCAGCCCCCCAGCGTTAGAGACCGCAGCGGCCAGTTCGGCAGAGTTCAGCCACACCATGGAGGCTTGAATAACCGGTGTTTCGATAGCTAATAAACTCTGTAATTTCATGATTCCATTCCTTAGTAAAGTTTTGCGTAGGACGATCCTTACAGCTTATGTAACGATCGTTATTTAATGACCATACGCGCAGAGTGGTGATGATGCAATCATATTTTGTAATGATCGTTATTTTAAGTGGCGCCATGGTATAAACTGGGGCAATATTTTATAGTGATCGTTACATAAATGGTGTCACCAAGGCCCTGGAGCCCTATACATGAGAAAGGATCTACCGGAGCGGCCTGCACGTGGCAGGCCTAAAAAACTCGATCGCGACGATGTGTTGGAAAAGGCTATGGGGTTGTTCTGGCGCTTTGGCTATGAACCCACGTCGATGTCTCAACTGATTGAGGAAACAGGAACCAAACCTTCTTCGCTATACGCTGAGTTTGGTAGCAAGGAAGGCTTATTTTGTGCGGCGGTGGATAAGTATCTGGCCACTTACGGTCACGCCAGAGATGTGATCCTTGAACAGGACGATCTCCCTTTACCACAGGTAATTGAGCAGTTGCTGCGTACTTGCGTTGATTGGTTTACCGACACAGAGACTCCCGCCGGCTGCTTTATGGTTGTTGCCACTTTTGGGATGTCTGCTGAGGATGAGGCGTTATTTAACCAGCTTAGCCAGCCAAGAAATTCCGCAGAGAAAAAAATTGTCGAGTGCCTGGAGCTGCGCGTTCGCCAGGGAGAACTGCCGGAAAACACCAACTGTGCTCTGTTGGGTAAGTACATTGCCAATGTCATCCAGGGCATGTCTGTGCAAGCCCGCAATGGAGCAACCCGAGAAGAGCTCTCTGGTTTGGTGGATATCTTTATGGATCAATGGCAAGCGATATCTGCATCCTGACGGCTTTTGAACTGCCATACCTCAGACAATAAAAAACCCCGCATTGCTGCGGGGTTGGTGGTGTCACTCGAATTTGGCGATTAACCGATAGTCATCAGGCTGGCGTTACCCCCGGCGGCAGCGGTGTTGACGCTTAATGAGCGTTCGATCAACAGGCGTTCCAGCAGGATGTTGGTTTCACCGCGGGCGAAACCTTGCACCGAGACAATAGCACCGCTGCGTTGTGCGATTTGCTCACACAGAGTGCGCAGTTGATCGGCGTCGCCGTGATAGATGGCCGCATCAAACTCGACTTTATCCTGCGCCCAATCCTTGGTGAAACCGATCCGTGCCTGAACGGCGGCTGGCAGGCTGCGATACAGCGTGCGCTGTAATTCCGCTTCCAGCCACAGCGCCTGGCTGCCAACCGCCAGCACGGCGGCCAACTGGTTCAACGCATCGGCGTTGTTGTCCGCCAGGCACAGCACACGTTCACGTGGCAGCAGGGCGTAAGTGTTGCGTTCCCCAGTTGGGCCTGGCAGCGGGCGAACGGTACCACCCTGGCCCAGTTCGGCGTATTGTTGCGCCAGGACTGCCAATTCGCGATGGTTCTCCGCCACGGCCCATTGTTCCAAGGCCTGATGCGGTACAAGCAGCGTAGGGCGTACGGTAGCCTCCAGAGGACGCTCGTTATCCTGGCGATTCAGAGTGCGCTGCACGGCATCCTGTGGACGGCTGGCTAGCAGGCGGTACAGATAGAGTGGACCACCGGCTTTCGGCCCGGTGCCAGACAATCCCTCGCCACCAAACGGCTGAACGCCTACCACTGCACCCACCATATTGCGGTTAACATACAGGTTACCGACCTTGGCATGATCGGTGACTCTAGCGATGGTTTCATCGATACGCGTATGGATACCCAGCGTCAGACCATAGCCTGAAGCATTGATCTGATCGACCAACGCGCCCAGGTTGGCACGCTGGAAGCGAACCACGTGCAGCACCGGGCCAAAGATCTCTTTTTGCAGCTCGTCAAAGCTTTCCAGTTCGATCAGCGTTGGCTTCACAAAGGTGCCGCGAGCCCACTCTTTCTCATCATCTCCCAGGCTTTTTGCCGCCTGATAAACCTTGCGGCCTTTGGCTCGCATGGCTTGGATATGACGTTCAATGCCGGTTTTGGCTTCGGCGTCGATCACCGGGCCAATGTCCGTAGACAGGCGTTCTGGATTACCCATCCGGCATTCGGCCATCGCCCCGCGCAGCATTTTCAGGGTGTGTTCTGCCACGTCTTCTTGCACGCACAGGATGCGCAGGGCAGAGCAACGCTGTCCGGCACTGTCGAAGGCGGAGGCCACGACATCGGTCACCACCTGTTCGGTCAGAGCAGAAGAGTCGACGATCATCGCGTTTAAACCACCGGTTTCGGCAATCAACGGGGTTGGGCGGCCTTGAGGATCCAGACGGCCTGCGATATTGCGTTGCAGAATGCCCGCAACGTCAGTAGAGCCGGTGAACATCACGCCGCGTACGCGGGCATCATTGACCAAGAGGGAACCGACGGTTTCACCCTGGCCAGGCAACAGCTGCAGGACGCCCTGAGGAATACCAGCCTCCAGCAGAATACGCACCGCCTGGGCGGCGACCAACGGCGTCTGTTCTGCCGGTTTTGCCAGCACGCTGTTACCCGCGGCAAGGGCGGCGGCAACCTGGCCGGTGAAGATGGCCAGCGGGAAGTTCCACGGGCTGATACAGACTACCGGACCTAACGGGCGATGGCTGTCGTTGGCGAAGTCGTCACGCACTTGGCCAGCGTAGTAATGCAGAAAATCAACGGCTTCACGGACTTCTGAGATAGCGTTATTGAAGGTTTTACCCGCCTCGCGCACCAGGATCCCCAGCAGGCTTTGCAGCTGGCTTTCCATCAGCTCTGCCGCGCGTTCTAAAATGGCGGCACGTTCGGAAGGTGGGGTGGCAAACCAGATCGGCCCAGCCGCGGCAGCGGAATCTAATGCCCGGCTGACTTCACCTTCGGTGGCCTCACGCACATAGCCGACAATATCACCCGGTTCGGCTGGGTTGATCACCGGTTGTTCAACGCCTTGATCCAACGGAGCATCGATCATCGGCTCAGCACGCCATTGCTGGCTTGCGCTGGTGAGCAGGGCGCTGGACAGCGAAGCCAATCGCTGTTCGTTAGCGAGATCCAGACCGCTGGAGTTAACGCGTTTTTCACCATATAGCTCACGCGGCAATGGAATGCGCGGATGTGGTAAACCTATGCGGCCTTCGCTAGCCGCCATGGCCTCGACCGCGCTGACCGGATCGGCTACCAACTCGTCGAGCGGCAGGGTGGCATCGGCGATACGGTTAACGAACGAGGTATTGGCACCATTCTCCAACAGACGGCGTACCAGATAGGCCAGCAGCGTTTCGTGCGTGCCGACCGGCGCATAAATACGGCAAGGGCGGTTCAGCTTGCCGTCGGCCACTTTGCCTACCACCTGCTCGTACAGCGGTTCGCCCATGCCGTGCAAGCACTGGAATTCGTATTGGCCCGGATAGTAGTTATTGCCTGCCAGATGATAGATGGCGCTCAGCGTGTGGGCGTTGTGGGTAGCAAATTGCGGATAAATCAGGTTCGGTACCGCCAGCAGCTTGCGGGCGCAGGCCAGATAGGAAACGTCGGTATACACTTTGCGGGTATACACCGGGTAGCCTTCCAGGCCATCCATCTGGGCGCGCTTGATTTCGCTGTCCCAGTAAGCGCCTTTAACCAGGCGGATCATCAGACGACGGCGGCTGCGGCTGGCCATGTCGATCACCGCATCAATGGCAAACGGACAGCGCTTCTGGTAAGCCTGAATAACAAAGCCGATGCCGTTCCAACCGGCCAACTGCGGCTCAAAGCACAGCTTTTCCAGCAGATCGAGGGAGATCTCCAGCCGATCGGCCTCTTCGGCGTCGATATTAATGCCGATATCGTATTGGCGCGCCTGCAACGTCAACGACAGCAAGCGTGGATACAGCTCTTCCATCACGCGATCGTACTGGGCGCGGCTGTAGCGTGGGTGCAGCGCTGAAAGTTTGATCGAGATGCCGGGGCCTTCATAGATGCCACGGCCATTGGAGGCTTTGCCGATAGCGTGGATTGCTTGCTGATAGGAAACCAGATAGGCCTGCGCATCGGCTTCGGTCAGTGCGGCTTCACCCAGCATGTCGTAGGAGTAGCGGAAACCTTTGTCTTCCAGCTTGCGCGCATTGGCCAGCGCTTCGGCGATGGTTTCACCAGTCACAAACTGTTCGCCCATCAGGCGCATTGCCATATCGACCCCTTTGCGGATCAACGGCTCGCCGCGTTTACCGATGATGCGGTTCAGTGCGCTGGAGAGATTGGCTTCATTATGGGTAGACACCAGCTTGCCGGTAAACAGCAGGCCCCAGGTTGCGGCGTTGACGAACAGCGAAGGGCTGCGGCCAAGGTGGGAGTGCCAGTTGCCGTTGCTGATTTTGTCGCGGATTAACGCATCGCGCGTTGGCTTGTCTGGAATACGCAGCAGCGCTTCGGCCAGGCACATCAGAGCCACCCCTTCCTGAGAAGAGAGCGAGAACTCCTGCAGCAACCCTTGCACCATACCGGCACGGCCGTTAGCACTCTTCTGGTTACGCAGCTTTTCGGCAATGCCATAGGCCAGTTTATGGGTGGCCTGTGCCAGATCGGCGGGTAAGCGCGCCTGTTCAAGCAGCATTGGCACCGCTTCGGTTTCCGGGCGGCGGTAGGCGGCGGTGATAGCCGCACGAGTGACGGACTGCGGCAGGATCTGTTCGGCAAACTCGAGGAAGGGTTGATGGGACTCTTCAGGCACTTGCGGCGTGACGTCATCCGCTTCTGCCTGGCCGGCAGCGGCCAGCGTAGGAATTTCTGGCAGATCGGAACCGCTCTCCAGACGTTCAAGATAATTGAAAATAGCCTGCTTGATTAACCAGTGTGGCGTGCGGTCAATTCGTTGTGCCGCGCTCTTGATGCGATCGCGGGTTGCTTCATCGAGCTTCACGCCCATTGTGGTAGTGCCCATGCCAATCCAGCTCCTGTATTTGGACCCCTCATAACCGGCTAGATTAGGGGCGATCCGTAGCGTAATTAGGTTGTTGATGCCGACAATATCCTGCATGTTGCAACTTTGTGCAACCTTGTTAAATACACTCCATAACGAAGTGTGACTCCAATCGATTTTTTAACATCTTGCGTGCTACGGATTACGTGCAGAGAAGTGGGATTGTGGCGTGAGTCTAGGTTATTTCCCTGTATTAATCAGGGTTAAGTAAGAGGTGCAACTCATTTCGGCTATGGCGAGTGCAACCTTAACAGCGAATAAATGTGACCTGGCGTGAGTTTCGTGTGACTTTTTTGTTAAATCTCTTGTTGGTTGTTGACTGCCTCAACTAGGATAGCCAGCGTTCAGACCATGATGGGTATAAACGCTGTTCATCCGCCACCATCGCAATGCGCCCCGTTCCGGCGCTTGGCGGGTGAAATTACTGACATAAAAATACCCGATAACTTTCAAGAGGCTGCTAACATACGGCGGCTTGAAAGGGAGAAGGGAATAAAAAGTGGAGAGTTTGAAATAATGAACACACCTATGCTGGTGACCTTCGTGGTCTACATCCTTGGGATGGTGGTGATCGGCCTGCTGGCCTATCGGGCGACCAACAACTTTGACGACTACATTCTGGGTGGCCGCAGTTTGGGCAGCGTGGTGACCGCGCTCTCTGCTGGGGCATCCGATATGAGCGGCTGGCTGCTGATGGGCCTGCCGGGTGCGATTTTCCTTTCCGGTATTTCGGAGAGCTGGATCGCCATCGGGCTGACCATTGGTGCCTACCTGAACTGGAAGCTGGTGGCAGGACGGTTACGCGTCCATACCGAAGCCAACAACAACGCCTTGACGCTGCCGGACTACTTTACCAGCCGTTTTGAAGATAACAGCAAACTGCTGCGGGTGATTTCCGCCATCGTGATCCTGGTGTTCTTCACCATCTATTGTGCTTCCGGCATTGTGGCCGGTGCGCGCCTGTTTGAAAGCACCTTCGGTATGACCTACGCCACCGCGCTGTGGGCCGGGGCAGCCGCCACCATCCTGTATACCTTTATCGGCGGGTTCCTGGCGGTCAGTTGGACCGATACCGTGCAGGCCAGCCTGATGATTTTTGCGCTGATCCTCACGCCGGTCATCGTCATCTTCGCCGTGGGCGGCATCGACAGTTCGATGCTGGTGATCGCGGCTAAAAACCCGGCCAATCTGGATATGATGAAAGGGCTGAATCTGGTGGCGATCCTGTCGTTGCTGGGCTGGGGGCTGGGCTACTTTGGTCAGCCGCATATTCTGGCGCGCTTTATGGCTGCGGATTCCCACCGCACCATCCGTAGCGCTCGCCGCATCAGTATGATCTGGATGATCCTCTGCCTGGCGGGGACCATTGCGGTTGGCTTCTTCGGCATCGCTTACTTTGCCAATAACCCGGATCAAGCGGGCAATGTGACGCAGAACGGCGAGCGGGTGTTTATCGAACTGGCCATGCTGCTGTTTAATCCATGGATTGCCGGGATCCTGCTGTCGGCTATTCTGGCGGCGGTGATGAGCACCCTGAGCTGTCAGCTGCTGGTCTGTTCGAGTGCGATCACCGAAGACCTGTACAAAGCCTTCTTGCGCAAAGAGGCCAGCCAGCGTGAGCTGGTGTGGGTAGGGCGTGCGATGGTGCTGGTAGTGGCGCTGGTGGCTATTGCCCTGGCGGCTAACCCGGAGAACCGCGTGCTGGGTCTGGTAAGCTATGCCTGGGCCGGCTTTGGTGCCGCATTTGGCCCGGTGGTGCTGATCTCGGTGATGTGGTCGCGCATGACCCGTAACGGCGCGCTGGCCGGTATGCTGGTGGGGGCGATCACCGTGATCGTCTGGAAGCAGTTCGCCTGGCTGGGTCTGTATGAAATCATTCCTGGTTTTGTGTTTGGTTGTATCGCCATCGTGGTGGTCAGCCTGATGGGCCGCCAGCCTTCGGCAACCATCACCAAACGTTTTGATCTGGCAGAGGCCGAGTTCAAAACCGTCTAAACCCGCCTTAATCTCTCCCCGGTAATCGGGGAGAGATCCGCTTTCCCCATCACTCCTCTTACCAAGCTGTAACAACTAGCGACATTTGATTAATAAAAATCACACTTCCGCCTCTTGTTTTTCTTTTCAGTAGAATGATAATCACTATCGTTCTGGTTTACTTTTCTTTACATTGCCGCAGTCTGGTCGACCCAGAACCCGCGGCTGACTACAAACGCCTTTTCAGGGGTTAATATTCTATGTTTGTTCCTTTCCTTATCATGTTCCGTGAGGGGTTGGAGGCTGCGCTGATCGTCAGTTTGATCGCCAGCTATCTGAAGCGGACTCAACGCGGTCAATGGCTTGGTGTGGTATGGATTGGAGTGATCGTCGCCGTTGCTCTGTGCCTGGCGTTAGGTATCTTCATCAATGAAACCACCGGCGAGTTTCCGCAAAAACAGCAAGAGCTGTTCGAAGGGCTGGTAGCGGTGGTGGCGGTGTGCATCCTGACCTATATGGTGTTCTGGATGCGCAAGGTTTCCCGCTCGGTGAAGGTGCATCTTGAAGGGGCGATTGATAACGCTCTCAACTCGGGTAAAAGACAAGGATGGGCATTGGTGGCGATGGTGTTTTTTGCCGTTGCCCGTGAAGGACTGGAGTCGGTGTTCTTTCTGTTGGCCGCGTTTCAGCAGGATGTGGGCATTGCCGCGCCAATCGGTGCGATGCTCGGCCTGGCGTGCGCCATCGTAGTGGGCATGCTGATCTATTGGGGCGGTATCAAATTGCACCTGGCCAAGTTCTTCAAATGGACCAGTCTGTTTATTCTGTTCGTGGCTGCGGGCCTAGCTGCCGGGGCGATCCGTGCCTTCCACGAGGCCGGATTGTGGAACCACTTCCAGGATATCGCGTTCGACCTCAGCAACCAGCTATCCACGCATTCACTGCTGGGCACCCTGTTAGAGGGAATGTTCGGCTATCAGGAAGCGCCATCGGTTAGCGAAGTGGCGGTCTATTTCCTGTATCTGATCCCTGCTCTGATTTTCTTTTTCCTGCCGCAGCGTACGGAGTCCTCAACGATCCCGGCGCAACGCAAGACACATCACTAATTTACTAGGGAATTCCGTATGTCTACTCCGTTATTTCGCCGCAAGGCATTGCATGCCGCATTACTGGCCGTTCCTGCTTTCGCGCTGAGCCTCAACGCGCTGGCGGCGGATATCCCTCAAGTTAAGGTGACCGTAAACGACAAACAGTGTGAGCCGATGCAGTTGACCCTGCCCGCCGGTAAAACCCAGTTTGTGGTGCATAACACCAGCCAGAAGAACCTGGAGTGGGAAATCCTCAAAGGCGTGATGGTGGTGGAAGAGCGTGAAAATATCGCGCCAGGTTTCACCCAGAAAATGACGGCAAACCTCGAACCGGGCGAATACGATATGACCTGTGGGCTGTTGAGCAACCCGAAAGGCAAGCTTGTCGTCACGGCTGCGGGGGCGGTAGCTGATGGCAAACCGAATGTGATGGATCTGGTTGGCCCGATTGCCGAATATAAAGTCTATGTCACCAAGGAAGTTGAAGGGCTGGTCAAGCAGACCAAGTTGTTCACCGATGCGATCAAAGCCGGTGATGTGGCCCAGGCCCGCAAGCTTTATGCGCCAACCCGTCAGCACTACGAGCGTATCGAACCGATTGCCGAGCTGTTCTCCGATCTGGACGGTAGCATTGACGCCCGTGAAGACGACTATGAGAAAAAAGCCGAAGATCCGAAATTCACCGGCTTCCACCGTCTGGAGAAAGCGCTGTTTGCCGATAACACCACCAAGGGCATGAATGAGTATGCCGATGGTCTGTATAAAGACACGCTGGAGTTGCAAAAACGCATCGGTGAACTGACCTTCCCGCCAAGCAAAGTGGTGGGCGGTGCTGCTGGCCTGATTGAAGAAGTGGCGGCCAGCAAGATCAGCGGTGAAGAGGATCGCTATAGCCGTACCGACCTGTGGGATTTCCAGGCCAACGTCGATGGCGCCCAGAAGATTGTGAACCTGTTGCGTCCGCTGTTGGAAAAGGCCAACCAGCCACTGCTGGCGAAGATCGACGCCAACTTTAAAACCGTCGATACCATCCTGGCTAAATACAAGACCGCAGAGGGTTATGAGTCTTACGAGAAGCTGACCACCGCGGATCGTAATGCGATGAAAGGGCCGATCACTACGCTGGCAGAAGACCTGTCACAGCTGCGTGGCGTGCTGGGTCTGGATTAAGGCTAAGCATGATGAACAACAAGACCGGCCCGCAAAACGGGCCGTTTCCTCAAGATGAGCAGGCCGCTTCGCCTTCGCGCAGGCGGTTGTTGCAGGGTTTGGGCATGATGGGCGGTGCTCTGGCGTTGGCAGGGCCATCCCTGGCCCGGGCTGCAGAAGAGCCGCTGGCTACCTCGCAGGACGAACGCTGGCAAAAACAACCGTTTTACGGCCAGCACCAAGCCGGTATTTTGACGCCGCAGCAAGCGGCCATGATGCTGGTGGCTTTCGACGTGTTGGCGACCAACAAACAGGATCTTGAACGGCTATTTCGTCTGTTGACTAACCGTATCGCGTTCCTCACCAGCGGCGGTAAGGCACCGGAGGTCGATCCCAAGCTGCCACCGTTGGATTCGGGCATCATGGGGCCGGAAATTTACCCTGATAACCTGACCATCACCGTTTCCGTTGGCACTTCGCTGTTTGATGAGCGCTTTGGCTTACAGGCGCAGAAACCGCTGCATCTGCAAACCATGACGCGTTTCCCCAACGATTCACTTGATGCTGCCCTGTGTCATGGTGACTTGCTACTGCAAATCTGTGCCAATACCAATGAAACGGTGATCCACGCGCTGCGCGATATCATCAAGCATTCGCCAGACTTGCTCAGCGTGCGCTGGAAGCGGGAAGGTTTTATCTCGGCACACTCGGCCCGCAGCCGGGGCAAAGAGACGCCAATTAACCTGCTGGGCTTCAAAGACGGCACAGCCAACCCAAAAACCAGCGATAAGCCGTTAATGGATCAGGTGGTATGGGTCGGTGATAAAGCGGGAGAACCTGCGTGGGCCGTTGGCGGTAGCTATCAGGCTGCGCGTATTATTCGTTTCCACGTCGAATTTTGGGATCGGACGCCGTTGCAGGAGCAGCAAACCATCTTTGGCCGCGAAAAGCACAGTGGTGCGCCGTTGGGGATGAAGCACGAGCATGATGAACCGGACTATGCCAAAGACCCGGAAGGTAAGCTGATCCGTATGGATGCCCATATTCGGTTGGCCAACCCGCGTACGCCACAAACCCAGAGCAACCTGATGCTGCGCCGTGGTTACAGCTATTCGCTGGGCGTTTCCAATTCGGGTCAGTTGGAAATGGGGTTGCTGTTTGTCTGTTACCAGGCTGACTTGGAACAGGGTTTCCTGACGGTGCAGAAACGATTGAACGGTGAAGCGCTGGAGGAATACGTCAAGCCTATCGGCGGCGGCTATTTCTTTGTGTTACCGGGCGTCAAGACGAGTGGCGATTATTTGGCCAGCAGTTTGTTGCAAGCTTGAGACGCTAAAGTTGTTAGTTGGACAGAGAAGCGCAGCGCAAAGGCTGCGCTTCAGATTGATGACAAAGTCCTGGCCGTGAGGCCAGGACTTTGATCTAATAAGGTCAGTGCAAAAACGGACTGACTGCCATGCTCAAAGAACCTTCTCCCCATCAGTACCAGTTTGAAACCATTACCC
>NZ_JBLJAK010000030.1:0-63110 GCF_047530105.1 Serratia sp. T13T92 | reverse complement strand
TGTTTGTAAAGGCACGATGAGGTCTCTTCTGTTTTGTTAGCGCAACCAGTAGATCACACTTCATCGTGCCTTTCATTTTTTTCTGGGGATTCCTCAGCCCTGTGGGAGAGGGTTAGGGTGAGGGGCCCGTGCTTTGCCCATACATATGCCCTTCCCGTATTTCTCCCGCCCAACATGGAAAAAATGAAAGTACGACATATACTTATGGTGCTAAACATCAATCTGTTATCGAAGGCCGTTTTATTCTGGTTTTGCTAGACCATAAGGAGCGCTAATGACCTATCACCTACTTACCCTGTGGGATATTCTGGTTACCACGTTTTCATTTTTCTTTTTCATCGCCTACCTGTTTATCCTGTTCCAGGTCGTCTCCGACCTGTTCCGCGATCACCAACTGAGCGGCTTTTATAAGGCAGTATGGATTGTGTTCCTGCTGTTCATCCCGCTGTTAACGTCCCTGGTCTATCTGATTGCCCGTGGTAAAGGCATGGCCGAGCGGCATCGTGCGCAGGTACAGAAATCCGTCTCTGCCACCAACGAGTATATCCGTGAGGTTGCAGGCAAATCGCCAGCCGAACAAATTTCGGACGCCAAAAAGCTGTTGGATGATGGCGTGATCACCGAAAGTGAATACCAGCAGCTTAAGGCTAAAGCATTGGCCTGAGGTTGAAGTTGGCAGAAAGCATGGCAGGAGAGAGGAGGGGGGCCGCAAGCCCCCCTAATAACAATTATTCGGCAGAGAACCCACTTGCAGATCTCTTGCAATCTGCCGGTCAACCACACCGCCGCCGTTCGTTGTTTCCTCACCTTATATAGCTAAACCGCTATTGGCCCTCTGCTGGTCGCAGGCTAGCAAGAGGGTCGTGTTGATTATCGATTTGAAATCGTGAGGAACATCTTAGATCGCCTTGTGCAGTGGTATCGCAAAATAATACCAGCGTGCTGTGGTTTGCCGGGGTTCGGGTAATGTAGACAAACTCATCCGGATTACAGACTACATTGTTAACGGTTAGATATTCCTTGTAGCCGGCCACATTGGTTTCCAGATCGTCTCTATCTATATAGACAGAACATTGATTGATCGTGGCCGCTTTATTGTGGGTGTCAAAAAAACGTGCACTTTGCGATTGATTGCTGGCCAGCAGGATCAGCATAGCCAGGATGAACGTCGTAAATAGGCCATAGCGCAATAGCTTGTTCTGGTTTAAAACCGTGCGTTTTGGCGGCAGCGTTTCGGCTTGTGAGCTCTCGACTGGGAGCGGATCTGGCTTATTGCTTGGCTGCACTATGACGTTGGCGCTCTCTTCTTGCTGTATTTCAACCGTGCCGGAAAAAACCACCCCAACTTTAGGAACCGTTCTGATGATATTTTTACTCAACCCGGCTTCCCGCATCCCTTTTCTTACCAACGAGATGTTCTGATAGAGGGTATTGGCGGTGACATATTGGCCGTTTTTTTGCCATACCTCGTTAAAAAAGTCGCTTTGGCTGATCACCTCACCGGGGCGTTGCAACATTAATTGCAGGCAACGGCTGGCAGGAACGTTTAAAACGGTTTCTTTGCCCCGAGCGCGCAGCGGGCACAGACGGTGCTCTTCGGGAAGGTACAGTACAGTATCGTTAATGATTATTTTTTTGTTCATTTTCAATATATTAACTTTTGGTTGTCTGAATGCCCAGCTTGCTTAAAGTATAGATTATAAGTCTCTGGAGGCGTGAAAAATCAGTAACATTTCATATTCATTTAAAAAACAAAGTGTTAATAAAAAATCTTAAATGAGAGTTACTGTCATTTAATAACGATTGAGAATGCTCTATTCTGATTTAATATTATTTATTAATTTGTTGAATTTTAAGTATATTTTTGTTTTTTATTAAGAATAAAACTACTTCACTCAGAAAAATCTCATTCATGACCTAGTATTTACTCCATCAGCAAGGGGAGAGCGAAGTAAAGCGGCTTCATCTTACTGAGGTAAAGGATAGCGTCACCGGTAAAGGCTTTAAAATATCAGCGTGACAGATAAATCCTAATCGTGTGTTTGTGGGTAATGGATTGAATATCAATGAGTAAAAATTAATGGCTAGCTATAAATGTTGCAAGATAAAAATCTTTGACATTTATGACTACTCAAATGAGGTGAAGTAATGAGTTATGAAAAACACCAGGATGATTCGCGTCAACTAGTAGTAAGCTCTGATTGAATTGAATTGTTCGGCATTTAATGCTGTTATGAGACTTTTAGAGATAGCAATGTGATCATCTTGGCGCGGTTGCCATAGTGGAAATTGCTCCTATAATGTCTCACTTAAGGGAGGTTTGTTATTTTTGTTATTAAACCAAAATAATAATCCGAGATGCATATGGAAAATAGACTTTATGGATTCCTAATTGATGATGACATTCAATTCGATATTGCCAACCGCAGGCTCCTTTATTACTCTGATGGAGCTTCGGAGCGCACCCTGTTTTTCAAGGTTATCTCTCTAAACGAGATTCAGACCCGATTACTGATTTATTTGCTGGCGAATAGCCGGGATGCCGTCATCTATAAAAATGACATAATGAGAAACGTTTGGGAGGAGATTAATTTATCTTCATCCAGCCAGCGTTTATGGCATGCAATTAATGAATTACGTAAAAAACTGGCGTCACTTGGGCTCCCGGAAGATTTTATAGCGAACGTTCATGGTATTGGCTATTCCGTCGATAACCACCGAGTCTCTTCGCTATTTATTAAGTAAGTTGTTGTTAAAGTAAATGCTGGAATCATCTAGCTATATCCATCCCCATGGGTATCCACCAGGCCATTTTAATGGATATTAAAATGGTATTCATAATACAAGGTAAGTAGGAATATATATGAAAAAGTTAGCAATCGCTGCATCCCTGATCGCTGTTTTCGGTACTGTTGGCCTGGCTCAAGCAGCTTCTACCGGTACCATCACTTTTAACGGTGAACTGACTGCAAATACCTGTGACGTTGTGGTTGATGGCCAGCAAGCGGATGCGACCGTTATTCTGCCAACCGTAAGCACCAGCCAACTGCAAACCGCCGCTCGCACTGCCGGTGATACCGGTTTCGTAATGGCCCTGAGCAACTGCGCTGGCACGCTGGAGACTGCTTCTGCTTTCTTCCAGGCGGGTGCTTCCGTTGATGCCGTGACTGGTCGCCTGCTTAATACTACCGGTGATGCTACCAACGTCAGCCTGCAATTGCTTGACGCTTCAAGCCCGACTCAGGCCGTGATCAAAGCCGGTAGCCAAGATCAGGTTACAGCGATGACTTATCAAGACGTTACCGGTGGTAGCGCTACACTGCCGTACATCGTTCGTTACTACGCAGAGGACGCAACCACTGCAGGTAAAGTTGTCAGCAGCGTTGTTTATTCTATTCAGTACCAGTAATGGACTGTGGGAGGGGGGAATGCCCCTCCCAATCTGTCAGTGTGTTCGGAGTTTATGATGAAGTGTCTTTCTATTAATGTATTGCAAGTTGGCACTTTTGCCGCCGCAGCTCTGTTCAGCGTCAGTAGCCTGGCCAGCGTAGTGATTAGCGGTACGCGGGTGATTTACCCCTCTGATGCCAAAGAAGTCAGCGTCAAAATCAGTAACGGTGGTCCATCACCGGTATTGTTGCAAAGCTGGATCGATAACGGTGACGCCGACGCCAAACCAGCTGCGATCAAGGTTCCGTTTGTCTTGACGCCCCCTATGAACCGTGTTGAGCCAAGCAAAGGCCAGACGTTACGTATCAGCTACGCCGGTGGCTCGCTGCCGATGGATAAAGAATCGGTATTCTGGCTGAACGTGCTGGAAGTTCCGGCTAAAACCCAGGCTAAAGTGACAGAGAACCGCTTGCAGATGGCTTTCCGTTCGCGCATCAAGCTGTTCTATCGCCCTGCGGGTCTGCAAGGTAACGCCAATGAAGCGGCTAAAGCGCTAACCTGGAACAGCCAAGGTAACCGAGTACAGGCAAACAACCCAACGCCTTATTATGTCTCGTTGGTCAACCTGTCGGTTAATGGTAAAAAACTTGACCATGCGATGGTGGCTCCTCGTAGCACCATGACATTGGACTTGGCGGGCAGTGCAGGTAGTAAGGTTACAGGGAGTTTCGTAAATGATTACGGTGCGGTTAATACTTTTGATGCAGTGATAAAATAACGTCCCCACTATATAAAACACTCCCGCATTAATTTGTTGATCGCAATTCAGGAATCAGTTCTTGAAGGGATATCTATGTCTAAATATTTTCAATATGGTCTGCGTGCACAGTTATCGCCACTGGCCATAGCTATTTTATCAACTTTTTTTGCGGCTAACGTTAATGCTGAGATCGCGGCTTCTACACCACAAGATATTGCCAAAAATCTTGAGTTCGATGCCTCTTTCCTGAATGTGGATGATGAGAAGTCGGTTGACCTTAGCCGCTTTGCCAATGGTTCCTCGGGCTTGCCTGGGGTCTATAAAACGGCTTTGTATGTTAATAATCAACCGATCAGCAATACCGACATTGAATTCAAAGCGCGGGCAGATAAAAGCGTTTATCCCTGCCTGACCCGCGAACTGATTAAAAACATTGCGTTTGATTACGCCAAGCTGCCAGCTGATTTTTTAACCTCGCTGAGCAAAGGGGAAGTCTGTTTCGATCTCAAGAGTCAGTTGCCAGAGGCTCAGGTAAATTACGACAGTAATGAGCAACGCCTGGATATTATGGTTCCGCAGGTTTACATGCTCAACACTGCCCGCGGCACCGTTAGCCCGGAGCTGTGGGACAGCGGTGTACCGGCACTCTTGATGGGCTACAACGTCAACGGCTACACCAGCGAATCGCACGGCAATACCTTTAATTCGCTGTTTGCCGGCGTGAACGCCGGGCTAAATGTTGGCGCCTGGTATCTACGTCACAACGGGTCTTATACCCGTATGGACAATGGGCCGAACCAGTACAACAACCTCAACACGTATTTGCAGCGAGATATTCCGGTGCTCAAGGCGCGCGTGTTGATGGGCCAATCGAATACCACTGGGCAACTGTTCGATACGCTGCCGTTTACCGGTATTCAACTGGCCAGTGATGAGCGGATGTTGCCGGAGTCCCTGCGCGGTTATGCGCCGGATATCCGTGGCATTGCCCGTACCAACGCCCGCGTTACCGTACGCCAAGGCGGTCAGGTGTTGTATGAAACCACGGTCACGCCGGGCGAGTTCCTGATCAACGATCTGTACCCAACCGGCTACGGTGGGGATCTACAGGTCACGGTACGTGAGTCCGACGGTACCGAGCAGACTTTCAGCGTGCCTTATGCCTCGGTGGCCCAACTGTTGCGGCCTGGGTCATCACGTTATTCGATCACCGCAGGTGAAGTACGCAGCGATAACCTGCGTGAGAAACCGGCACTGTATCAGGGCACCTATCAACTGGGGCTAACTAACGCCATCACCGGCTATGGTGGCCTACAGGCCAGCCAGGATTACTACGCCCTGCAGTTGGGGGCGGCGGTTGGCACGCCGATTGGTGCCTGGGCATTAGATGTTACGCAGGCGCGTACCCATTTGGGCAACCGCACCGATGCCAATGGCCGACATGAGGCGGGTAATAGCCTGAGTGGGCAAAGCTATAAGGTGAGCTACAGCAAGCTGATCAGCGAAACCAACAGTAACCTGTCGCTGGCGGCGTACCGCTTCTCAACCGATGGCTTTATGGACTTTATGACCGCGATGCAGACTCGTGACGCGGTAGCACAAGGGTTCTCGCCGGAGTCGATCTCGCGAGCCAAAAATCGCCTGACGGTGACCGCGGGACAAGGTCTGCCGGATAACTGGGGCCAGTTGTATATCAGCGGCTCCTTGCAGAATTACTGGAACAAAGACGGCAGCGAGAAGCAGTACCAGGTAGGTTACAACAATCGCTACAAGGACCTGTCCTACGGCCTGAGCATTAACCGCAGTTTTTCCAGCCTGGGCACTGCGCAGACCAACTATCTGTTGAGCTTCAGCCTGCCGTTGGGGCGTAGCGACGCAACCCACACGCCACAGTTGCGGATGGATTTGTCGCATGACAGCAGCGGCCGTTATGGCCAGCAGGCTACGGTATCCGGCACCACAGGGCAGGATAACCAGTTCAGCTATGGCGTTACTGCGATGAATGCCAATCAGGGCATGGGCTCCAGCGGCTCGCTGAGCGGTAACTACCGCAGCCCGGCCACGGCGTTGAGCGGTACTTACAGCACCGGTAAAGGCTATCAAAGCGCCTCTGCCGGGATGAACGGCACGGTGATCGCCCACTCTGGTGGGGTGACCTTTACGCCGTACACGTCGGACACCTTCGCGCTAGTGGAAGCCAAGGGTGCAGAGGGAGCGAAAGTTTCCTCCTATCCGGGCGTGAGCATCGATTCACGGGGTTACGCGATAGTGCCTTACCTGAATCCGTACCAGATGAACGAGATCAGTCTCGATCCTAAAGGGACGGCGGCCGGTGTGGAATTGGATAACACCAGCCAGAAAGTGGCGCCATATTCCGGTGCGGTGGTGAAGGTGAAATATACTACTAAGCAAGGGACGCCAATTCTGGTGAATGCGACCTATCAAGGGGAGCCGGTACCGTTCGGGGCCGATATCTTTGATAGCAAAGGCAATAGCGTAGGTTCCGTAGGCCAGGGTGGGCAACTTTATGCGCGTGTGGCGCAAGACAAGGGCCAATTGCAAGTGAAATGGGGCGAAGGCGGTGAGATGCAATGCACCGTCAGCTATATGCTGATGCCCATGGCCAAGGGCCAGGCGCAGATACAACAATTCAATTCGCCTTGCACGACGACGGCCCCCGCCAGTTCCCTGCGGTCGAAACTGGCGAACAATGACACGAGATCGGCTGTTAACCATGGTTAACAGCCAGGTATGACAACAGTTTTCCTTTCTGGTATCGCCTGCCAGAAAGAGGGTTAATGAAAGATGAAATTATCAATAAATAAAGTGTCGGGTCTGCTCGGCGGTATTTTATTAAGCGTTACCAGCGTCAATAGTTGGGCTGTGGCGAATTGTTCGTTTCCGGCTGGCTCAACTCAGACTGAAACGGTGCCGTTGAGCCCGCCGGTGATTTCTGCCGGGGCCGATATTCCCGTGGGGACAGTGCTTTATCAAGGCAGCTGGTTGATGAAAAATACCATTATGGAATGCCAGTGGGCACAGGCCGATGTAGGTAAATCATTTTGGTACAGTAACTCAACGCTGATTAGCAATGCTCCGTTGCCTCTCAGCAACTTGGCGACCGGCCCGTTTGCGGGGGCGGTCTATCAGACGAATATTCCAGGGATTGGCGTGGTGATTTCACGCTCCCCTGATGGCAATCCGATAATACCTAATAGGCCTGCAGTGACCACCGATGCAGAGAACCCTATCAGGCAGGTTGGCAATGAATTAGGTGGAGCCTTGAATTTTGCTGGTTCGACACGTTATGTCTCGCTCATTAAAACAGGGCCGATCACGCCCGGCAGCTTTTCCTTGAGCGGGGCAAATCTCCCGAGTATCAAGACAGCGCTTGAACCACCGGTAAATAGCCATCCTGGTTCCGTTGCCGTCACCGGGCTGCCGTTTACTTTTTATAATATCAATTTCCAGGGAACCCTGACGATCTCTACGCAAACCTGCACCACTCCGGTGGTTGCTGTTTACATGGGAGCTTATGACATTAATGAATATTTGGGCCGAGTGGGAGCGGCAACACCTTGGATTGATGCGTCTATCAATCTGACCAACTGCCCGACATTTCACGGTTTTTATAATGCGACCAATACTACGTCACTGATGAATTACAACACGGGATTGGCGACGGTTTCCAATGCACTAAATAACAATATTGGTGTGAGATTAACCCCGACAACGTCGGTGATTGATGCGACCAATGGGGTGATGGCTATTGATTCTACGGTATCTGGCGCGGCTTCAGGCGTAGGCATCCAGATTGGCTGGGGTGAAAAAAGCCAAGCGCCGACGCTGTTTAATTTTGCCGCAGAGCAAACGGTCACACTGCCGAAAGATGGCAGCCCAACCATTCGCATCCCTCTGTCTGCCCGTTATATTCAAACGGCTGCGAACCCTACGCCGGGTCAGGCGAATGGCAAAGTGACGTTTACGATTAACTACTATTGAGCAACAACAAATTCGCCTCTCGGATAAATAAAGACGGTTGACCCTAGTTAGCGCAGCCACTAAATCCAACTTTATTCTTTCTGTCATGGCCTACATAGAATATGAGAAGGAAGATGTTACTCATGAAAAGATCGATAAATAAAGTATCAGATTTGCTGATGGGTATAGTGCTAACGTTTGTCTCTTATCCTGGTTGGGCAATATTGACCGTAACACAAGGAAGCGCTCCGCAAACGGTCATCGTTCCCGTTAATCCACCGGTGATTTCGGCAGGTGTAGACGTACCCGTGGGGACGGTGATTTATCAGGCAAGCCTGATTATGAAAGATACCTATGCTGAGACAAAATGGGTGACCGCCGATATTGGAAAATACCTGTATTATGCGACATCATTGAATTTGATCACTACGCCAAAGCCTCTCTCTGGCCTGACAACCGGACCTTATGCTAATGGGGTCTATGAGACCGGTATACCCGGTATCGGTGTGGCGATTATAACCGGCGTGTCAAATAGAGCGCTAACCACAACCAAACTTTATGCTGAGGGGCAGAATTTATTAGACTCATCATTAGGTTTGAGGATTACCGGAGCAGGTGCAAGCTCACCGAGAGCTGTCGTACTGGTTAAAACCGGTCCTATTGTACCAGGAAGTTACACTATCAGTGCTGCCAATTTCCCTACCGCTCGCGAGGGGATGGAAGTTTCGCAAACCAGCCACACTAACGCCGCAACAATCAGTGGGTTGCCATTGTATTATTGGATCTTCAGTTTCCAAGGCAATATAACCATATCTGCGCAAACCTGCACCACACCAGACGTTACCGTTAACTTGGGGAGTTATGATATAGCTGAACATTTTAGCACGTCGAATGCGACCACGCCTTGGGTTGATGCCTCCATTAACCTGACTAACTGCCCTACATTCCACGGCTTTTATAATTCGACTAACGCACCGCTATTAATGAATTACAATACCGGGAGCAGTACCAGCACCATCTCGCTAAATAACAGCGTAGGCGTACGCCTAACGCCAACGACCACGGCGCTGGATGCCACCAATGGCATTATGGCTATCGACTCGACGGTATCCGGAGCGGCATCGGGCGTCGGGATACAGCTGGGTTGGGGGGAGAGTGCCCAAACGCCGACGCTGTTTAACTTCTCGGCAGAACAGAGCGTCACATTACCGAAAGACGGAAGCTCAACCATTCGTATCCCCTTGGCTGCCCGCTATATTAAAACGGCTGCAACACCGACGCCAGGCAAGGCGAATGGCAAAGTGGTATTTACCATTAACTATTATTGAGTTGTGGCCTGTAGATAGCATAACTCATGACTATGCAAACGTTCCACTCGCCATATTTGGGCCTCGATTTGCTGTGGCAGCGATGAGGTGGAGATTTATTTTTTATAAAGGAATGCCATTAATATGCCTGGGAAAATTAATATAATTACCGATAACTACTATTTTTTTGTTGGGCTCAAGGCGTATTTGCATGCCGAGGGTAGAGTGATTAACCAAATGGCACTCAATGAACTGAAAAACACCAGCACCAGTAGCTTTGGCAAAGAAGATGTGCTGGTTTTTCATATGTTGAATTCAATCAGTGAGATGTCGTTCTTGATTGCGGTTGCTAAATTCCCGGGGAAAATAATTTTTTTGCCACGTGAAATGAAAATAAAATTCAACCTGGATTTTGGGCGGAATATTGCCTTTGCAGAGGATGCTGATGTAGACGCGGTGTTCAATGAGTTAGTCAAGATAGTCGGTGGGGAGCTTCCCGTAGCGACTTTTCTCCAGGATAGCTTAACCCGCAGAGAGAAGGCCGTACTGCTGTCTATGATCGATGGCATGAATATGCAGGCCATCGGCCACAGTTTACGTATCTCAACCAAAACCGTGTATACCCACCGGCGTAATGCCTTGCAAAAGCTGGGGGTGCGCAACCTGTTTCAGGCGTGCCCCATAAAAACCAGCGTGCTCAATTCGGCTATTTTTGCCAGTTGAAAACACGGCCAGCGCCCAGGGGGCACTGGCCGTGGTTAACCGACCTTATTTCGTTGGTGCCGGGCCGATGTTGTCATCGATACGCTTGAGCATATAAGGGAAGAACGGGTTTGAGGACAGACGCATCAGTGAGTCCAGCCCGACCACAAGCACCGCCCGCTCGCCACGTGCGGCAAAGGTCCCCAAGCTGATGCCGTATTGATTGCGCGGTTCTGGGTAACGCCCGTACAGGGAATCACTCAGCGGGAACGGCAAGGCGACGTGCGACAGCGAGAAGATATCCGGCAAGTAGGTGATACCGAGCGGATCCGTGGTCTCTGCCGTTTGTCCTGCGACGATGGTACGTGCCTCAGTATCCGTGGTTTCTGGCGTAACGTTAGTGACGATGGTGGCCGTATAGTTACGCGGTGCCGGTGGCAGCAGCCGCGGCAGCGCGGTATAGGATGAACTTCTGAGTAACGGCCCAAACGCCACCGCCTGGTTTAAATCAAATAACACCACCTCACTGCCGTTGGCTGGCAGGTGGTTATACAGGGCGGTGATCACCGCGCGGGTACTGACGGTAGAATCCATCACCGATTGGAACGTCAGGATCGGCGGCAATTCGCCCATTTTGCCGTTGCGCGAATCGGCGGCAATCTGCTTTTGCAATGCCTGGGTTAGCTGGAAGGACTGGCGTGCCGCATTCACCGGGAACGAATTGTATTTGAACGGGTTAAACTCTGGCACGATCCCCAACCACGCTGCTTTGGCAAACGCAGGGAAGATGGCTGGCCAACCGGCAATACCGGCAAAACGGGCAAAGCTGGTGACGCCAATCATCGGCGAAATCAGCACCACGCGTTGGGGTTTCGTCAGCCGAGGGTCATCCAACGCATCTAACGTGTATTTCATCGCCAATGCGCCGCCGTTGGAGAAGCCAACGATATGCAGCGGTACGTCGTCACCCGCCAGGCGTTTGGCTTCACGGATCGCCAGCCGTGTCGCGGCCATCCAATCCTGCCAGTCTACGTCGGTCAACGCACCCGGTACGGTGCCGTGCGCCGGTAAACGAATACCGACCGCCACATAACCATATTCACGGTAATTATCCGCGATATGCCGCAGGCTGTAAGGGGTATCGGTCAAACCATGTAACAGCACCACGGCGCCTTTCGGTTTGCCGTCCGGCATCATGATGTAGGAGCGGTTCCAGTCGGTGGGAAACTTTTCGGGATAGATTGGGCTGTCGGCATAGTAGCGGTTCAACGAGGTTTGTTGGCTGCTGTCCAGCTTGTCGGTCACATTCTGGCGGACCTCTTTGAAAATGGCGTCCTCGGCAGTCAGATAATCCGCCCAACTGGCCTTATCGATCTCATCGGCGCGCATTTCATTTGGGACAAAGGTATGCCAAAGCTCTAACGATGGCCCACGCTGAGTATCATAAACTCGCATGCCTAGCGCACCGACGATTAACACCACCAGCAGCAGGGCAATGCGTTTAATCCATTTGATAAACATCAGGTTTAACTCCGTTTTTTATTGTAATGGCCGAGCCGGAAAACTCGCTATTATCCCGCAAGGGGAGTTCGTCCCTGAATTCTGTATCCTATCAGCAAGGGGGCCATGTTGCGGCCTGACACCTAAACCGTGAAGCAACTTGTTCCCTTTAGCGTGGTGATACGGTGGTGGTGCTGCCATTGGTCACCAGAGCGACGCGCTGCCCGTTATGGAACTGGGTTGAGCCCTGTGCCTGAACGACCACGATATTCACGCCATCATCCCGGCGCACTTCCAGTTCCACCCCGGCGCTGCGGTTCATGGCGCTTTGGATCCCTGAGCCAGCAGCTGCGCCCCCCACGGCACCCGCCGCCGTTGCCAGGCTGCGTCCTGAGCCGCCACCCACGGTATTACCCAGGAAGCCACCGACCACGGCCCCACCAATAGCCCCAGCGGCGTTGGTGCCATCACCACCCTGGATGGTTACCGGACGCACGGAGACCAGCGTGCCATAAGTGACGAAGTTGGCCTGCCTGGCCTGTGCTGCTGTAAAGGTATCGCCGGAAGCGGTGCGATTAGCGTTACATCCGCTCAGAACGGCGGCAGCAAGAGCGACAACAATGATTGTTTTATTCATGAGAAAACTCCGAGCAAGTTAAGTGCGCAAAGAGACAGTCGTTGTCTCATGCAAATAAGTATGGCAGGAACTTGATTTTATTCAGGTGGTACAACAAAAAATTATATTCGGGCGTAAGAATAGAGATTGAGAGTTTTAGTATGTTGTTTTGCGTCAATTTTCCAAGAATATTCTCATTAATAAGTCTTAAATCAGTCTTATTAATTGTTCTTTAGGGGGGAATGAATAGCGGGGTGACAGCCTGAGCGATTCTGGAATGGCGAAGAGTTGGCGGGAGAAACCAGAACAGGTCTGGTGTTCTCCCGATTTTATCTGAGGGTAATGTCAGGGCTTAACGGCAGCCGCGTCCGCCGTGCATCCCCGCTCCGCCCATCCCATGGCCCATCACTGGCACACCGGCCTTGGCCAAATCGGTATCCAGCGCCACGCGTTGTTGGTACAGACTGTCACGCAATGCGGTAACTTCTTTGCTCACGGCTAAGACTTTTTGTTCATCCAAAGGTTTGCTGGTCAGCAGCGCCTGATATTCGTATTGCTTGGACATCAGCTGTTGGCGCAGATCGGCGGTTTTCGACTGGAACTCATCAAAGGCTTTCTGGCTGACGGCTTGCTGTTCAGGCGTCAAGTTCGCGCGGTTACCGTGCTGATAACCCATCCCCTGATGAGTTCCCTGCGCATTGGACATGTTTGCGTGGTAACCATTTTGCGCCAACGCGGTAGTGCTAACACCGGCCAGCAAGGCAACGGAGATAATGGCGGCGAAGGTGGTTTTAGTTAGCGTCATGATTGATTTCCTTTTGTTTAGGGTTCATGGATTCCATTTCTTTAGTTGCAACCCGCGTGCCAGCTTCAGGCTGGCATGGGAATTGTATAGATCCAGGATCGCCGTTAGGGCTTGGCTATCTCAGCCAACGGGCGCCAGCCAAGGAACTCCAGCATGCAGCGCGTTAAGTTTATGACAGTAATAAAAATAACTGAGGGTGGAGGATGGCCGTTGGCTGGTCGCAATCCAGAGATAAAGTGGGTTATTTTTACTCGCCATACTGATAGTGTGGGTAATAATTACCCGCACGCTGGCGTGCCGGTTGCAGAGGAAGCCAATGGAATTTAAAACCAAATCGACGCTCTTACCTGCCTGGATTGCGATCGCCGCGGTCGCGTTACTGCTTGGCATTATCATCACGCTGGCCATTAAAGATCTGCAGCGTGGGCGTGAGGTGGAGATCCAAACGCTACGAGAGAAAAGCGCGGTGTTGATGAGTTCATTTGAATCTGGTGCTCGTACCGGTATGGGCATGCGCTGGCGTCACGATCAGCGTCAAACCCTGTTGGAGGAGATGGCCTATCAGCCAAACGTGCTGTACATCGCCATTACCGATCGTTCTGGCCGCATCCTGGCGCACAGCGATCCACAACGCGTTGGCCAGCAGCTGTATAGCCCGGAACAGATGGATGAGCTGAAGGTCTCCAGCGAAGCACAGTGGCATATGACGACCTTTGATGATCCGCAGGCTCAGCAGCAGACTGCTTTCGAAGCCTACCGTTGGTTTAAGCCGCTCAAGCGCGGTAGCGGCCACTCTGGCCATATGATGAACCGATCGCGTATGCAGGAGGCTGCCGAGCCTCAGGATGATGAGCAGGCCGTTATTTTTGCGGCGTTAGACACCGTCGCGCTGGATGCCGCCCAGGCAAAGGATATGCGCAACACCTCGATTTTGCTGTCCATCCTGCTATTGCTGGCGTTAGCCAGTTTGTTGGCGCTGTTCTGGGGGCGGCGTTATCAACGCTCCAGCCAGCAGTTGCAGGACTCAAGGGCCTTCTCCAGCGAAATTATCAGTAACTTGCCGATGGGCTTGATCACCACCAATGATCAGCACCAGATCCGGGTGGTTAACCATGCGGCAGAAGTGATGCTGGGTTGTAGCGCCGCCGAGCTGTTTGGCCAGCCTAGCCATCAGGCGCTGCCAGCCGAATGGCAGCAACTGGCGCAGAAAAGTAGCCACGGCCAGCCGATTATCGAACAGGATATTGACCATCGTCTGGCTGGTGGGCAGAGCCTGCCGTTGAGCCTCAGCGTGGCGAATATTGTTAATCACAGCGGCCATTTTCTGGGTAACGTATTTATCTTCCGCGATATGCGGGAAATTCGCCAACTGCAAGAGGAGATCCGCCGCAAAGAAAAACTGGCGGCTATCGGCGATTTAGCGGCTGGCGTGGCCCACGAGATCCGCAACCCGCTTTCCTCCATTAAAGGCTTCGCCAAGTATTTTGCCGACCGCTCGCCTGCGGGTAGCGAACAGCATGAACTGGCCAAGGTGATGGCGAAAGAGGTCGATCGTCTCAACCGGGTGATCACCGAGTTACTGGCGCTGGTGCGCCCTGCCGATCTGCGTTTGCAGCGGGTGGCGATTAACGAGGTGATCGAACATTCGCTGCACCTGATCCGTCAGGATGCAGAGAGTAAAAATATCGTCCTCCGCTCCCGTTGTGATGAAGCTTTGCCGCTGGTGGAGATCGATCCCGATCGCCTCACTCAGGTGTTGTTGAATCTGTATCTCAATGCCATCCAGGCGATTGGCTCGGATGGCGTACTCGAGGTTGACGTTGAAGCGACCAAGGAGGGGGCGATGCGCATTACCGTCTGCGACTCGGGTGCTGGTATCCCACCTGACGAGCTTGGAAAAATCTTTAACCCTTACTTCACCACCAAGGCGGCGGGGACTGGCCTGGGCCTGACTATGGTGCAGAAAGTGATCGAGGAGCACCAGGGGACGATCGCCGTTACCAGTTGCCAACCAACGGGCACCCGATTTGAAATAGTGATCCCGCTCAGGCACAACAATCAACAAGGGGAGGCTCATGCAGACGTCTAATGCACATATTTTGCTGGTTGAGGACGATCTCAGCCACTGCACCATCCTCCAGGCGCTTATTAGCGGCTGGGGCTACCGGGTCAGCGTGGCGCATAACGGTCGACAAGCGTTGGAGCAGGTCAGGGCACAGCCGTTCGATCTGATCCTCAGCGACGTGCGAATGGCGGAAATGGACGGCATCGCGGCGCTGAAGGCCATCAAAAGCTATAACCCGGCGATCCCGATCCTGATCATGACCGCCTACTCCAACGTGGAGTCTGCCGTTGAAGCGATTAAGGCGGGGGCTTATGACTATCTGACCAAGCCTCTCGATTTCGATACGTTGCAGCTCACATTGGCACGCGCGCTGGAGCATACCTCGTTAAAAAGCGAGAACCAGGATCTGAAGCAGCGTTTGCGGTTCGATCAGCAAAATTTTATTGGCCGCAGTGAACCGATGCGCAAGCTGCTGGAAATGATCGCCATGATCGCCCCTTCTGATGCGACAGTGTTGATCAGTGGCGAATCAGGCACCGGCAAGGAACTGATAGCTAGAGCCGTGCACGCCAATAGCCTGCGCAAGGAGCGGCCATTGGTGAGCATCAACTGCGCCGCCTTGAGCGAATCTCTGCTGGAGTCGGAGCTGTTCGGTCATGAGAAAGGGGCATTTACCGGTGCCGATAAACGCCGGGAAGGGCGTTTTATGGAGGCCGATCAGGGTACGCTGTTCCTGGACGAGATTGGAGAAGTCTCGCCGTTGATGCAGGCAAAATTACTGCGGGCAATCCAGGAGCAGGAGATCCAGCGGGTGGGCAGTAATCAGACCCTGTCGGTGGATGTACGCCTGATCGCAGCGACCAACCGGGATCTGTTGGCGGACGTGGAGGCTGGCAGGTTCCGCCAGGATCTCTACTATCGGCTGAACGTGGTGACGGTGGACAGCCCGCCGCTGAGGGCGCGCCGCGAAGACATTCCCCTGTTGGCGATGCACTTTCTTGCCAAATTTGCCGAGCGTAACCGTAAGCCGGTTAAGGGATTCACCCCGTTGGCGATGGATATGCTGCTGAAATACCCCTGGCCGGGCAATGTGAGGGAGTTGGAAAACAGCGTTGAGCGCGGGGTGATCCTGCTGAGTGGGGACTTTATCAGTGAAAAAGAGCTGCCGCTGAGCATTAGCCAGTGTGTTGATGTGCAGCCGGATCGCCAATGTGGGCAAGCGATCCAGCCGTTGGAGCAGGTAGAGAAACAGGCGATTTTGGCGGCGCTGGAACAAACCGCCGGTAACAAGACCGAGGCGGCCAAACAGCTGGGCATTACCCGTAAAACGCTGTTGGCCAAGTTACAGAAGTAGCTTCTGGCTTTCGTTCACACCCCTCACCCTAACCCTCTCCCACAGGGAGAGGGGACCGATCGAGTGGGGCTGAAAGTGTAGTAATTCTTAATAAGCACCGGTGGTTGAAGGGACAATCAAAGGTTGCTGATATAACCTCCGTTCTTCCAAAAGAGCAGGGGCTATCAGCTCCCTCTCCCTGTGGGAGAGGGTTGGGGTGAGGGGTCAGTCTCCGCGCGTAGTTCAGCCACCCGTTGTTGCAAATCAGGCCACGGTTTTTGCTTGGTAAAGTCCTGCCGTAGATACTGCAGCAGCGCAGCGATTTGCTCGTCGTTGAGGTTATAACGGAACGCAGGCATATAGCCCAATTCGCCTTTGGCCGGATGCTGGATACCGGAAAGCACCACGCGGATGGCATTATCCGGGCTGTCGCTATACAGGTTGCTGTTCAGGGCCAGGGAAGGGCGTACGCCCTGCATCTGCGCGCCTTTCTCCTGAGAGTGACAAGCCATACAGGCACCGGAGAAAATCCGCGATCCCTGCGAAGTCAGCGGCTCAACCCTTTGCTCCGCCAGCCGGTTAATCTCTGTGGCTTTACCGGGGGGGCTTTCATCCTGAGGATGGAAAGAATGCAGATAGGTAGTAATGGCCTGCAAATCCTCTGGTGGCAGTTGAGAAAGACCTTCCTCGATCACCGGCGCCATCGGCCCTGCAGCCACACCGTGGTTAGCGGAGTAGCCGGTTTGCATAAAGGTCAGCAGATCCTGCTGGCTCCAGGCCAGCGGCAACTGAGGATTAGCGGTCAGGGCCGGAGCGGTCCAGCCTTCTGCGACACCGCCGCTCAAGTGTTTGCTGCCCCCTTGCTCGCCAAACAGGAAGTTTCGTGGCGAATGGCAGGCGCTGCAATGGCCCAACCCCTCCGTCAGATAGGCCCCCCGATTCCACTCTTTACTCTGGCTGGCGTCTGGCTGCATGGCACCGGGCGTCAGATAGAGCCAGTTCCAGGTCACGATCCCCTGACGGATATTGAACGGGAAATGCAATGAGGTTTTCGGCGGCTGGTAGTGCACCGCTGGCTGCGTCATCAGGTAGGCGTACAGTGCCTTGAGATCTTCGTCACTGGTGCGCGTAAATGCGGTATAGGGGAAAGCCGGGTAGAGGTAATTGCCCTGGCGATCGACCCCGTGTCGCATGGCGCGCTCAAAGGCGGGATAGGACCATCCGCCAATCCCCGTTTCCAGGTCGGGCGTAATATTGCTGGTATAGATGGTACCGAACGGGATTTCCATTGCCAGCCCGCCGGTATTGCGTTCGCCACCGGGGCGCGTGTGGCAAACCGCACAATCACCAACGGCGGCCAGACGCTCACCTTTTTCAATCTGCGCCTGGCTGAAGGTATGGGTATCCAGACGATCGATTTGCACCATTTCTGGCTGCCAGGTGGCAATCGCCCCCACGGCGACGATGATGGCAACGGCCAGCGCGCCCAGCCCGGCGATTTTCTTTATCTTGTGCATAATGTGTTACCCGTTTGCATGGCTGGAAGAGGTGGCAGTAGCTAAAGCCTTCAGGATCCGTTCCGGGGTGAAGGGGACTTCGCGCAGCCTGACGCCCAGCGCATCAAATAACGCATTGGCGATGGCGGCAGCGCTCGGTACGGACGCGGATTCCCCTGCTCCCATCGGCGGCTCATGCGGGTTATCCAGCAGTTGGATATCCACCTCTGGCAGTTCGTCAAACCGCAGCAAGGGGTAACCGCCCCAATCCAGTGAGGTCACACCGCTGCTGTCAAAAGTGACAAACTCTTTCAGGACCCGGCTGGCCGACTGGATGATGTTGCCATGCACCTGATGGCGCACCCCGGCCGGATTGACGATTTGCCCGCAGTCGTGGGCCACGTAGATCTTGTTCAGTTTGATCTGCCCGTTGCGGCGATTAACACTGAGATCGCAGACCCAGGCTGCCCAGGCGGCACCAAACCCGGGGAATTTGCTGTGGAAGTAACGGGCATAGGCGAAACCTCGGCCATTGACCACCTCTTGATCCTCGGCCACCGGATTACGATGGGCGGGGCCATCCTGCCAGTTGGCCTGTTTTTTCAGCGCGTGGATCAACGTAATGGCGCGCGGATCGGTTAAATATTGCAGCCGATAGGCGATCGGATCCTGTTTGGCGAGGTAGGCCAATTCGTCGATCCAGCTTTCATGGGCAAACACGTTCGGCAGCGCCGACACGCCACGCATCCAGGAAGCCCGCACGATGGGGGCCGCATCTTCTGAAATCACCCGCATATGCGGATATTCATACTGCGGCACGGCGGTACGGTCCCCCATCTGCTGTACGTCTGGCCGATTGGCGACCTTGCCGGTTAATACCAGCGGCAGGGTGACGGCGTTGTTGGAGGGATAGCTGGTTCTCAGCTCGTAGGCGGCGACCTGATGATTGGCATCCAGCCCGCCACGTACGCGGATCAATTGCCCGGTACCTTTTGGCTCCCAACCGGCTTCCTGCTCGCGCATCAACTGCACCCGTACCGGCTTGCCGGTGGCATGTGACAGTAAGGCCGCATCTGCCGAAACGTCGTCGGCGCAGTTACGACCGTAGCAGCCGGAAGCTTCCATGCGGTTGATATGCACCTGCTCCGGCTCACGGCCAAGCAATTTAGCAATGTCTTTGCGCAGGTCGTGGGGGTTTTGCGTACCGGACCAGATTTCCACCTGATGCGCGTTTACCTCGGCCACGGCACAGGAAGGGCCGATAGAGGCATGTAAATGATATGGCCAGACGTAGTCGACATTGACCGGCGTTGCGACTGCGGCAAGGGCGTCGGTGGTGCCCGGATCGTCGCGCAGAATTCGCTCGGCTTTCGGCATGGCTTCCAGCGTAGCGTGCAGCTTGTCCAAAGATAGATCCGGTAACCCGGCCCAGGGCTGCCATTGCACCTTCAGTTGGCGCATGGCTGCGATCGCCTGTTCCTCACGCTCGGCCACGATACCGATAAAGTCATTGATGACCACCAGTTTGACAATACCGGGCAGGTGGGCGATAGAGCCCCGATCGACGGAGATCATCGCTTTTCCCAATGGCGCGCTGCTGTCTGCTCCGGCATAAGGCGGGCGCACTACCCGGCCATGTAACATGCTAGGTAGGCGCATATCGTGCACATAGGTCAGTTGGCCGCGAACCTTGGCCGGAATATCGACGCGCGCGACCGGTTTGCCCACATACTGGCCGCTTTGCGGGCTTTTCAGCACCACATTGCTGTCCAGCGGCAGATGCAGATCCTGCCCACGCGCCAGTTCGGCGTAGCTCAGGCGGGCTGAGGGGGCATCTGGGGCAAACACGAAGCCATTGGCGGTTGTCAGCTGTGCGGCCGGGCGCTTGAAGGCAAGAGCAGCCAGTTCCACCAGCAATTGCCGCACCTGCGCTGCCGCCTGACGCAAGGGAACCGAGGTTACCTGAATGGTGGCGCTGGCGATGGTTGGGCCTTGATCGGGCGTGCGATTGGTATCGCCCAGGATCAGCGTGACATCGTCGAAAGCCACGTCCAGCTCATCGGCGACAATCTGCGCCAGTGAGGTGCGTATGCCGGTGCCGAGATCGACGTGGCCGTTAAACGCGGTCACTTTGCCGTCGGCACTGAGGGCAATAAAGCTGCTGATACGGTCCAGGGGGATCGCTTTGCCTGCGGCGGCAGGGCTGCCTGCCAGCGCGTTGAAGGGTAACAGGCTGCTGACCATCACTACGCCACCCGCCTGCAGCAGGCGGCGACGGGTTATTTGCATTTCCATCATTGGGCACCGCGCTCGGCCAGTAGCCGCTTGGCCTGTTGCGCCGCAGCCAGAATTTCCAGATGAGTACCGCAACGGCACAGGTTGAAGGCTAATTCGTTTTTGATCTGTTGCTCGCTGGCTTCGGGATCGCGTTCAAACAGCGCCACCAGCGTCATAATCATGCCGTTGGTGCAGTAGCCACACTGTGCGGCCTGTTCATCGATAAAGCCCTGTTGCACCGGATGTAAATGGCCTTCCTGGCTTAGCCCTTCCAGCGTGGTGATCGCTTTCCCCTGGGCAGCAGAAAGCGGGGTGGAACAAGAGCGGGCCGCAACGCCGTCGATCAGTACGGTACAGGCACCGCATTCACCCAGGCCACAACCATATTTGGGGCCGTTGAGTTGTAGATCGTTGCGAAGGACATACAGCAGGGGAGTCTCTGGTGGGATATTGCTCAGTGCGACCAAACGGCCATTAACCTTAATTTCCATGTAAAACCCTATCCTTGATGAGTTTAATTTTTTGTGAATTCTATGTTGATGGCTGGAGGCTTGTTTGATCAAAAGAGGGATTTTCAATAATTAGCAGAATAATTATTGAAACAGGATGTGATGTAATGCATTGATACTCAAGAAGAGTTATAAGCAGCGGCGAGCCAATGCCCACCGCTGTTGTGAGGGGTTACCTAAGGGTTAAGCGAGAAACTCAACTTTGCCGCCGTCCAGGTGGTACATGCTGCCTACAATCTTGATTTTTCCTTCCTCTTCCAGTTTTTTCAGTACCGGGCTGTTTTTGCGGATATCGGCGATGGTCATCTCGACGTTGGTTTTGGCGACGGCATCGACAAATTCATAGTTGCTACCGCTGCGTTCGCCTTTAAATTCGGTCTTGTCGATGGCCGGTTTGATCTTGTTGAGCAGCCCGGTAAGGTTACCCAGCTCGACATTTTCGATGGCTCCTTTTACCGCACCGCAGGCGGTATGCCCCATCACCAGTACCACTTTGGCTCCGGCAGCGGCGCAGGCAAATTCCATGCTGCCCAGAATGTCGTCATTCTGGATATTACCGGCAACGCGCGCGTTAAAGGTTTCACCGATGCCGGTGTCCAGCAGGATCTCCGCCGGAGCGCGTGAGTCAATGCAGCTTAAAATGACTGCCGCCGGGAACTGCCCCTGAGCGCTGGCCTGCTTCTGGGCAACATAGTCATGCTGCTGCATTTTGCCTTCCCGAAAGCGCATATTACCTTGTTTAAAGCTGGCAATGATGTCGTCCGGCGTCATTTTATCGCGCTGTTCTTTGGTCATCGCGGCGGCAAAGGCCACTGAAGGCGCGGTGAAACCGGCTATGCCGGTCATGGCTAATACTGAAAGGGCTGCGGTACGTTTTAGCAGGGCACGGCGTGGCGGTTCTTGATCGGGGAGCTTACTCATATACGTTATTCCTCGTGTGCTGTTTTGGAGAGAAAACACGTTGATTGCGCCAGTTCCCAGGGGCAATGAAACAACCGGGCGTGGTGGCGTTGAACGGGTATCGCCTTGATAAAGGTAAGCACTAGTAAGTGTATATGTGTCCTTGCTTTTCAGCTGGGTATTTTGTGAACAAAATGAGGTCACCGGGGACCAGATTCCTGTTTGTTCGCGCCAGACAATGGCTTAACATAGCGACAACTATTTTTGCCTGGCCTATATGGATATCCGATGCGTCATCTGGTTACGCTTTTACCCCTGATCCCTTTGCTGGCTGCCTGTAGCAGCGAGCCTAAACCTACCGAGCAATTGGCTCCCCCAGAGAGCCTGGTGCAGAGTGGTTTTGTGCTTGAACCGGAGCATGCCATACATCCACTCGGCGGCGACTTTGCCAATAATCCGGCGACGGCGCGCTTTATCGACAAGATGGTGCAGGAGCACGGCTTTGAGCGCCAGCAGTTGCATGACGTACTGGCCCAGGCCAAACAGCTGGACTGGGTGGTGGCGCTGATGGATAAGCAGGCACCCGCGGGTAAGCCTGCGACGTCGCCAAACGGCGCCTGGATCCGCTATCGCAACAAGTTCCTGACGCCGGACAACGTGCAGAATGGGGTGGTGTTCTGGAATAAGTATGAGGCGGATCTCCAGCGCGCCTACCAGGTTTACGGCGTACCGCCAGAAATTATCGTGGGCATTATCGGGGTGGAAACCCGTTGGGGCCGAGTGATGGGCAAAACGCGCATTATCGATGCGTTGGCGACGTTGTCGTTTAACTACCCACGCCGTGCCGAGTACTTTAGCGGTGAATTAGCCACCTTCCTGCTGATGGCGCGCGCCGAAGGTGACGATCCGCTTTCCCTGCGCGGCTCCTACGCCGGTGCGATGGGCTATGGCCAGTTTATGCCTTCGTCGTTCAAGAGCTATGCGGTTGATTTCAACGGCGACGGCCATATCAACCTGTGGGATCCGGTGGATGCCATCGGCAGCGTAGCCAACTACTTCAAAGCTCATGGCTGGACGCGTGGGGCAACGGTGGCGGTGCCGGCTAATGGCCAGGCTCCTGGTTTAGAGACGGGTTTTAAAACCAACTATTCGGTCGCTACGCTGGCTGCTGCTGGGTTGACGCCGCAAGGCTCGTTGGAAGGGAATCAGCAGGTCAGCCTGCTGCGCCTGGATATGGGCAACCGTTATCAATATTGGTACGGTCTGCCGAACTTCTACACTATCACCCGCTATAACCACAGCGTGCATTATTCGATGGCGGTGTGGCAGTTGGGTGAAGCGGTGGGCAGGGCACGGCGCGGGCAGTGAGTTTTACTGATTTTGAGCGAATTTCAGGCGTAAAAAAACCCGATGGTGAATCGGGTTTTTTTACATTCTGGCGCTGAGTTGGTGGCTCTGGCCAGGATGAGAACATCATCATCTAACAACCCAATATTATTACCTTAAAGGTAATTTCGCAAATTAGGTGCTGAGTTCATCCCCTCACCCTAACCCTAACCCTCTCCCATAGGGAGAGGGGACCGAATGTGCTCACCATTGGCTGCTGTGATTAAATCTAACTCATTGTTAATTAAGTTATTTTATTTAGAGCTTTGTATTTGACTACAGCTCCGGGCTGCTCCCTCTCCCTGTGGGAGAGGGTTGGGGTGAGGGGTCATTAACGCTCGCGAAGTGACTCTTTCACCTTGTTCAGCGGTTTGATCAGGTAATCCAGCACGCTTTTCTGCCCGGTCTTGATCTCCACGCTGGCCACCATTCCCGGCACAATCGGGAACTTCTTGCCCGCCTTATTCATCAGCTCCGCCTGCTTGGTGCGCACGTAAACCCGGTAGTAATACTGGTCACGTTTGACCTCGTCCTGAATGGTATCCGGGGAAACGTTCTCCACCTCTCCATTCAGGTTGCCGTAGATCGAAGAGTCGTAGGCGGTTACTTTGACGGTGGCGGGCAGGCCAGGGCGGATATAGGCGATATCGCGTGGGTTGATGCGGGTTTCGATCAGCAACTGATCTTCCAATGGCACGATCTCCATCAGCTTGCCGCCTGGCTGCAACACGCCGCCCACGGTGGTCACCTGAATATCCTTCACGATCCCACGCACTGGCGAGACCATGGTGGCGCGATCCAACTGATCTTCCTTACCATTCACCAGCTCCAACTGGGCGTCCAGATCGGCGTTGTTTTTTACCTGCTCCTCACGCGCCCGCACGGCATACTGGTTAATTGCCTCGTCAATCTTGCCGCGCAGTTCGCTGACCTGTCGCCGCAGGCGGATCACTTCAACCTGACCGGCGGCCCCTTTGGCGACCAGCGGCTCGGTCATGCGTAACTCCTGCTGGACCAACTGCATCGACTGTTGCAGATTGCTGACGGTCTCATCGCGGTTGCGCTTGCGGGATTCATACAGCTGGCGTTCACGGGCCACCAGACTTGGTTCTTTCAACGTATCGGCGCTGAACTGCAGTGGCTCGCCGGTCAGCTCGGAACGCAGGCGTTCGGCGGAGGCGCGCAGGGTGCGCACGCGGGAAAAGGCCTCGCCATAGTTGGACTGGAAGCGTTTTACATCCAACTGCGCCAGTTTCTGGCCCTTGTTGACGATGTCCCCTTCGTGCACATACAGGTGATCGATAATCCCACCGTCCAGGCTCTCAATCAGCTGCGCCCGGCTTAAGGGCGTGACCTTGCCGGTGCCGACGGTGACCTCATCGAGTATGGCAAAATAGGCCGAGACCACAAACAGGATCATCCCCAGCAGCGTCAACCAAAGTACCGAGGAATGCCGCCGCCCCTGGCGAGCCAGATCGTCTTGCATGGTGATATTGCTCATTGCTCGCTCCTCATGCTACGCCCTGTTCTTTATTGATCGGCTTATTGGCTGCTTGCAGGATCTGATCCCGTGGCCCATCGGCCACCACGCGGCCGTTATCCAGCACCACGATGCGATCCACCAGCTTCAACAGCGCTGGCCGATGGGTGACCAGCACCAGCGTACGGCCGCTGAGCCAGCCGTGCATCTGGCGGATCACGTACTCTTCCAACTGTTCATCCATGGAGGCGGTAGGTTCATCCAGCAGCACGATTTGCGGGTTGCGCAGGATCATACGGCTCAGCAACACCATCTGGCGCTGGCCGCCGGACAGGCCGCGGCCTCCTTCATGAATAATGCGATCCAGGCTGGCGGCATCTTGTTGCACCAGGCTCAGTGCCCCCGAGATCCGCAGCGCCTGGAGCATTTCCGATTCGGTAGCATGGGGGTGGCCGAGCATCAGGTTCTGGCGCAGGCTGCCGAAGAACAGCCGCGACTCCTGCGAGAGAAAGCCCAGTTGGCGGCGCACATCGCTGGGATCGATATGGCTGATATCGACACCGTCGATGATCACCTTGCCCCGGGTGGCGCTGGCCTGGCCGGAAAGCAGCTTCAGCAGCGTCGATTTCCCCGCACCGACCTTGCCGAGGATCGCTACCCGTTCGCCGGGTTTGATCTCCAGATTATTGACGGTGATCGAGTTATCCCCTTTCTCCACGTCGTAGCTGTATTGCAGATTACGCAGCTGGAAATGGCCGCTGAGCACCGGGCAATGAGCCATCTTGCCCTCTTCCGGCTTGTCGAGCGGCTTCTTCAACAGATCGTCAAGGCCGGTCATGGCGGTTTTGGCGTGCTGCCAGCGTGAGAACACCATGGTCAACTGCATCAGCGGGGCGATGGTGCGTGAGGAAAGCAGGCTACAGGCCACCATGGTACCGGTAGTGATATCGCCAGCGAGCACCAGATAGCTGCCAAACACCAGCATCCCGGCATAGGTCAACTGCTGTACCGTTGAGGCCCAACCGCTGAGCCGAGCGCCCCACAGCCGCTGCTGCATACCGATGTTGGCGCTGACCGCGTGGGTCTGTTCCCATTGGCGCTGGAAGTAGGGCTCGGCTTGCAGTGCCTTGATATCTTCAACCCCTTCGATCGACTCAACCAGCACCGCGTTGCGCAGAGCGCTTTCCCGCATGCCTTCCTTCGCCAGCCTGGCCATCGGCCATTGCAGCAAGATGCCAGGAATGACGATCAGCGGGATTGCCAGCATCGGGATAAACACCAGCGGGCCGCCGACCAGCGCCATAATGGCGAGGAACAGCAGCACGAACGGCATATCCGCCGCCGCACCCACGGTGGTGGAGGTCAGCAATTCCCGTACCTGATCGATCTCCCGCAGCTGCGAGATAAACGAGCCGGTCGATTTTGGCCGCGCTTCGTTTTTGATTGCCAGGGCGCGGGCAAACAGCATGCCGGAGATCTTCAGGTCGATTTTCTTGCCCATCAGATCGGAGATCACGGTGCGCGACAGGCGGATGGCATACTCCAGCGCCGCCGCGATCAGCACCCCAAAGAACAGCACCCACAAGGTGGAGTAAGACTGAGCCGGAATAACCCGGTCATAGACCTGCATCGAAAACAGAATACCGGCGAGTGCCAGTACGTTGCTGATGATCGAGGCCAGCGAGATCTCGCCGATTTGCCGTTTCGCCCCGCGAAAATGTTGCCAGAACCAGTGTTTGCGGTAGGGCTGTACGAAGTCGTCGATACGCGCATCCTGCCCGCGCTCCGCCGCCCCCAGCAGCACAATGCTGCCTTGCCCTTTCAGCAGCAACTCCACCAACTCGGCCTCTCGTTGCACGTCGCCGCTGTCGTTGAGCCAGTACAGCGCCTTGCCTTCGCTGTCGAGGGATTCGATCACCATCAGGCCGCCGTCGTCGATCTCGATCAGGGCGGGTAGGATCTCGTTACGCCAGCGGACTTTCTCCCGCGGCTGCAAGCTGACGCTAAGCCCCATCAGGTGGCCCAGACGTTCCAGCCGGCGCGGGGCAGGCAGTTGTTCATACCAGCGCATTTGCTGGCGGACGGATTTGATATCGACAGCCAGACCGTAGCCGTTGGCCGCCCGGGCCATGGCTGCGATCCAGGCTTCGAGTGATGCAGGTTGTGACATAAGCGCTCCTGGCAAAATCATTCAGACTACAGCGACGGTAAGCTGTCGCCACTGGCTCGTTGGCGCTCGATACCCAACATATCCAATAAGTTGTCGACCGCGGAGGCGTAGCGCACCGCCGCGTCCCAGCCGTCGTACAGGGCGGTGACGCGTGAGGTTTCTGCCTGCAGTACGTCTTGTTCCACGCTGAGCAGGTCGTTCAGGCTGCGCTTGCTGAGCTTGTACTCGTCCTGGTAGACGCTGCGGGTATAGTCCGCGCTGCTCAGCTGTTGCGCTCCGGCCAGCTCCCGCTGCTGCGCACCGATCAGATCGGCATAGGCGGTGGAGGCTTTCTGGTTCATATCCAGCTTGGCGGCCTCGACCTGAGCCTGTGCCGCCTGGCGGTCGCCCTCGGCGGCATCGACCTTGGCATTGACCGCACCGCCCTGATAGATCGGTGCCTGCACGACGAGCTGCAGTTGATCGTTCCAGTATGATTGGGCGTCGTTGCCATCGCTCTCATAGCGGGTGCGGCCGGCCTGAACCGAGATGGTAGGCCAGTGCTGGGCCTCGGCCTGGCGAATGCGCTGGGTAGCGGCTTCCTGCTTGGCCTGGGCGCTGAGCACCGCATTGCTTTTTTGATAGGGCAGCGACTTGAGGGTGATTTTCTGTTGCAGCAGTTGCTGCGGCAGGTCCGGCAGTTTATCCGGCACGACGCCGGTCAATACGGTAAGTTGCGCCAGGGCCGAACGGTGTTGGGCGCGATACTGTTCCAGCGTGGCGTTCATCCCGGCGATGCGGGTTTGCGCCTGTAACACGTCGGATTGTGAACTGAGGCCAGCATTGGCCCGCAGCTCGGCAATTTCCTTGACCCGGTTCAGCGACACCAGGTTGCGCTCCGCCGCAATGCCCAAGTCCTGATAGCGTTTGACCTGTAGGTAAGCCTGCAGCGTTTGTTGGCCCACCTCGGTCATGGTTTGGTACAGCGTGTAGCGATAGGCGTCGGAGAGGTTATTTTGCTCCTCAATGCTGCCGCTGGTTTTGCCGAAGTCATACAGCAACTGGTTCAGGGTCACGCCTGCCGAGGCGTTGTTGTTCAAGGTACCGGAAGAGTCGGTCTGGCTGGATTTGCCAAAATTGCTGTTGAGGGCAATTTGCGGGAACCAGGCGCTTTGCGCCAGCGCCAGATCGGCTTTACCCACGTTAATCTGCGCCGAAGCCTGGGCGATCTGCGGGTTACGAGCAAAGGCTCGTAGGATCGCATCCTGTAACGTCAGCGTCATTACCGAACGTTCTGTTGGTGCGGCTTGCCAGTTAAATTCGACTTGCGGTGCGGCGAGAGTCTGACCAGTCAGCCCGCCTAATCCGCCCAAAAACAGTCCGATTGTGGCCGCACGCCGTAGCGTGAGCCGAGCTCCATCCATGCCATAAAGGTGTCTTTTCATTATCGCTACCACATCTATGCCGATAACTGCGCTTGGTTGCCGTTTCGGCTTTGTTATTGTGACGATCGTTAATTTCGGCGGCCCGTCTCCCGAACGGAACCGCCGCACTGCCTTGGCCTGAACTCTGTCATTCCCATGCCACTGGCTTGCTGCGTACGAGCCAGTGGCTGACGGAGAGGCCGGGTACTACACCAGGTTGACGTGCAGGCCTTGCTGCACCAGAACATCTCCCAGGGTGTTGCCGCTTTCGAGGGCGGAGTTGTGGTAAACGTCGAACACTTGGCCATCGACCGTCCGTTGACCCACTGAGCTCCAGGTGCCGCCTTCGGCCTGGGTCAGATTGACCTGGTCACCGACGCTGCCCTTGATCAGCAGGTTGTCGCTGGCAGCATCCTTGACGTTCAGCGCCTCGTGCAGATCCAGCGTGATGCTGTTGGTGCCGCTGGTGCCCAAATCGAAGATATCGATGTGTTGCACCTTCAGACCCAAGGCCGTCAGATCCAGGTTGAGGTTTTTGCCATCCAGCTCCAGGGTATCGATACCCGCGCCGCCGTCGATCGACAGGAAGTCGAGGGCGTTGACGTGGATCACATCGTTACCGCTGCTGCCATGGATGGTGTCGCCGCTGGCAGTAGTGCCATCCGCCAGATTGATGGTGACGCCGCCAATGCTGAAGGTGGTGTCTTCAACCGTGGTAACACCAGCGGTATCCACCGGCAGCGTTGGGTTCACCACCAGCGTGCTGGTGACTGGCTCGCTGGTATCTGTGGTGGTCTGGGTAGTGCTGACCTCGCTGGTTGGCGTGCTGGTCTCGGTGGTGGTGTGCTGCACTGCAGCTACCTGAGTATGCTGTACAGCGGTGTTATCGGTGGTGCTGTCGGTGCCGGTGTTTTCTGAACCTGACGTATCCAGCGACAGCGTTTCGACCGCCGCGTTGGCCGTCAGCAGCAGTGGCAGTTCGATACCGGAAGTCAGCCCCGCAGAGACGCTGACCCCGTTACCCGCCAGGTCGGTGACAGAAGCCGCCACCACGGTGCCCAACAGGGTAGGTATCAGGTTGAGCACGTTCAGACCCTTGAGGGCGTTGGTGGTGTCGAATTTCACCGTCCAATGTCCGGTGGCATCCACGGTGCCTTGCAAGGTGCTGCCCAGCAAGGTCACGCTAACCTTCGCGCCTTGTTGCACGTTCAGGCTGGTACCGCTGACGGTCAGGCCGTTGGTCAGAATGCCCAGAGCACCCGTCAGGGTTCCTAGGGCATCGATGCCCAACAACGGCAGCGCGTGGGTTTTCACCGTTGCGCTGGCGTTGGCCGAGCTGGTGTTACCGTAGCGGTCGGTGACGGTAACACCGACCGACAATGGCCCATCAGCCAGATTGACCAGGTTCAGGGTAGGAACGCTGACGCTCCATTTCCCGTCGTTGCCTACGGCGGCGGTCAATACCAGCCCTCCCACATTGACGCTGACGCTACCGCCGATGGCGTTGGTGGTGGTGCCGCCGATCAGCTGGTTCAGGTTGGCTTCGCTCAGGTTGAGGAAACCATCGCCAAACAGGCTGCCCAGGTTAACGGTCGGCAGGTTGTGGATGCCCACGCCCAGATCGGCGCTGATGCTGCCGGTTTTCCCTGCGGAGTTGGTTACCGAAACGCCCAGTGACAGATTGCCATCCAGCAGGCTGGACAGGTTGAGCGGCGTCAGGCTGAGTGACCAACTGCCATCGGCCTTCACCTGGGTGGTGAAGGTATTGCTGCCGAGGTTAACCTGAATGGTTGAACCCGGCGCGTTGGTGGCGTGACCGCTGATGATCTGGTTGCCGGTCGCTTCCAGCGCATTCAGCAGGCCATCACCGCCAAACAGCGGATCCAGCGTCAGGGTTGGCAGGGCGTTGATCAACACGTTGAGCGGGCTGGCCTGGCTCACGGTGTTACCTGCCGCATCGGTGAGGCTGGCGGTGACGTTGGTCACGCCATCCAACAGTCCTTGCAGATCCAGAGTTGGGATCGGCAACTGCCATTTGCCGGTGGCATCGACGCTGGTGGTGTAGGTGTGGCTGCCCAGCGTCAAGGTGATGGTGGTCCCTGCCGACACGTTACCTGCGTTACCGCTCAGGATCTGCGGTGACAACAGATCGCTCAGATCCAGCGTGCCGTTGCCAAACAGTGGGTTCAGCGTCAGCGTTGGCAGGATGGTCGCTACGTTGAGGCCTACGCTGGCACCGCTGGTGTTACCTGCCGGATCGGTGACCGTGGCGCTGACGATCAGATTACCCGCCGCCAGATCCGCCAACTGCAGCGGATTGATGGTGGCGCTCCAGCCACCATCGGCATCGACAACGGCATTCAGTTGCAGCGTGCCGACCTTGATTACCACCTGGGAACCCGCCGCCGCATTGGTGGTGGTACCGCTGATGGTCTGGGTCAGCAGCGCTTCGGCCGCATTGAGGAAGCCGTCACCGCCAAACAGCGGGTTGAGTGCCAGCGTTGGCAGCTTGTTGACGATCACATCAATCGCCGTATTCAGCACGCCGGTGTTACCTGAGCCATCCAGCACCGAAACGCCAACGTTGATATTGCCGTCCAACAGGGTGTGCAGATCGGCAGGTTGCAGCACCAGGCTGAACTTGCCGTCGCCACCGACGGTGGTCAGGAAGTTTTTACCGCCAAGAGAAACCTGTACCTGCGCACCTGCGCTGGCAAAGGCCACGGTACCACTGACGGTTTGTGCCACTAACGCTTCGGCCGCGTTGAGGAAGCCATCACCACCAAACAGCGGATCGAGCGTGATCACCGGCAGTAACACATCCAACTGTAGCCCGGCAGTGGCGCTGGTGGTGTTACCTACAGCGTCGGTCGCCGAAGCGGTGACGGTAAAGTTACCGTTGCCCAGCCCTTGCAGGATACCGAGGATATCCGGCGTGACGGTGGCGCTCCACTTGCCGCCGTCGCCCACGATGGCCGTCAGTGTCTGCGAACCGGCAATATCCAGATTGATGGTGGCGCCCTTCGCCAGATTGGTGACGGTGCCGCCGATGGTCTGGTTCAGCAACAGGTCTGCCACGTTGAGGATGCCGTCGCCAAAGATCGGATCCAGCACGATGTTCGGCAGATTGTGGATGATGGCGGTGATATCGATATTTTTGCTCACCACGTTACCGGCAGAGTCGGTCACCGAGACGCCCAACGCCAGATTGCCGTCGCTCAGGGCAGCCAGATCCAGCGGTGGGATCGCCAGGCTCCAGGTACCGTCACTGCCAACGCTGGCGGTGTAGGTTTTGGTGCCCAGGCTGACGCTAACGCTGCCACCGCCGATACCGAGACCGTTAATCACCCCGCTGACAGTCTGTGATACACCGGCTTCTACCGCATTCAGCAGGCCATCGCCAAAGGCGGTGACCGGGCCGATCACCGGCAGGTTCTGCGTAAGGACATCTATATCGATCAGGTCGTTGACCACGTTGCCGTGGGAATCGACGATTTGCACCTGTATCTGCGCCAGACCGTCACCCAACAGGCTCAGTTGGCTTGGCAGCAGCGAGACGCTCCACTGGCCATTGCCGCCCACGTTGGCATCCAGCGTTATCCCGGCAACGGTGACATGTACCACCGCACCGTTGTAATCGCCGGTGGCGTTACCGCTGATCACCTGAGTCAGCAGCGATTCGGCCAGGTTTAGCACGCCATCACCGCCAAATAGGGCGTTAACCCCCGCACCGAGCGTTTTGTTCAACGCCACGTTCAGCGTTACGTCGGTATGGCTGCTGTTGCCAGCGGTGTCGGTCAGCGTGACGCCGATGATCTGCGGCCCATCGGTCAGGCTTTGCAGGTTGAGCGACGGCAGTGGAATGCTCCATTTGCCATCCGGGCCAACCACCACGCTGGCGGTCAATGGCCCCAACGTAATAGTGACGGTTTCGCCAATGCCGCCAGTACCGGTCAATGCCTGGCCGAGCAGGGCTTCTGCCAGCGTCAGGATATTGTCCCCGGCCAGCAGATCGACCGACAGCAGCGGTGCCGTGGTATCGGTAGTAATGACGTGCGTTGCTGGCGTGGTGTTGCCTGCGGCATCGCTCAAGGTCGCATTGATGGTGTTGCTACCCTGCGGCAGGTTAACCAGATCTGCCGGTGGCACATTGACCGACCAAGTGCCAGTGCCACTGACTTGCGCACTGTAGGTTTTACCATTCAGCGTGACCGTGACAATGCGACCCGCTTCCGAGACCGAGGCGGTACCGGAGATTGCCTGGGCGACGGTGCTTTCACTGGCGTTCAACACGTCGTTACCCGCGAAGGTATTGATGGTGAGCGTCGGTGGAATGCGGTCGACCAACACGGTTTCGCTGGCGGTGAAGACGGTCGGTAGCGGCGTCAGCAAGGTGGTGCTGGCGGAAACCACGATATTGCCGTCAACCGGGAAGGTCACCACGGTGCTGAAGGTGCCATCCGCCAAGGTAGTGACCGGAATACCCAGTGGTAAGCCACCCACGGTAATGGTGACGACCTGCCCAAGGCCGATCCCACCGACCACTTTACCGGTCAGGTTGATGATCAACCCGACTTCACTGGCGTTAACGATATTATCGCCGGTGATCGGATCAACGGTAATAATCTGGCCCGGAGGCGTCAGGTTAACGTTGAAGCTGTGGTTATCGACGGCAAGGTTCCCGGCCTGATCGCTGACCTGAGCCGTGATGCTTGGCGTCCCGCTCAGGGCTTTCAGATCGGCTGGTGGCACCGATACGCTCCAGCTGCCATTCGCCAACACCACCCCGGTATAGGTTTTGCTGTTGAGCGTAACAGTCACCTGTTGCCCAACCGCGACGTTAGTGGAGGTACCGCTAATCAGCTGTACCGATTGGCTTTCGGCATAGTTGATGGTGTTATCCGCTGTGAAGTTAGAGATGGTCACGGTTGGCAGAGTGGTGATTGAGACATGCACCGAAGAACCGGCCGTGCCCTGGTTGCCAGCGGCATCCGTGGCGGTCACGGTGATGGTGTTATCACCTTCAACCAGATCTCTGAGCGCGCCGCTGTTGAGCGCCAGGCTCCAGGTACCATCGCCGTTGACCTGAGCAGCAAAGTTGATGTTGCCGATCTTCACGTTGACCGCAGTCGCATCACCGGCGCTACCGGTCAGGGTTTGCCCCAGGTTGGTTTCGGCCAGGTTGAGGAACCCGTCACCGAACGGTGTGTTGATGGTTGGTACCGGTGCGGTGAGATCGCTAGTGAAGTTCAGGGCGCTGCTGTTGGTGTTGCCCGCGGCATCGGTCGCCGTGACGGTCAGCACGTGTGGCCCATCCAGCAAGGTGCTCAGGGTGGCCGCAGGCAGCGGTAACGACCAGTTGCCGTTGATATCAACCTGCGCGTTGTAACTGACGCCATTGACATCGATCACCACTTTCACCGCCTGGCCTGCGCCATTCACCCCGGTGGTGCCGGTGATCGTCAGCGCACCGGCGGCTTCGCTGATGCTCAGCACACCGTCAACGCCAAACGGCGGAATGATGGTAGGAGTCGGCAGCGTCAGCAGGGCGTTAACGTCCAGCGGCGCGGTGGTGGCCGTATTGCCGCCACGATCCTCGACGGTGACCTCAACGGTATGCTGCCCGTTGGTGAATACGGCAAGCTGTGCTGCGGTGAGTTGCAGAGACCAGCCACCCAGCCCATCGGCCTGAGCGGTAAAGGTCTGCTGATTTGGCAGACCTTCGTCCACCGTCACCGTGACGATCTGGCCGCTGCCGATCAGACCGGTTTTGCCGGTCAGGGTTTGCGTCAGCGCGGCTTCGGCAATATTCAGCAAGCCATCGCCAAACGGCAGGTCCAGGGTTGGCAACGGCAGCTTGTTGATCAGGATATCGACCGATCCGTTGGTGCTACTGGTGTTACCCACGCTATCCGTTACGGTTACCGTGATTGGCCAGGTGCCATCCGGCAGGCCAAGCAGGGTGGCACTGTCGAGTGGCAGCGTCCAGCTACCGTCGGCATTTACCGTGGCGTTCAGGGTCAGGCCATTAACGTTCACTTTCACGGTCTGGCCAAGATTGCTGGCGATGCCGGTGGTACCGGTGAGGGCTCCGCCCAGCAAGGCTTCGGCATGGTTGACAATGCCATCGATAAACGGCGTGTCGAACCCGGCGACCGGCAGCCCGGTGAGGATGCTGTCAAAGTCCAGCGTCGCGCCGTGGCTGTTGCCGCCTTTATCAGTAGCAACCACGCTGATGGTGTGTGGGCCATCCAGTAGCCCCAGCAGATCGGTGGTTGGCAGGGGGACGCTCCATTGGCCGTTGTTGCCGACCGTGGCGTTGTAGTCTTTACCGTTGAGGCTGACCACCACCGTTTGGCCGTTGCCGATAATGCCGGTGGTGCCGGTCAGCAGCTGATTGACCCCGGCTTCCACCAGGTTCAGAGCGCCGTCGCCAAACGGCAGGTTAATGGTTGGATTCGGCAGGAGATGAGACAGGATCTCCAGCGAACCGCCCGCACTGGCTGGGTTACCTGCCGCATCCACGGCGGAGACCACCACCTGCACGGTGCCGTCTGCCAGCAAGGCCAGGGCATTGGCTGGGATCAGCGCGCTCCAGGTACCATCGTTATTCACGATACCGTTCACCACGTAGGTACCAATCTGGACCAATACCGTGGTGTTAACCAGCAGGTTGGCTGCTGCACCGCCGATTGGCGTAGCGATCCCAAGTTCGGCAATATTAAGAATATTGTCACCGAACAGCGGGTTCAGCGTCAGCGATGGCAGCGTATGGGTGTTGACCGCCACCGTGATGGAGTCTGACACGCCGTTACCTGCGGCGTCGGTGACGCTCACGCCGATGGTCACGTTACCATCCAACAGCCCTTGCAGGATATTGCTTGGGATATTGACGCTCCATGCACCGGTCGTCGGATCCGCCAGGGCGGTGTAAACGTTGGCACCCAGCGTGACGGTAACGGTCAGACCCGGGTCGGTATGCCCGCTCAACACTTGCCCCAGCAGCGCTTCCGCCAGGTTCAGGATGCCGTCACCAGCGAAGATATCGATCTCCAGTAATGGTGGCACGGTGTCAACAGTGACGTTATGGGTGGCGCTGGCCGGGTTCTCGGCGATATCGGTCACCGAGGCTGTCACGGTCTGCGGGCCTTGTGGCAATGCCTGCACGTCGGCTGATGGAACCGTCGCGCTCCAGCTACCGTCTGCTTGTACCACTGCGGTGTAGGTTTTGCCGTTAAGCAGCACGCTGACCACTTGGCCAGGCTGCACATGGCTGGATCCTCCGCTGATGATGATGGCAGCATTCGCCTCATTGGCGTTGATGATGTCATCACCGGCAATCACGTTGACCGACAGCTGCGGCAGATTACCCGCATCGGTGATCACGGTGAGGTTGTGGTTGGCGGTAGCCTGGTTGCCAGAGGTATCGCTAACCGTGGCGGTGAGGGTGTCTTTACCGTCTGGCAAGGCCCCCACATCCACAGCCGGAACCTGCAGGCTCCAACTGCCGTCCGCGCCGACGATGGCGGTATAGGTTTTGCCATTGAGCGTTACGGTGACCTGTTGCCCCTGTTCGACGCGTTGGCTACCCCCGCTGATGGTCAGCGGCAGGTTGGATTCCGCCAGGCTGAGGTAGTCATCGCCGGACAGGGTGTTGATGGTCAACAGCGGCGCCTGGGCCGGGTCGGTATCCAGGGTGATGCCGTGGCTGACGCTGCCGGTGTTGCCAGCGGCGTCGGTCAAGGTGGCGGTGATGGAGGAGGCACCGTTCGGCAGGTTAGCCAGATCGCCAGCCGGAATGGTGACGCTCCAACTGCCATCCGCCAGCACCAGCCCGTTATAGGTCAAGCCGTTGATGGTGACTTTCACCACCACTGGCTGACCGCTGTCGTTGATCGGTGCGGTACCGGTGATTTGCAGCGCTTGCTGGCTTTCGGCGATGTTGATGATGTCATCACCGCTGATGGTGTTGATGGTCAGCACCGGCACGGTCAGGTCGACCGTGGCGCTGGAGGTGATGCTGGAAGTGTTGCCAGCCACGTCGCCGACGGTGACCCCAATGCTGGTTGGGCCGTCAGGCAGAGCCGCCAGATCGGCACTTGGTACGCTCACGCTCCAGTTGCCGTTGTTATCGACGATGCCGGTATAGGTTTTCCCTCCCAGTACCACGCTGACGGTTTGCCCGCTACCGCTGACGCCGGTGGTGCCGCTCAGCGTTTGATCGCTGGTGGATTCCGCCTTGTTCAGATAGCCATCACCAAACGGTGTGTTCAAGGTGGCAACCGGCAGGCTGTTGATCAGCACACCCAACTGCTGCGAACCGGTGACCAGATTGCCCGCTTCGTCGGTGGCACTGACGGTGACGGTCAGGTTGCCATCGCCCAGGATCGTCAGGTCGGCTGAAGGAACGGTCGTCGTCCAACTGCCATCGGCCTGCACGATTGCTTCGTAGAACTTACCGTTAAGCGCGATGGTGACGCTGGCTCCGGCGGCAACGTTGGTGGAACTCCCGCTGATGCTGATCCCTGCGGCGGCTTCGATGGCGTTCAACTGGTTATCGCCAGTGATTGGGGCAATCGCCAGGGCGCTCTGGGTTAGATCGACCGTAACGTCATGGGTGGCGCTGGCCGGGTTACCGGCTTTATCGGCCACTTCGGCGGTGATCGTTACACTGCCGTTGGTCAGCAGAGCCAGATCGGCCGCCGGTACGCTGGTGCTCCAGGAACCGTCTGCCTGCACGGTGGCGGTATAGGTTTTGCCATTGAGGGTGATGGAAACGATCTGCCCGGCTTCAACATTCAGACTGCTGCCGCTCAGAGTTTGCGTTGCCTGCACCTCGGCACCGTCAATAATATTGTTGCCCGCAAAGGTGCCGATGGTCAGCACCGGTGCGTTCAACGCGCTGGCATCAACCCCGATGGCGTGGGTGACGCTGGTGCTGTTACCGGCGCTATCGCTCAGGGTGGCGACCAGGTTATAGCTGCCATCGGACAGTGCGGTGAGATCGGCGGTTGGCAGTGAAGTGCTCCACGAACCGTCCGGCTGAACCACCGCAGTGTAGGTTTTACCGTTCAACGTCAGCGTCACGGTACGACCTGCATCCCCGATGGAGGCGGTGCCCGAAACCGTCTGGTTGAGCAGCACTTCTGCGCTGTTAAGCACGTCATCCCCGGCAATCACGCTGACGGTGAGGGTCGGAGCGACCTTATCGACCACTACGGTACCACTCAGGGTGTTGCTGTTGCCTGCAGAATCGGTGACCACTAAGCTGAGCAATGGCGTCCCATCCGGCAGTGCCTGCAAATCGCCAACCGGAACGGTGACGCTCCAGTTGCCGCTACCGTCCACGGTACCGGTGTAGGTTTTATCCCCAAGAGTCACGGTGACGGTTTGCCCCGGCGTGGTGATGCCGGTGGAACCGGTGATGGTCTGCGGTTGGCCTGCTTCCGTACCGTTCAGGATTCCATCGCCAAACGGCGTGTTCAGGGTGGCGTCTGGCAGATTATGGATAAACACGCCCAAGGTATGGCTGCTGCTGACCGGGTTACCGGCCTGGTCGACAGCGGAAACGCTCAGGTTGATATTGCCGTCTGCCAACAGCGCCAGATCGGCCGGTGGTACCAGCACGCTCCAGGAACCGTCCGCCAGCGTAATGCCGGTGTAGGTTTTGCCGTTCAGCGTCACGGTCACGCTTGCGCCGGTAGCCAGGTTGAGGCTGCTGCCGTTGATGGTTAATGGCAACAGGCTTTCGGCCAGGTTCAGCTTATCGTCACCGGCAATCACGTCGATGGCGATGCCGCTCAGGGCCGTGTTGACCACCACGTTATGCGTTGCCGATGCCGGGTTGCCGGAGGTATCGCTAACGGTGACGCTAATGGTGCTGTTGCCCTGAGCCAGTTGGCCCAGATCGGCGGCGGATACGCTGGTGCTCCAGGTACCGTCCGCCAGCACGGTGGCGGTGTAGGTTTTGCCATTCAGCGTGATGGTTACCAACTGGCCCGCTTCGACGTGGGTGGTGGTGCCGCTCAGCGTCTGGCTGGTTTTCACCTCTGCGCCGTCGATAATATCGTTACCGGCAAACACATTGATGCTCAGGGTTGGCAGATCCAGCGGATTGGCGTCGATCGTCACGTTATGGGTGACGGTGGTGGTGTTGCCCGCCGCATCGCTCAGGGTGGTGGTTAATGGATAACTGCCATCACCCATTGCTTGCAGATCGGCGCTTGGGATGGTGGCACTCCAGGTGCCGTCGTTGGCGACTACCCCGGTATAGGACTTACCGTTGAGGGTCACCGTGACGGTACGCCCGGCATCGCCGATGGAAGCGGTGCCGGAAACCACCTGGTCGCTGAGGCTTTCCAGGGCGTTAACCTTGTCATCCCCGGCAAACGGCTTGACCGCCAGAGTTGGTGGCACCAGATCGACCTGTGCCGTAGTGCTGCCAGGCACGCTGTTACCTGCGGAGTCCGTAGCGGATACGCTGATGGTATTGCTGCCCGCTGGCAAGTTTTGCAGATCGGCCGATGGGATGGAAACGCTCCAGTTACCGCTGCCATCCACGGTTGCGGTATAGGTTTTGCCACCCAGAGTGACGATCACGCTTTGTCCCGCACCAGGGATGCCGGTGCTGCCGCTCAGCAGTTGTGCCGTGGCGGCCTCAGCCTGATTGAGGAAACCATCGCCAAACGGCAGGTTGATGGTTGGCTCCGGCAGGGTATGGATATGCACATCCAGTGAATGACTGTCGCTGACCGGATCGACACCCGGGTTGGAGACGCTGGCGGTGACCGTCGTCAGGCCGTCTTGCAGTGCCAGCAGATCGGCGCTGTTCACCGATACGCTCCAACTGCCGTTGGCCAGAACGACGCCGGTGTAGGTTTTACCGTTCAAGGTGACGGTAACGGTTTGGCCTGCGTTCACATTGACCGTGGTCCCGCTGATGGTCAGCGGCTGTGAGGCTTCGGTCAGGTTCAACTGATCGTCACCGGCAATCAGGTTGATGGCAATGCTTTCCACCGCCGTATCAACGCTGATGGTATGGCTGCTGGTGGCCGGGTTGCCTGCCTGATCGCTGACGCTGGCGGTGATGGTAGCCTGGCCATTGGCCAGCAGCGCCATATCTGCCGCCGGAACGTTAACGCTCCAGCCGCCGCCCAACTGCACGGTGGCGAAGTAGGTTTTGCCGTTCAGGGTTAGCGTCACGGTCTGGCCGACTTCGACATGGGTGGTGGTACCGGACAGGGCCTGAGTGACCAGCGCTTCGGCCCCGTTAACGATATCGTCCCCGGCGAATGCGCCGATGCTCAGCGTTGGCAGATTGGCCGGGTTGGCATCGATATTGAGGCTGTGGGTGACGCTGGTGCTGTTGCCAGCCGCGTCGGTGAGGGTAGCGACCAGATCGTGGCTACCGTCGGTGAGTGCTTGCAGATCGGCGGCAGGCAGGCTGGTGTTCCACGAGCCATCCGGTTGCACTACGGCGGTGTAGGTTTTGCCGTTCAGCGTCAGGGTCACGGTACGGCCCGCATCTGCTACCGAGGCGGTGCCGGATACGCTTTGTGCCACCAGCACCTCGGCGGCGTTCAGCACATCATCCCCGGCAACCAGACCCACGGTCAGGGTAGGCGCAGTTGCATCGACGGTGACGGTGGTGTTCAGCGTATTGCTGTTACCGGCGGCATCGGAGACCACTACGGACAAGGTTGGTGTACCGTCTGGCAACGCTTGCAGATCGGCCGCAGGGATGGTGGCGCTCCAGTTACCGCTGCCGTCTACGGTGCCGGTATAGGTTTTGCCGCCCAAAGTCACGGTAACGGTTTGCCCAGGCGTGGTGATGCCGGTAGAACCCGTGATGGTCTGTGGTTGACCCGCTTCCGCGCCGTTCAGAATGCCGTCGCCAAACGGTGTATTCAGGGTGGCTTCTGGCAGGCTATGGGTAAAGACGCCCAGGTTGTGGCTGTCGCTGACCGGGTTACCGGCCAGATCGGTGGCAGTGACTGTCACGGTAGAGTTGCCATCGGCCAGCAACGCCAGATCGGCGGCAGGCACGGAGACGCTCCAGGAGCCATCCGCCAGCGTGGTGCCGGTGTAGGTTTTACCGTTCAAGGTCACGGTAACCGTGGCGCCGACCGCCAGATTGGTGCTGCTACCGTTGATGGCCAGCGGCAGTTGGCTTTCCGCCAGGTTGAGTTTGTCATCGCCCGCGATCACGGCGATAGACAGGCCGCTGAGATCGGTATCGACGGTCACGTCATGATTGGCAGTTGCTGGGTTACCGGCGCTGTCGCTGACGGTGGCGGTAATGGTGGTCTGGCCGTTGGCCAACAACGCCAGGTCGGCAGCCGGAACGCTGGTGCTCCAGGAACCATCGGCCAGCACGGTCGCCGTGTAGGTTTTACCGTTCAGCGTAATGGTCACGATCTGGCCCGCTTCCACATGGGTGGAGGTGCCGGACAGGGTCTGAGCAGTTTTGACTTCCGCGCCGTCGACAATGTCGTTACCAGCAAATACACCGATGCTGACGGTCGGCAGGTTGGCCGGGTTGGCGTCGACGTTGATGCTGTGAGTGACGCTGGTGCTGTTGCCTGCGGCATCGATGAGGATTGCCACCAGATTGTGGCTACCGTCGCTGAGCGCCTGCAGATCGGCAGCAGGTACGCTGGTGCTCCACGAACCATCCGGTTGCACCACGGCGGTGTAGGTTTTGCCGTTCAAGGTCAGGGTCACGGTGCGACCCGCATCCGCGATCGAGGCGCTGCCGGAGACGCTCTGTGCCACCAGCACTTCGGCGGCGTTCAGCACATCATCGCCAGCAATCAGGCCCACGGTGAGGGTAGGCGCGGTTGCATCGACGGTGACGGTGGTATTCAGCGTATTGCTGTTACCTGCGGTGTCAGTAACCGTGACGGTCAAAGCTGGCGTGCCGTCTGGCAGCGCTTGCAGATCGGCAGAAGGAACGCTGACGCTCCAGTTGCCGCTGCCGTCCAAGGTGCCGGTATAGGTTTTACCGCCCAGGGTGACCGTAACGGTCTGGCCTGGTGTGGTGATGCCGGTAGAGCCCGTGATGGTTTGCGGCTGGCCCGCTTCTGTGCCATTCAGGATGCCGTCTCCAAACGGCGTGTTCAGGGTGGCGGCTGGCAGGCTATGGATAAACACGCCCAGATCGTGGCTGCCGCTAACCGGGTTACCGGCTAGATCGACGGCGGTCACGCTGAGGGTGGCGGTGCCATCGGCCAGCAAGGCCAAGTCGGCCGCAGGCACGGTGACGCTCCAGGAACCGTCTGCCAGCGTGGTGCCGGTGTAGGTTTTACCGTTGAGCGTGACGGTCACGGTTGCACCCGTGGCCAGATTGGCACTGCCGCCGTTGATGGTGAGTGGCAGCAGGCTTTCGGCCAGATTCAGCTTGTCGTCACCGGCAATTACGGCAATCGACAGGCCGCTCAGGTTGGTGTCGACGGTCACTTCATGGTTGGCGTTGGCCGGGTTCCCGGCACTGTCGCTGACGGTGGCGGTAATGGTGGTCTGGCCGTTGGCCAACAGCGCCAGATCCGCCGCCGGTACGCTGGTGCTCCAGGAACCATCGGCCAGCACGGTGGCGGTGTAGGTTTTACCATTCAGGGTGATGGTGACGGTCTGGCCCGCTTCCACATGGGTGGTAGTACCAGACAGGGTCTGGGCGGTTTTCACTTCGGCGCCGTCGATAATGTCGTTACCGGCAAACACGCCGATGCTGACGGTTGGCAGGTTGGCCGGGTTGGCATCGACGTTGATGCTGTGGGTCACGCTGGTGCTGTTGCCCGCGGCATCGGTGAGGGTAGCGACCAGGTTGTGGCTACCGTCGCTGAGCGCTTGCAGATCGGCAGCAGGCAGTGAAGCGTTCCAGGTGCCGTCCGGTTGCACCACCGCGGTGTAGGTTTTGCCGTTCAAGGTCAGGGTCACGGTGCGGCCCGCATCACCAATCGAGGCGGTGCCGGACACGGTCTGCGCTACCAGCACTTCGGCAGCGTTCAGCACATCATCGCCAGCAATCAGGCCCACGGTCAGGGTTGGTGCGGTTGCATCGACGGTGACGGTGGTGTTCAACGTGTTGCTGTTGCCAGCGGCATCGGTGACCACTACAGACAAGGCCGGTGTGCCGTCTGGCAGCGCTTGCAGGTCGGCTGCTGGGACGGTGACGCTCCAGTTACCGCTGCCATCCACGGTGCCGGTGTAGGTTTTACCGCCCAGGGTGACCGTAACGGTTTGCCCCGGCGTGGTGATGCCGGTGGACCCCGTGATGGTCTGCGGCTGGCCTGCCTCCGTGCCGTTCAGGATGCCATCGCCAAACGGCGTGTTCAGGGTGGCGTCCGGCAGAGTGTGGATAAACACGCCCAGATTATGGCTGTTGCTGACCAGGTTGCCGCCCTGATCGACGGCGCTGACGCTGACGGTGGCGGTGCCATCGGCCAGCAGGGCCAAATCGGCGGCCGGGACCTGAACGCTCCAGGAACCGTCTGGCAGGGTCAGGCCGATGTAAATCTTGCCATTCAGCGTCACGGTGACGATGGCACCGAGCGGCAGATTGGCGCTGTCGCCGGAGATCGTCAGCGGTTGCAGACTTTCGGCCAGGTTGAGTTTGTCATCCCCTGCGATCACGGAGATGGACAGCCCACTGAGGTTGGTATCGACGGTCACATCATGGCTGGCGTTGGCCGGGTTACCTGCAGTGTCGTTGACGGTGGCGGTAATGGTGGTCTGGCCGTTGGCTAACAATGCCAGATCGGCAGCCGGTACGCTGGTGCTCCAGGAACCATCAGCCAGTACGGTGGCGGTGTAGGTTTTGCCGTTCAGGGTGATGGTGACGGTCTGGCCCGCTTCCACATGGGTGGTGGTACCGGTCAGGGTCTGAGCAGTTTTCACCTCCGCGCCGTCGACAATGTCGTTACCGGCGAACACGTTGATGCTGAGCGTCGGTAGGTTGGCCGGGTTGGCATCCACACCGAGGACATGGGTAGTGCTGGTGCTGTTGCCCGCGGCATCGGTGAGGGTAGCGACCAGGTTATGGCTGCCATCGCTGAGTGCTTGCAGATCGGCGGCGGGCAGGTTGGTGCTCCACGATCCGTCTGGTTGCACTACGGCGGTGTAGGTTTTGCCATTCAAGGTCAGGGTGACGGTGCGGCCCGCATCGGCGACCGAGGCGGTACCGGACACGGTCTGCGCCACCTGTACTTCGGCGGCATTCAACACATCATCCCCGGCCACTACGTTAACGGTGAGGATTGGAGCAGTCTCATCGACGGTAACGGTGGTGTTCAGCGTATTGCTGTTACCGGCGGCATCCGTAACGGTTACGGACAGGGTAGGCGTGCCGTCCGGCAGCGCTTGCAGATCGGCAGAAGGAACGCTGACGCTCCAGTTGCCGCTGCCGTCCACGGTGCCGGTGTAGGTTTTACCGCCCAGAGTCACGGTGACCGTTTGCCCTGGGGTGGTGATGCCGGTAGAACCCGTAATGGTCTGCGGCTGGCCTGCCTCCGTGCCGTTCAGAATACCGTCGCCAAACGGTGTGTTCAGCGTGGCTTCTGGCAGGCTATGGATAAACACGCCCAGATCGTGGCTGCCGCTGACCGGGTTACCGGCCTGATCGACGGCAGTAACGGTCACGGTGGTGGTGCCATCGGCCAGCAACGCCAAGTCGGCCGCAGGCACGGAGATGCTCCAGGAGCCATCTGCCAGCGTGGTGCCGGTGTAGGTTTTACCGTTCAAGGTGACGGTGACCGTAGCCCCGACGGCCAGGTTCTGGCTGTTGCCATTGATCGCCAGCGGCAGTTGGCTTTCGGCCAGGCTGAGTTTGTCGTCACCGGCGATCACGGCAATCGACAGCCCGCTGAGATCGGTATCGACGGTCACGTCATGATTGGCGCTGGCTGGGTTACCGGCGCTGTCGCTGACGGTGGCGGTAATGGTGGTCTGGCCGTTAGCCAACAGCGCCAGATCGGCTGCCGGTACGCTGGTGCTCCAGGATCCATCCGCCAAGACGGTAGCGGTGTAAGTTTTACCGTTCAGGGTGATGGTGACGGTCTGGCCCGTTTCCACGTGGGTGGTGGTGCCGGACAGGGTTTGAGCGGTCTTCACCTCCGCGCCATCGACAATGTCATTACCGGCGAACGCGCCGATGCTGACGGTTGGCAGGTTGGCCGGGTTGGCGTCGACATTGATGCTGTGGGTGACGCTGGTGCTGTTACCTGCAGTATCGGTGAGGGTGGCGACCAGGTTATGGCTGCCGTCGCTGAGTGCCTGCAGATCGGCGGCGGGCAGTGACGCACTCCACGAACCATCCGGCTGCACCACGGCGGTGTAGGTTTTACCGTTCAAGGTCAGGGTGACGGTGCGGCCCGCATCACCGATCGAGGCAGTGCCGGACACAGTCTGCGCTACCAACACTTCGGCGGCGTTCAGCACATCATCCCCGGCAACCAGGCCCACGGTGAGGGTTGGCGCAGTCTCATCGACGGTGACGGTGGTGTTCAACGTGTTGGTGTTACCGGCGGCATCGGTGACCGTGACGGTCAAGGCTGGCGTGCCGTCTGGCAGCGCTTGCAGGTCGGCTGCAGGAATGGTCGCGCTCCAGTTGCCGTTGGCATCCACGGTGCCGGTGTAGGTTTTACCACCCAAGGTGACCGTAACGGTCTGCCCAGGCGTGGTGATGCCAGTGGTACCCGTAATGGTCTGTGGTTGACCCGCTTCCGCACCGTTCAGAATGCCGTCGCCAAACGGTGTGTTCAGGGTGGCTTCTGGCAGGGTATGGGTAAAGACGCCCAGATCGTGGCTGTCGTTGACCGGGTTACCGGCCTGATCGACGGCGCTCACGGTCACGGTGGTGGTGCCATCGGCCAGCAACGCCAAGTCGGCCGCAGGCACGGTGACGCTCCAGGAGCCGTCCGCCAGCGTGGTGCCGGTGTAGGTTTTACCGTTGAGCGTGACGGTCACGGTTGCACCCGTGGCCAGATTGGCACTGCTGCCGCTGATGACCAATGGCAGTTGGCTTTCTGCCAGGCTGAGTTTGTCGTCACCCGCGATCACTGCGATAGACAGCCCGCTGAGATCGGTGTCGACGGTCACGTCATGACTGCCGTTGGCCGGGTTCCCGGCGCTGTCGCTGACGGTGGCGGTGATGGTGGTCTGGCCGTTGGCCAGCAGCGCCAGATCCGCAGCCGGTACGCTGGTGCTCCAGGAGCCATCTGCCAAGACGGTGGCGGTGTAGGTTTTACCGTTCAGGGTGATAGTGACGGTCTGGCCCGCTTCCACATGGGTGGTGGTACCAGACAGGGTCTGGGCGGTTTTCACTTCTGCGCCATCGACAATGTCGTTACCGGCAAATATGCCGATGCTGAGCGTTGGCAGGTTGGCCGGGTTGGCGTCGACGTTGATGCTGTGGGTGACGCTGGTGCTGTTACCTGCTGCATCGGTGAGGGTGGCGACCAGATTGTGGCTGCCGTCGGCCAGGGCGGCGAGGTCGGCCGCAGGCAGGCTGGTGCTCCATGAACCATCTGGCTGCACCACGGCGGTGTAGGTTTTACCGTTCAAGGTCAGGGTGACGGTGCGGCCCGCATCACCGATCGAGGCAGTGCCGGACACAGTCTGCGCTACCAACACTTCGGCGGCGTTCAGCACATCATCGCCAGCAATCAAGCCCACGGTCAGGGTTGGTGCGGTCTCATCGACGGTGACGGTGGTGTTCAGCGTGTTGGTGTTACCGGCGGCATCGGTGACCGTGACGGTCAAGGCTGGCGTGCCGTCTGGCAGTGCTTGCAGGTCAGCGCTTGGCAGCGTGACGCTCCAGTTGCCGTTGGCATCCACGGTGCCTGTGTAGGTTTTACCACCCAGGGTGACCGTAACGGTCTGCCCAGGCGTGGTGATGCCAGTGGTGCCCGTGAGGGTCTGGGATTGGCCAGCTTCTGCACCGTTCAGGATGCCATCGCCAAACGGCGTGTTCAGCGTGGCTTCTGGCAGGCTATGGGTAAATACGCCCAGGTTGTGGCTGTCGCTGACCGGGTTACCGGCCTGATCGACAGCGGTCACGGTGACAGTGGTGGTGCCATCGCCCAGTAACGCCAAGTCTGCTGCAGGCACGGTGACGCTCCAGGAGCCGTCTGCCAGCGTGGTGCCGGTGTAGGTTTTACCGTTCAAGGTCACGGTAACCGTAGTCCCGACGGCCAGGTTGGCGCTGCTGCCGTTGATGGCCAGCGGCAGTTGGCTTTCCGCCAGGCTGAGTTTGTCGTCACCGGCGATCACGGCGATAGACAGCCCGCTGAGGTCGGTATCGACGGTCACGTCATGATTGGCGCTGGCCGGGTTACCGGCGCTGTCGCTGACGGTGGCGGTAATGGTGGTCTGGCCGTTGGCCAGCAGCGCCAGATCGGCTGCCGGTACGCTGGTGCTCCATGAGCCGTCTGCCAATACGGTAGCGGTGTAGGTTTTACCGTTCAGCGTGATGGTGACGGTCTGCCCGGCTTGCACGTGGGTAGTAGTACCAGACAGGGTCTGGGCGGTTTTCACCTCTGCACCATCGATAATATCGTTACCGGCGAACACGTTGATGCTGAGCGTTGGCAGGTTTGCCGGGTCAGCATCGACGCTGACGCCGTGGGTGACGCTGGTGCTGTTACCTGCGGCATCGGTGAGGGTGGCGACCAGATTATGGCTGCCGTCGGCCAGAGCGGCGAGGTCAGCTGCTGGCAGTGAAGCGCTCCAGGTGCCGTCCGCTTGTACCACCGCGGTGTAGGTCTTGCCGTTCAAGGTCAGAGTGACGGTGCGGCCCGCATCGGCAACGGAAGCGGTGCCGGACACGGTCTGCGCCACCAGCACCTCGGCAGCGTTGAGGATATCGTCGCCCGCAATGGTGTTGATGGTGAGGCTTGGCGCGGTCTCATCGACGGTGACGGTGGTGTTCAGCGTATTGCTGTTGCCCGCCGCATCGGTAACGGTAACGGTCAAGGCTGGCGTGCCGTCAGGCAATGCTTGCAGATCGGCGGCTGGAATGGTGACGCTCCAGTTGCCGCTGCCATCCACGGTGCCGGTGTAGGTTTTACCACCCAGGGTGACCGTAACGGTCTGCCCAGGCGTGGTGATGCCGGTGGAGCCGGTAATGGTCTGTGGTTGACCCGCTTCTGCACCGTTCAGGATGCCATCGCCAAACGGTGTGTTCAGCGTGGCCTCTGGCAGGCTATGGGTAAATACGCCCAGGTTGTGGCTGTCGCTGACCGGGTTACCGGCCTGATCGACAGCGGTCACGGTGACAGTGGCGGTGCCATCGGCCAGCAACGCCAGATCTGCCGCAGGCACGGTGACGCTCCAGGAGCCGTCTGCCAGCGTGGTGCCGGTGTAGGTTTTACCGTTCAAGGTCACGGTAACCGTAGTCCCGACGGCCAGGTTGGCGCTGCTGCCGTTGATGGCCAGCGGCAGTTGGCTTTCCGCCAGGCTGAGTTTGTCGTCACCGGCGATCACGGCGATAGACAGCCCGCTGAGGTCGGTATCGACGGTCACGTCATGATTGGCGCTGGCCGGGTTACCGGCGCTGTCGCTGACTGTGGCGGTAATGGTGGTCTGGCCGTTGGCCAGCAGCGCCAGATCGGCTGCCGGTACGCTGGTGCTCCATGAGCCGTCTGCCAATACGGTAGCGGTGTAGGTTTTACCGTTCAGCGTGATGGTGACGGTCTGCCCGGCTTGCACGTGGGTAGTAGTACCAGACAGGGTCTGGGCGGTTTTCACCTCTGCGCCGTCGACAATATCGTTACCAGCGAACACGTTGATGCTGAGTGTTGGCAGAGTGGCCGGGTCGGCATCGACGCTGACGCCGTGGGTGACGCTGGTGCTGTTACCTGCGGCATCGGTGAGGGTGGCGACCAGATTATGGCTGCCGTCAGCCAGAGCGGCAAGGTCAGCTGCTGGCAGTGAAGCGCTCCAGGTGCCGTCCGCTTGTACCACCGCGGTGTAGGTCTTGCCGTTCAAGGTCAGGGTGACGGTGCGGCCCGCATCGGCAACGGACGCAGTGCCGGACACGGTCTGCGCCACCTGCACCTCGGCAGCGTTGAGGATATCGTCGCCCGCGATGGTGTTGATGGTGAGGGTTGGCGCGGTCTCATCGATGGTGACGGTGGTGTTCAGCGTATTGTTGTTGCCCGCCGCATCGGTAACCGTGATGGTCAAGGCCGGTGTGCCGTCTGGCAACGCTTGCAGATCGGCGGCAGGGATGGTGACGCTCCAATGGCCGCTGCCATCCACGGTGCCGGTATAGGTTTTACCGCCCAGGGTGATGGTGATGGTCTGGCCCGGGCTGGTGATGCCGGTTGTGCCGGTAAGCGTCTGTGGCTGACCCGCTTCTGCGCCGTTCAGGATGCCGTCACCAAACGGCGTGTCCAGAGTCACCGCAGGCAAATCATGAGTGTAAACGTCCAGATTATGCGTGGTGGTCACGGTAGAACCATCGTTACCTGTAACGCTGGCAGAAATACTGTTGCTGCCTTCGGCCAGCAGTTGCAGATCGGCGCTAGGCACCTGCAATGTCCAACTGCCGTCCGCCAATACCAGTGCGGTATAGGTTTTGCCATTTAGCGTGACGGTAACGGTAGCCCCGGCAGCGACGTTGGCCGTGGTGCCGCTGATGGCAAGAGGAAGCCCGGCTTCGACGGCGTTGAGTTTATCGTCTGAAGAGACAATACCGATATTGATTGCCGAAGCATTGCTGTCTACGGTGATCACTTGTGGGGCGGTAGTGGTGGTATTGCCTGCCTGATCGCTGAGCGTGGCGATCATCTCATAGCTACCGTCGATCAACGCGGCCATATCCGCGGCTGGCACGCTGATGCTCCATTTGCCATCGGCACCTACGATGCCGGTATAGGTTTTGCCATTGAAGGAAACGCTGACCACCTGCCCAGCTTCGCTGACGGAAGCGGTGCCGGTGATGTTTTGCGCCGATTTTTGCTCGTCGACGGTGATCAAATCGTCGCCGGTAAATTTATCCAGCGTCAGCACCGGTGGCACGGTATCTACCTGCAAATGCTCCGTTACGGTAGTGCTGTTGCCTGCGGCGTCGGTAGCCGTCACGGTGAGGGTATTATCCCCTTGAGCCAACGCCTGCAGGTCTGCGGCAGGCAGTACCAGGCTCCACTTACCATCCCCGCCAGTGACTGTCGTGTAGGTTTTACCATTCAGGGTAACGACAATGGTCTGGCCCGGATTGCTGGTGCCGCTCAGGGTCTGTGATGTTTGCGCCTCGGCGGCGTTGAGTACGTCGTCTCCGGCCAGTTTGTTGACGGTCAGCACCGGGGCGGTCAAATCGACGGTGATGTTCTCATGCGCATTGGCGTTTTGGCCTGCTTTGTCGGTGACGGTGGCATTGAGCGTGATCGAGCCATTAGCCAGCGCAGCCAGATCGGCGGCAGGCAGTGAAAGTGACCAGCTGCCATCGCCTTGAACCACGGCGCTATAGGTTTTGCCGTTCAAGGTGATGGTAACGGTTTGCCCCGCTTGAACATTTTGCGTATGGCCGCTCAGCGTTTGGGTGCTTTTCGCTTCGTTGGCGTTGATTACGTTATCGCCGGTCAGGGCGTTAATCGTGATCTGCGGGGTAGGATTAACTACGGTGGTATCAACCGAGATCTGATGATCGACCGTGGTTTGGTTGCCCACTTTATCGACGGAGGTCACGATTAACTCGTAGTTACCGTTTTTCAGCAAAGCCAGATCTGCCGCAGGCAGTTGTAAGCTCCATTTGCCGTCGCTACCCACCGTCGTGGTGTAGGTTTTACCGTTCAGGGTAATGGTAATTGTCAGCCCGGCTTCGCCGGTACCGCTCAGCGCCTGTGCCGCTTTTAACTCGGCACCGGTCAGGTGGTCATCGCCGGTCAGCTTATTGACGGTCAAGGCTGGCGGGGTGGTATCGACCAGTACGCTGATCGTTTTTTCGACGCTGATCCCATCCTGATTAGTCAGTTTAACTGTCAGTTGATAATTGCCATCTTTCAGGCCAGCAAGCGCGGCGGAGCTAAAGTCAAAGTTCCACTTGCCATCGGCCCCGACGGTAGTGGTGTAACTTTTGCCGTTGAGCGTCAGCGTGATGGTCACGCCCGCGGCAACGCCGGTGGTCAGGCCGCTCAGTAACTGGGCAATTTTAACTTCACTGGCGTTCAGAACGTTGTCCTTGCCCAGTTTCCCGACGGTCAGGGTCGGTTGTTCTGGCGGTACGGACGGTTCGTCATTGTTGTGGTCGTTCTTCCCCGTCCCGGTAGCAATGGCGACGCCAGCCCCCAGCGCCAGGCCAGCCAGAATGGCGGCGATGGCACCGTTGGATAAATCATGATCGGTAATTAGCAGAGACGAAACATCAGAGAGTGACTCAAACTGCGGTGTGATCAGCGTTGGCTCAGCGGTGGCGGCGGTTGCCGGGAATATCGCGTGCTGGATGGCGCCATTGCCATCATCAAACACCAATTCGCTGTGTTTGCCGTCGGCGTCCACCTCAAAGAAGCTCTGATAACGCACCGTGGTGCCATCTTTCATGTGTACGATCAGATCGTTACCTTGGCGTTCATAGCTGCTCACCAAAGCCTGAGTGCCATGGATCCGCACAATACTGCTTTGCGTCAGGCTTACGGAACGGGCGCCGCTTGCGACGTCAGCGATTCTTGCGCCGCCGTGACGAGCAATAATATCAACAGCCCCAAGGGTAAAATTGGATTGTGCCATGTGGTTAGCCTCTGAACGCCAAAGTTAATTTGCATAGCGCGCAAAAGCCGCTTGTGTGGCTTTTGTAGGCGCGCTGGAATGCCCAAGGGGGTGCCCTAGAGCTAAATTTAACCTGGTGTTTAGATGACTAATTAATACAAAGTTAACACTAAACTCATCCCTGAAAGGGTTTTATGATTAAGTTTCCTAACTTATCTGTGAGGTAAGGTATAAGCGAGCTTTGATAAAAATGCCATAGGCAGCAATGATTATTGTGCGGATTAGCTATTGATAAAAATTCATATTTACCAAAGTGGGTAAGTACCCATGGATAATTGATGGTTTCTTAATCCAGCAGGGTGTTTTAATTTTAAATTAGATAATTTGTATTTGCCCCACCATTTAAATTAGCCGTTATTATGGAGTTACCTAATTGTAATCAATGGCTTAAAATTTTTATTCTAAAGGTTTTACTTATTTTATAAGTGGTGCTACCGGGTGGGGTAAATAAGATAATTACATTACAAAACTAACGGTTGTTACAGATTTTAATGGCATATCTTTGCGGGCTAATAAAGAGGTGTTTTTTGAAAGTGTGAGGCTAATACTTTTTATTTATTAGTTATGCTACTGATTTCTCTATGCGTCATAAGAAAATCTTCATATTGTGAGGTGGAGAGGCATGGCGGGCCATGCCTGGCCAATTTATAGCATGGTGTAGGCTTTTTTCAGCCCGGTGTCGTCTTCGGGATCTGCACCTTGAGGCTGGGCTGGCTCTTCTTCCGGCAGAGGTTCCGCCAATGGAGCTTCTGCTAGCGGATCGGGAGCGGCCTCTGGCGCTGGCATCGTATCTTGAATGGTCTGCTCATCGAACGTCGGGTTTAATGCCGGGGAAAGTGGGGAACTGGAGAGGCTGTCTGGCATGGCGATATGGGGCACAGGCGCATCCTGTACAAACTGCGACTCATCCTGTTTGACCGTTCTGCTACAGGCCATAATCAATAGACCACACAGCGCGAAAAACACGTACAGGATATTCCCACCCAAAGGCTGGATCAGCGCACCGACGGCCAGCGGCCCGATGCTGGCCCCCACGCCAAATGCCATGAGCAGACAGGCGGCCAGGGAGACGCGGCGTTCTGGCTCAATCATGTCGTTGGCCAACGCTACTGCCAACGGATACAGCGTGAACTGCAACATGCTGACCATGAAGCCGACGATCAGTAACACCGGGAAATCGATATGGGGCAATAGGGCCAGTGGTAAGGCGGCAATCACCAGCAGCAGGGCGTTAACCCGCATCAGCAGCGTGCGGTTGTATCGGTCTGACAACCAGCTCAGCGGAAACTGCGCCACCAGCCCGGCAAAGATAGCAATGGCCATAAACAGACCGGTTTGCTGAGTGGTTAATGCCTGCTGGCTGGCATATACCGGCGCCAGCCCGTAGAAGGAGCCTACCACCATGCCGATCACCAGCGTGGTGGCCAACACTTTAGGGATAGCATGCACAAAATAGCGTAGCTCCATGGGGGCGGGCGACATATGCCGGGCATTGGTGCGGGTTGTCAGGGCGATCGGCACCAGGCAGAGGGAAAAACACAGCGCGATGAGCAGCAGCGTGCTGATGCCAAGGTTGGCTTGTAACATAAGCACGATCTGCCCCAGCGACATGCCAAGGTAGGAGGCCGCCATATAAAAGCCGAATACCATGCCGCGCTGATTGGATTCGGACTGATCGTTCAGCCAGCTCTCCAGCACCATGTACTGACACATCATACACAGGCCGATAATCAGCCGTAGCACCACCCAAACCGGGATGTATTCCGTCAGGCCGTGGCCTAGCACCGCTGCGGTAATGATCCCGGCGCAGGAGACATAGGCGCGGATATGCCCTACGCGAGCAATCAGAAAGTGGCCGACCTTGCCGCCGATCACCAGGCCGATGTAGTTGGCGGCGATAATGGCCCCGATCAGGGCGCCACTGACGTTGATGGAGGTTAACCGCAGGGAAATGTAGGTGGTCAGTAACCCTGAACCCAACAGCATCAGCAGGGTGGTGGTATACAGCGGAAAGAATACACCTAACGTTTTTTTCACTCGGCCTTCCTGTTTTGGTCGAAGATTGAGGCAAACGGGTTTGCCGCAACAAGCTGGACGTATCCCCGATACTAGCAGTTAGTACAACGGCTTAAAACCGTAGCGCTGCGAAGCGCATGGCATTTCGGCCGGTAAAATGCCGTAGAGGCTTGATAAATGCTACCATCAGGCGCATATACCTTGATTGCTGACAAAGTGACAATGTTGCTGAATTGGCAGAAGACACACATATTCGACCGTAGGGGCGCTGCATGCTGCGCCCGTCTAGCAGTACCCTTTACGTTGTGAGCCTGTTGGGGAATGTCTGCAGTTTTATAAACCATTGATTAATGGAGAGGCCATGAGTGAGAAGCGGTTGCGTGAGCTCAGTATTGCCGTCGGACAAAGGCTAAAGGCCAATGGGCGTTGGATCAGCTGCGCGGAGTCCTGTACGGGCGGCGGTATTGCCAAGGCAATTACCGATATCGCCGGCAGCTCGGCCTATTTCGATCGCGGCTTTGTCACTTACAGCAACGCGGCAAAGCACGAACTGTTAGGGGTGGCGGAAGCGACCTTGCAGGCTCATGGCGCGGTCAGTGAGGAAGTGGTGCGCGAGATGGCGCAGGGCGCGATGCACGCGGCCAAAGCCGATCTGGCGCTGTCGGTCAGTGGCATTGCCGGCCCAGACGGTGGCAGTGTGGAAAAACCAGTAGGTACCGTCTGGTTTGGTTTTGCCGAACGTTCCGGCCGGGTGCTGGCGCGCAAAATGCAATTTACCGGCGATCGCGATGCGGTGCGCCTGCAGGCAACCCTTTTTGCGCTGCAAACGGCGCTTGATGAATTTTTGTAAAATTAGGCTTGATACTGTATGACCATACAGTATAATTAGCGACAATTTCCTGCACAACATACATTCAGCGGCAATGTGAGTCACTCTGACATTGCGCAACGAAGGAGCAAAAATGGCTATTGATGAGAACAAGCAAAAGGCGTTAGCTGCAGCACTGGGCCAGATTGAGAAACAGTTCGGCAAAGGCTCCATCATGCGTCTGGGTGAAGACCGCTCCATGGACGTAGAAACGATCTCCACCGGCTCGCTGTCACTTGATATCGCACTGGGCGCAGGCGGCTTGCCAATGGGCCGTATCGTCGAGATTTATGGCCCGGAATCCTCCGGTAAAACCACCCTGACTCTGCAAGTTATTGCCGCTGCGCAGCGCGAAGGTAAAACCTGTGCGTTTATCGATGCCGAACATGCGCTGGATCCTATCTACGCCAAGAAACTGGGCGTGGATATCGATAACCTGCTGTGTTCTCAGCCGGATACCGGTGAGCAGGCGCTGGAAATCTGTGATGCGCTGACCCGTTCTGGCGCGGTTGACGTCATCATCGTCGACTCCGTAGCGGCGCTGACGCCGAAGGCGGAAATCGAAGGTGAAATCGGTGACTCACATATGGGGCTGGCGGCACGTATGATGAGCCAGGCCATGCGTAAATTGGCCGGTAACCTGAAGAACGCCAACACCTTGCTGATCTTCATCAACCAGATCCGTATGAAAATTGGCGTGATGTTCGGTAACCCGGAAACCACCACCGGGGGTAATGCCCTGAAGTTCTACGCTTCTGTCCGTCTGGATATCCGCCGTATCGGTGCGATCAAAGAAGGTGATGAAGTGATCGGCAGCGAAACCCGCGTGAAAGTGGTGAAGAACAAAATCGCTGCACCGTTCAAACAGGCAGAGTTCCAGATCCTGTATGGCGAAGGGATCAACAGCCGTGGCGAACTGGTCGATCTGGGTGTGAAACACAAAATGATCGAGAAGGCCGGTGCCTGGTACAGCTACAACGGTGAGAAGATCGGTCAGGGTAAGTCCAATGCCTGTAACTTCCTGAAAGAAAACCCGGCCATTGCTGCGGAACTGGATAAAAAACTGCGTGACCTGTTGCTGCACAGCAATGGTGAACCGGCTGCTGCCAGTGCCGAGAAGGCCGATGACAACGAAGCAGAAACCAGCGAAGAGTTTTAATCTTTGCCGGTGGGTATACGCCCCTTAGGGCGTATACCGATCACCAAGGCTTGCAGATATGAATGACGTAGGCTTCCAGCCTTCAGGTAATCAGCAAAATACGTTGATTAGCCGTGCGATGCGGCTATTGTCCCAACGCGATCATAGTGAAGCCGAACTGCGCCGCAAACTTGCGGCGCCACCATTTATGGCGAACGCCAGATTCGGTAGCAAATCCCCTACAGAACCCCCCGAAGAACCCGTCGATCCTGTAATCATTGAACAGGTGATTAGCTATTGCTACCAGCATAACTGGCTGGACGATCGGCGTTTCGCCAATAGCTTTATCGCCAGCCGCAGCCGCAAGGGATATGGCGCGCAACGTATTCGCTCAGAACTGATGCAAAAGGGCGTAGATAAAGAGATGGTGCAGGACGCCTTGGCGGAATGCGAAATTGACTGGTGTGAGCAAGCCAGGGAGATCGCGCTGCGCAAATTTGGCGATCCGTTACCGGTAGAATGGAAAGAGAAGGCCAAGGTGTTGCGCTATCTGCTCTATCGCGGCTTCTTCCAGGAGGAAATTCAGTCGATTTACCGTGATTTTGCGCAATGAATGCACACGGCGTTTTACTTCCCCCCGAAGAAAATTTATCTTATCCCCACATTTAGTTCGTGAACCAGAGGATATCGTCAGGATGTCGAGCCTCTTTCACGCATCGTTATTCTAGTCTTTCCGGGAAAATTATGAGCAAGAGCACCGCTGAGATCCGTCAAGCGTTTCTCGATTTCTTTCATAGTAAAGGCCACCAGGTTGTAGCAAGCAGCTCCCTGGTACCTAACAATGATCCGACATTGCTGTTTACCAATGCCGGCATGAACCAATTTAAAGACGTTTTCCTGGGGCTGGACAAGCGCGCCTACTCGCGTGCCACCACTTCACAGCGTTGCGTGCGTGCCGGTGGCAAGCACAACGATCTGGAAAACGTCGGCTATACCGCCCGTCACCATACTTTCTTTGAGATGTTGGGCAACTTCAGCTTCGGTGACTATTTCAAGCACGATGCCATCAGCTACGCGTGGGAACTACTGACCGGTGAAAACTGGTTCAACCTGCCGAAAGAAAAGCTGTGGGTCACCGTCTATGAGACCGATGACGAAGCCTTCGACATCTGGCAAAAACAGATTGGCGTGCCTGCGGAACGTATCATCCGCATCGGCGATAACAAAGGCGCGGCCTTTGCTTCCGATAACTTCTGGCAGATGGGCGACACCGGCCCATGCGGCCCGTGCACCGAGATCTTCTTCGATCACGGCGACCATATCTGGGGTGGCCCTCCGGGTAGCCCGGAAGAAGATGGCGATCGCTATATCGAGATCTGGAACATCGTGTTCATGCAGTTCAACCGTCAGTCGGATGGTACCATGCTGCCGCTGCCGAAGCCTTCGGTGGATACCGGTATGGGCCTCGAGCGTATCGCTGCGGTGCTGCAACATGTCAATTCCAACTACGAAATCGATCTGTTCACCACCCTGATTGCCGCCGTCGCTAAACTGACCGGCGCAACCGATATGGGTAACAAGTCGCTGCGCGTGATTGCGGACCATATCCGTTCTTGTGCCTTCCTGATCGCCGATGGCGTGATCCCGTCGAATGAAAACCGTGGCTACGTGCTGCGCCGTATCATTCGCCGCGCGATCCGTCATGGCAACATGTTGGGCGCGAAGGATACCTTCTTCTACAAGCTGGTTGCTCCGTTGATCGAAGTGATGGGCCCGGCTGCCGAAGAACTGAAACGCCAGCAGGCACAGGTTGAGCAGGTACTGAAATCCGAAGAAGAACAGTTTGCCCGTACGCTGGAGCGCGGTTTGGCGCTGCTGGATGACGAACTGGCCAAGCTGCAGGGCGATACCCTGGATGGCGAAACGGCATTCCGTTTGTATGATACCTACGGTTTCCCAGTGGATCTGACCGCTGACGTCTGCCGTGAGCGTGGCCTTAAGGTTGATGAGCAGGGTTTTGAGCAAGCCATGGAGGCTCAACGCCGCCGTGCGCGTGAGTCCAGCGGTTTTGGCGCGGACTACAACAGCCTGATCCGTGTTGACGGCGCAAGCCAGTTCAATGGTTACGATCGCGAAGAGCAACAGGCGAAAGTGACCGCTCTGTTCCGTGATGGTCAGCCGGTGGATGAGATCCATGCGGGTGAAGAGGCCGTGGTGGTGCTGGACGAAACGCCATTCTATGGCGAGTCGGGTGGCCAGGTCGGCGATAAAGGCTTGCTGAAAGCGGCTGGCAGCGAGTTCGTCGTGAGCGATGCGCAGAAATATGGCCAGGCTATCGGTCACCTGGGCAAGCTGGCTAGCGGCTCGCTGAAGCTGAATGACCGCGTTGATGCGGTAATCGACAGCGAACGCCGTAACCGTATCCGCCTGAACCACTCCGCCACTCACCTGCTGCATGCGGCATTGCGCCAGATCCTGGGTGAGCACGTAGCGCAAAAAGGCTCGTTGGTTAACGACAAGTACCTGCGTTTTGACTTCTCGCACTCCGAAGCGATGAAGCCAGAACAAATCCGCGCGGTAGAAGATTTGGTTAACCAGCAGATCCGTCGTAACCTGTCGGTCCAGACCGAAGTGATGGCGTTGGATGATGCCAAAGAGAAGGGCGCTATGGCGCTGTTCGGCGAGAAGTACGATGATCACGTGCGTGTGCTGACCATGGGCGATTTCTCCACCGAACTGTGTGGCGGTACGCATGCTAACCGTACCGGTGACATCGGCCTGTTCCGCATCCAGAGTGAGTCTGGTACCGCAGCCGGTATCCGTCGTATTGAAGCTGTGACGGGGGAAGGGGCGATAGCGACCTTGCATCAACAGAGTGACTTGTTACAGGATGTTGCTCACCTGGTGAAGGGTGACAGCAATAACCTGACTGATAAGGTGCGTGCGGTACTCGATCGCACTCGCGCGCTGGAAAAAGAGCTGCAACAGCTGAAAGATCAGCAAGCTGCGCAGGAAAGTGCTTCGCTGTCGAGTCAAGCCAAGCTGGTCAATGGCGTGAAGCTGCTGGTCAGCCAGCTGGATAACGTTGAGCCGAAGATCATGCGTACCATGGTTGACGATCTTAAAAATCAGCTGGGTTCTGCGATCATCGTGTTGGCCACGGTGGAAGAAGGCAAAGTCAGCCTGATTGCGGGTGTTACCAAAGATCTGACCGACCGGGTTAAGGCCGGCGAGCTGATCGGCAACATCGCACAGCAGGTTGGCGGCAAGGGCGGTGGACGCCCTGATATGGCAATGGCTGGGGGCAGTGATGCCAACGCCTTGCCTGCGGCATTAAACAGCGTAGAGGCCTGGGTGGCCGCGAAACTGTGAATATAAATAAATAGGCGCGTTACTGACGCCGTAAGCCACTGTGGCTTATGGCGTTTTTAGACTGTGCTAACACAATGTAGTGACAATTGCGGGAACAAAGTTTTCCAGGTCGGCTAAACTTATTCTTAATCTGGAGTGACACCAAGTCTGCTTACATTTATTGTGGGTTCTTGACTTACGTTTTCACTGCATATAATGGATAATGGCGGGGAAACTGAGAGACCCGACTCTTTTAATCTTTCAAGGAGCAAAGAATGTTAATTCTGACTCGTCGAGTTGGTGAAACCCTCATGATTGGCGATGAGGTTACGGTCACAGTGCTAGGGGTTAAAGGCAACCAAGTTCGTATTGGTGTGAATGCCCCCAAAGAGGTGTCTGTTCACCGCGAAGAAATCTACCAGCGCATCCAGGCCGAGAAGTCTCAACAGACGACTTACTGATTTCTAAGTAGCGTCTCGTTCTACAACGAGACGCTTCTTGCTTTTCTTGACCCGCTTTCCCCCTTCTTTTCACACTAACTGTTATCTCCCCCCATTTTTTTGCCAATAACTTTCCCCTGCGATCAAACTCCTATCCGCGGTAGCACGGCATTTTCTTGTTGATAAAGCACTCTTTTTGCCGCGAAATCACTCATGTTGCCTGTGATTTGTGCAAACGCGCGAGAGTTGGGAAAAATTGTTTGACTTATAAACCCACGAAAGTAATATGTGCGCCACGCAGTGCCGATGAGCTTCTCTAAAGCAAGTTAGGCACGATTCGCAAGAAGCGTACTGGTGAGGTGGCCGAGAGGCTGAAGGCGCTCCCCTGCTAAGGGAGTATGCGGTCAAAAGCTGCATCCGGGGTTCGAATCCCCGCCTCACCGCCATTTGCATCCATAGCTCAGCTGGATAGAGTACTCGGCTACGAACCGAGCGGTCGGAGGTTCGAATCCTCCTGGATGCACCATATTTTGCAGTATGGTGGGGTAGTAACGACATACCATACGGTATCAAAAAAGAATTCCTGTGCATCCATAGCTCAGCTGGATAGAGTACTCGGCTACGAACCGAGCGGTCGGAGGTTCGAATCCTCCTGGATGCACCATTCTTCAGTGACGTTTCACGGAACGAAACAAATTCGCTACAAAAATTAGATTGCATCCATAGCTCAGCTGGATAGAGTACTCGGCTACGAACCGAGCGGTCGGAGGTTCGAATCCTCCTGGATGCACCATCTTCTTAGAGAAACCCGCTTCGGCGGGTTTTTTACTTTTCATTTCTAAGTTCCCACCTTCTGTTTTCTGTCTTACGCAACCTCTTATCTACACCGCATTTTCCGTCATGCTCTGGCAGCGACAACCTTTCGGCTTTACGCTAAAGTAGCTTTCTTTGCTCAATGGTCATGGAGTCACGATGTACGATCGCTATCAGGGTCTGATCTTCGACATGGACGGTACCATTCTGGACACCGAGCCAACGCATCTCAAGGCGTGGCACGAGGTGTTGGCACGTTACGGAATGAAGTTTGATGCGGCCGCCATGACAGGGCTGAACGGTTCACCTACCTGGCGCATTGCTCAGGCGGTGATTGCCGCACATCAGGCCGATCTTGATCCTCATCAACTGGCCGCCGAGAAAACCCGCGCGGTAGAAAGCATGCTATTAGACACGGTGCGTCCGTTACCGCTGATTGAGGTGGTGAAGTCTTATCATGGCCGCCGTCCCATGGCGGTAGGGACGGGCAGTGAGCACCGGATGGCGGAGATGTTGCTGCGTCATTTAGGGCTATTCGACTGCTTTGATGCCATCGTCGGGGCTGATGATGTTCAACGCCACAAGCCGGAGCCGGATACCTTCCTGCGCTGTGCGGAGTTGATTGGCGTGCCTCCTGAGCACTGCGTGGTGTTTGAAGATGCCGAATTCGGCATTCAGGCCGCCAGAAGCGCCAATATGGCCGTGGTAGACGTTCGCACGCTGTGAGTAGTACGCTGGCGGTCATGTCGCTGTTTGGCAGCAGCTTCCTTAGTGCGACGCTGTTGCCTGGCAATTCAGAGATCGTGTTGGTTGCGTTGTTGACCAACAGCAGCGCTTCACCAGGTTTACTGGTGCTGGCTGCAACGTTGGGAAATACCCTGGGTGGGTTGACCAACGTCATTATCGGGCGCCTGTTACCGGCGTTGAAACCACAACGCGGGCTGGAAACGGCTCTTGGTTGGTTACAACGCTTTGGCCCGGCTGCGCTGTTGCTCAGTTGGGTGCCGGTTGTGGGCGATTTATTGTGCGTGTTGGCAGGCTGGCTGCGCATGCCATGGGGCTTTGTCACGCTGTTTCTGTGTATCGGAAAAGCGTTGCGTTACATCATCTTGACGATGATTACGCTGCAGGGTATCGCCTGGTGGCATTAACCAAGTGAATATAACTCAATATTCTCTAGGGAGCGGATTCAGTATGCTTACAGCTATCGTTTTTAGAAGCGGGAGGTCAATTTGATCCCGGACGTATCACAGGCGCTTTCTTGGTTGGAAGCCCACCCTCATGCATTAAAAGGGATCCGGCGCGGTATTGAGCGTGAAACACTGCGGGTAACCGCAGATGGCACGCTAGCCAGCACGGGTCATCCAGAACAACTGGGGGCGGCATTAACGCACCATTGGATCACTACGGACTTTGCCGAGGCGCTGTTAGAATTTATTACACCGGTTGATGATGACCTCGATCACTTGCTGACGTTCCTGCGTGACATCCATCGTCACGTAGCGCGTAATCTGGGTGATGAGCGCATGTGGCCACTGAGCATGCCGTGCTTTATCAACGCCGAGCAGGATATCGAGCTGGCGCAGTTTGGCACCTCCAATATTGGCCGGATGAAAACGCTGTACCGGGAAGGGTTGAAGAACCGCTACGGTGCGTTGATGCAAACCATTTCCGGTGTGCACTACAACTTCTCCCTGCCGCTGGAGTTTTGGCAGGCGTGGGCTGGCGTTGAGGATGAAGAGAGTGGTAAAGAGCAGATCTCTGCGGGATATTTCCGCCTGATCCGCAACTACTACCGCTTTGGTTGGGTGATCCCATATCTGTTCGGGGCATCGCCAGCCATCTGTTCCTCGTTCCTCAAAGGCCGGGAAACCGATTTGCCGTTTGAGCGCAATGAACGGGGCATGTGCTATTTGCCTTATGCCACCTCGCTGCGCCTGAGCGATCTGGGCTATACCAATAAGTCGCAGAGCAATCTGGGCATTACCTTTAACGATCTGCAAACCTATGTGCAAGGTCTGAAACGCGCTATTGCGACGCCTTCAGAAGACTATGCCAAGCTGGGAGTGAAAGAGGGCGATCGCTATCTGCAACTGAACAGCAACGTGTTGCAGATCGAAAACGAACTCTATGCCCCGATCCGGCCAAAACGCGTCACCCACAGCGGTGAGACGCCGTCAGATGCGCTGTTACGCGGCGGTATCGAATATATCGAGGTGCGCTCGCTGGACATCAACCCATTCTCGCCAATCGGTGTGGATGCGGTACAGGCGCGTTTCCTGGATCTGTTCCTGGTGTGGTGCGTATTGGCGGATGCGCCAGAAATGAGCAGCGATGAGTTGCTGTGCACCCGTAAAAACTGGAACCGGGTGATTTTGGAAGGGCGTAAGCCAGGCCAGACCATCGGCATCGGCTGTAACGATACCCGTGAACCGTTGGATAAGGTCGGCAAAGCGCTGTTTGGCGATTTGAAGCGCGTGGCCGAGGTGTTGGATAGCGAAGCGGGCGATCGACAATATCAGCAGGTGTGTGAACAACTGGTGGCGGCGTTTGACGATCCGGAGCTGACGTTCTCGGCCCGTATCCTCAAGGAAATGAAAGCGCAAGGCACCGGTAACGTTGGCCTGGAACTGGCGGAAAAATATCGCAAAATGCTGATAGAGGAGCCGTTGGAACTGCTGACCGAAGAGCAACTCGCTCAGGAGCAGCAGGCCTCGTGGCAACGCCAGCGCGACATAGAAGCCAGTGATACGCTAAGCTTTGAACAGTTCCTGAAGGAAAACGGCGGGGGCTGAAAAAGAAAAAGGCCACATCACTGTGGCCAAATACACATCTCTGAAAACAGTGATGATGATAACAAATGCGCGTCTTTCATAGATTAAGACCCGCAGGGTTGGAAAAGGTTTCATCGGTACGAAAAAAGTTTCGAAATAAATTCATTTTACCAAGAGGTGATGACATGCCACTGCTGGATAGCTTTACCGTAGATCATACTCGCATGGCGGCGCCGGCTGTCCGCGTTGCTAAAACCATGCAAACCCCTCATGGGGATACCATCACCGTATTCGATCTGCGTTTCTGTCGCCCGAATCTGGAAGTGATGCCAGAGCGTGGGATCCATACCTTGGAACATCTGTTCGCTGGCTTCATGCGCGACCATCTGAACGGTAACGGCGTGGAGATCATCGATATCTCGCCAATGGGCTGCCGTACCGGCTTTTATATGAGCCTGATTGGCGTACCGGAAGAGCAGCGCGTGGCCGATGCCTGGCAAGCCGCGATGGCTGACGTGCTGAAGGTGACTGACCAGCGCAAGATCCCTGAACTCAATGAGTTCCAGTGCGGTACCTACCATATGCACTCGCTGGAAGAGGCGCAGGAAATCGCCAAGCATATTCTTGAGCACGGCGTGGTAGTGAACCATAACGAAGAGCTGGCACTGCCGAAAGATAAGCTGCAAGAGTTGCACATCTAGATTCGGTGCAAAAACGCAGTGAAAAAAAGACGCGAAAGCGTCTCAGATTGATGACAAAGTCCTGGCCGTGAGGCCAGGACTTTGATCTAATAAGGTCAGTGCAAAAAACGGACTGACTGCCATGCTCAAAGAACCTTCTCCCCATCAGTACCAGTTTGAAACCATTAC
>NZ_JBLJAK010000003.1:0-281144 GCF_047530105.1 Serratia sp. T13T92 | reverse complement strand
TGAGAGACAGACCGGGAATAGTGAGACGGATGAATATAGTTAACATGCTGAAAAAGTTAGGGAATGAGTACAGTAATATGGTCATGGGATGCTGACCATATTACTGGGGATCACTCAGCCCACAGGGAGAGGGGACCGACCGTGCTAGATCTTAACTACGGTATTCGTCCTCAACATCACCTTCTTACAGAATAACTTCCACATCTGAGCACAGCACCAACTCCTTTTTGGGGACAGATCGAGTACGCTGATTTTTCTGCGCCATACCCCATCCTCGTTCTTCTTACTCCGCATTTACCGGAGCAGCACAGGCCAACCAAGCACTCAGGTCAACTCCCTCTCCCGAAAAATAAGGGGACTGAACGTGCCACAACTTAACTCCAGTATCCAACCGCCACATCAAATCGAACATGCCACAGCTTTACGCCACACCTAACCACCACACCGGTCAGCTCCCTCTCCCGAAAAGTGAGGGGACCGAACGTGCAACAACTTAACTCCAGTATCCAACCGCCACATCAAATCGAACATGCCACAGCTTTACGCCACACCTAACCACCACTCCGGTCAGCTCCCTCTCCCTGTGGGAGAGGGTTGGGGTGAGGGGCAAATACTGGACTTGAGAGCTACCCTTTTTCCGCCAATGTATAGCCGTTGCGTCCATTAGCCTTGGTTTGATACAGAGTCTTGTCGGCCATCTCTACCAGTTGCTCACGCCCCACGCCTGCTCGCCATAATGCAATCCCCTGGCTCACCGTGACCCATTGCCCAACGTCGGAGCCTTCATGCGGGATCGCGATCGCCGCGACCTGAGACTTGATCCTTTCGGCCACCGCTATCGCCTCGGCACGATCGGCTTTTGGCAGCAGAATGATAAATTCCTCTCCACCGTAACGAGCCACCAGATCCTGTGAACGACGCACGCTACTTTCAAAGCATTCGGCCAGGCGGATCAGGCACTCATCCCCCATCTGGTGGCCGTAATGGTCGTTATATTTTTTAAAGAAATCCACGTCCAGCAGGATGATGGCGAAAGGTTCGCGACTCTCCGCCTCCCGAGAAAACACCGAGTCGAAGTAGTTGCTGAAATAGCGCCGATTGGCCAGCCCGGTCAGCGGATCGCGGTTAGCCAATTTCCCCAGCCGGTCAATCAGTTGCTTGTTCTCCCTTTCCCGCTCGATGGCCAACATAAACCATTTCTCCAACATGCGTTTGGCCGAGTAGATCAGAAACAGCATCAGCAAATAAGAGAACACGTTCGCCACAGAGGCCGCACCGCGCAGGATAATATTTTCGCTGATGGACATCGCCAATATCGGTACCGTAAACAGGCACAGCAGCAAAGGAGAGAGGTAAAAGGGGATCAGTGAGGCAAACACCAAGCCAATCAGCAAGGGGTAGACCAAGGTAACGTTGTCCATGACAATCAGGTGATGAAAGGCAGCACACCAACATAGCGACAAAACCGTCACACTGGCGATCAACCCCCACCAGCGGGCTTTCTCACCGTATGGCCGTAACACCCTCAACACCATATAGGTGACGAAGGAGACCAACATCACGCCGGAGATCGCCGGAGCTGAACGTAGCAAATGGCTTAACGACTCGTAAAGCCCTGACCCCAGACGCTGTAGGAACAGGTAGAAAGAGAACAAGGCGTTAACCAGCAAAAACCAGTCAAAACTGTGAAACGTGGACTTTCTTTTTTCTTTGGCAACCCAGGCGGCGTATTTTCTATCTTTCATCGTTGGACTCGTTGTCATACCACTCTACTCAATGTAGTGGTGACATCCGCCTTTGTCATGCAAGATAGACGGGGCGGCATACGGCTAAGCGGGCGCAGCATGCGGCGCCCCTACAGCAAGGCAAATTGGTTGCGATTTTACGGCTTGATCATATAGCCAAAAATCCGTTTCCAACCGTGATCTTTCTTCTCGATATACACGCCCTGCAGCTCCGGTGAGAAGCCAGGCAAGCGGTTGATGCCCTCCTCCAGCGCCAGGAAGTAACGCTGTACCGCGCCGCCCCACACTTCACCCGGAACTACACACAACACACCCGGTGGATAAGGTAAGGCACCTTCTGCCGCTATGCGCCCGGCTGCCTGAGCGATCGGCACCAGCTCAACGTTGTCGCGGATAAACTCGACGTTGGCATCCTGCGGATTCATCATCACCGGCGGGAAATGATCCTGACGGAACATCTCTTTTTGCAACTGCTTCACGTCGAAGCTGACGTACAGATCGTGCATCTCCTGGCACAGTTGACGAAGGGTGTAGCCTGCATAACGCTGCTGATTCTTGCGATAGACCGTCGGCAAGACCTCACTCAGTGGCGCATCTGCCTCGACGTAACGCTCGAACTGCACCAGCATATCCACCAGATGATCCATTTTCGCCGGGTTCTCCGCCGGGGTGAGCAGGAATAGGATCGAGTTGAGATCGCACTTCTCCGGCACGATGCCGTTCTCACGCAGGAAGTTGGCCAGAATGGTTGCCGGGATACCGAACTCGGTGTACTGACCGGTGGCCGCATCAATCCCCGGCGTGGTCAGCAGCAGCTTGCAAGGATCGACCAGATACTGCCCCTGCGCATAGCCTGCAAAGCCGTGCCATTGCTCGCCCGGAACAAAGTTGAAGAAGCGTGCGTCGTTGGCGATCAGGTCGGTATCGTAGTCCTGCCAGTCTTTGCCTGCCACCTGCGGCGGAATAAAGGGCCGCAGCTGCGAGCAGCGTGCCAGCAGTTGTTTACGCGTGTCGATCCCCAGCTTGACGCACTCCATCCACATGCGGCGGCCCGCGGCACCGGCATGCATCTTGGCGTTGACGTCCAGCGCGGCAAACAGCGGATAAAACGGGCTGGTTGAGGCATGCAGCATAAACGCATTGTTGAGATGCTTGTGGTTGCAGTGGCGTTTCTGGCCTTTGATGTGATCGTCTTTCTTATGGATCTGCGAAGTCTGCGAGAACCCGGCCTGCTGCTTATGCACCGATTGCGTGACGAAAATACCCGGATCGTGCTCATCCAGTTCCAACAGCAGCGGCGAGCACTCTTTCAGCATCGGGATAAAACCTTCATACCCCACCCAGGCCGAATCAAACAGGATGTAATCGCACAGATGGCCGATGGTATCGATCACCTGACGGGCGTTGTAAATCGTGCCGTCATAGGTGCCGAGCTGAATGATCGCCAGGCGGAAAGGCCGTGCCGCAGCGGCTTTTTCCGGGGCAACATGGCGGATCTGCTCGCGCAGGTAAGCTTCATCAAAGCATTGGGAATCGATGCCGCCGATAAAACCAAACGGGTTACGCGCGGTTTCCAGATACACCGGCGTTGCCCCTGCCTGGATCAACGCACCGTGGTGATTGGATTTATGGTTATTGCGATCGAACAGCACCAGATCGCCACGCGTCAGCAGCGCGTTGGTCACCACTTTATTGGAGGCCGAAGTACCGTTCAGCACGAAGTAGGTTTTATCAGCGTTGAACACTTTCGCCGCGTGTTTTTGCGCATCCTTGGCCGAGCCTTCATGGATCAGCAGATCGCCGAGCTTCACATCGGCGTTGCACATGTCCGAACGGAAAATCGTTTCGCCGTAAAACTCGAAAAACTTGCGCCCTGCCGGGTGCTTGCGGAAAAACTCGCCGCCCTGATGGCCCGGGCAGGCAAAGGTTGAGTTCTCCATTTCCACGTAGGTTTTCAGCGTTTTGAAGAACGGCGGTAACAGCGCCTGCTCGTAGGCATCAGCGGCGGCCTCCAACTGCGCCATGTAAAACGCTTTGGTCGCGGCAGCCAAGGCAAATACGCCAGTAATCAACGGCAGGTGATCCGGGGAGAGCTGTTCATCCCCCTCAACGGCAACAAACGTCGGGATCTCAAAGCCGGTCGCTTTGAGCGTTGCCAGAATACCGGCATCCACATCGCTAACGGAGACCACGGCAGCCGCCACATCGGTATAATCAGTCTGCCCCACGCGCACGATTTCGCGCAGGGTTTCAATGCTGGCTACCAGGCTGGCGCTGGTTGCTATCTTCAATTCTTTCATCATGCTGAGTCTCAAACGGTTAAGGATGAGGGTGTGCCACTGGGCACATAATGAGATAACCCTGGTTATCCCGGCAAAGTGATGAGCCAAGGCGCAACCATGACCGGCCGATGCGGGTAGGCATCAGACAACTATCGGGGACTGGGATCGGCAGCGTCCGATAGACATCAGTAAAATCAGAGCCGCAGCTCTATTTTTAATCATGCCTAACAGCGAGCATTGGCTAGCTTTACCGCATAAGGGGCAGCGGTATTCGCATAAATGGCGTTAAGGAAACTCGGAGTGAGGGCGTCATCAGGCTTCTGGAGCGCAGTTGCGCTGAGGTGGTTAAACCCGTCATGCCTGTACTCCTCTGTGATGAAATGGGGAATTCGCGCAATGATTACACGTTTTTTTCGAGGGTTCAAGCCGGTTAATAGTTACTATTAATGCATAATTATTTAGTGATGCCGTGTGGGTTTCCCACACGGCCAGGCAGGCGTTGATTAGAACAGGTTGAACTTGTAATCCACCTGGAACTCAATCGAGTGGTTCTGAGCGCGCATCGGCTTGCCATCCGAGGTCAGTTTCGGCTGATTGTTCTGGCTCTGGTAGTTCCAGGATGGGCCACCGGAGAGCTGAAACGCCAGATTCTTCAGCGCAGGCTGTGACGGCGTCCAACGGGAGTAAACCAGGGTTTCACCACGCTCGATGCTATGGCCACGGTACTTCATCCCCCAGCCATAGTTGGTGACCATCCCTAACTCAACTTCTGGCGTAACGGCATAGCCGAAGGTCCAGGCCAGCATCTTTTCCTTATCGCCCACATAGTCGTTACCCCAACTGTCGGCCATGGAGTTAAAGGTGCCCCGGCTGTGTTTAGCCAGGTGCCACTCAAAGCGCCCTAACCCGTTGCCATTATCGAGTGAGGCCCGGGTGTATGAAGCCCCAACCTTGTGCTTCCAACGCTCGGCGCGCCATTCGGCATACATCGCATAATGGTAGGCATCATCATCGAACGTCTTGTGACGGGTGGACATGCGGGTCCAGTCTTGCAAACCATGGTTGTAATATACCTGGCTGGCAAACTTGAGGCGATTCTCTGCCCAGGACGCCGGTTGCCAACCCAGCTCCACCCCGTGCCGTTGCATATAGTTATGGCTTTCACCCAGGAAATAGAGCGCGCTATAGCCGTGATCGCTATAGCTCAATTCACCGGTCGCAATGCTGCTGATCTCCTTTTTATCCGCAGTGCGGAAATGGATCTTATCCGGAGAATCTCTGTCGCTGTAGCGGGTCACGTAGGCGCCACGTAACCGTACTGGCCCGGTAGCCGCTTCGCCACGCAACCCCAGATAGGTACTTGGAATGGCACGCGTGGAGTTATTGAGTGCGCCCCATTTTTTAATCTGCTGCCAACCTGAATAAAGGTGGAGATAGGTGTCATCATCACCCAAACGTCCTTTCAGGTAGAGCTGACCAATCTTATTGAAACCTTTCGCCTGGCCGTTGTCGTTATACAACACGCTACGGCCCCAGAAATCATCGCTGGCGGCCAGCTTAATCACGCCATAATAAGAAGCGTCTACTCCCAACATATCCGCAAAATAGCCGGACTGATAATCAAGAGTGATCCCCTGCCCCCAGGCTGTTTGGATGGAGCGCTCCCCATAATCCTCGGTGCTTAAATTTTTAAACACGTTACGGAAAGAAAGGTCTGCGTGGCTATCGTTAATAAAACTTGAGAAGAGACGATCGCTTACCTTTATTTCCTCTGCGCTGAGGGGTAAAGAGAACATAAGAGCAAACAATACCAGAGGCTTTTTTATTTTAAATTTATTTATTTGATACATAGAAAAATCCCGTTTTCTATCTACTCACCCAGAACTATTTAATTAAATGATTTCTAGATAATGTTGAAAATGTTTCACCCTGCAACCAGGGTGAAACACGGCTAATATTATTATTCTGTAATAATGGTATGGATCAGTTTTGGCGCTTGCGCCTTATCGGCAAGGGTAATGCTGTCATAGATTTTCTCCATGACGTTTGCCACATCCGGGCGATTGGCATGGATCGTTACCAGCGAGTCACCGATGGCGACACGATCGCCGACTTTTTTATGCATCATCAGGCCCACGGCCAGATCGATGTCATCTTCCTTGGTGGCACGACCGGCACCGAGCAACATGGCTGCCACACCGATTTCGTCGGCCACGATATTGGCAACCACACCCGCCTGCTTGGCCGGTACCTCAATCAGGTATTTAGCCTGCGGCAGCTTCTCTGGATGATCCACCATTGAAGCATCGCCGCCCTGGTTGGCCAGGAAGTCACGGAACTTGGCCAGTGCCTTGCCGTTATCGATCACCTCTTGCAGCATGGCGCGCGCAGCCGGTAACGAATCGGCCTTCTTCGCCAGCACGACCATTTGGCTACCCAACTGCATGACCAGTTCGGTCAGATCTTCCGGGCCTTCGCCACGCAGCGTATCGATGGCTTCCTTCACTTCCAGCGCATTACCGATGGCGTAGCCCAAGGGCTGCGACATATCGGAGATCACCGCCATGGTATTACGGCCCACGTGGTTACCAATGCGCACCATCGCCGTGGCCAGCTCGACGGCATCTTCAGTGGTTTTCATAAACGCACCGGCACCGGTTTTCACGTCCAGCACGATGGCATCGGCACCCGCCGCAATCTTCTTGCTCATGATCGAACCGGCAATCAGCGGGATTGAGTTCACCGTGCCGGTCACATCACGCAGCGCATACAGCTTTTTATCCGCCGGGGTCAGGTTACCGGTCTGGCCAATCACCGCCACCTTGTCGCGGTTCACCAGCTCGATAAACTGTTTGCTGGAGATTTCCACGTGGAAACCCGCTACCGCTTCCAGCTTATCAATAGTGCCACCGGTATGCCCCAAGCCGCGGCCCGACATCTTCGCCACCGGGATATCCAGCGCCGCTACCAGCGGTGCCAGCACCAGCGTGGTGGTATCACCCACGCCGCCGGTGGAGTGCTTGTCTACCTTGACGCCTTCGATCGCAGAGAGATCGATTACGTCACCGGAGTTCACCATCGACATCGTTAGATCGGCACGCTCACGGTCGTTCATATCCTGGAAGAAGATCGCCATCGCCAGCGCACTGGCCTGGTAATCCGGAATATCTCCCCGGGTGTAGCCGTTAACAAAAAACTCGATCTCTTGCGTAGTCAGCTCTTTTCCATCGCGCTTTTTGGCGATGATATCAACCATTCTCATTGTCATTCCCCGGATCTTTATTTCTGTAAGTCGATCTTGTAAACGGCAAAACCGATATCGTCTTTTCCTACCAGCGCCATTGGATGCTGAGCAGCCTGTTTGATGTAATCAGCCGCATTCTGGCTTGGTGAGGTCTCGATGCGGATATCCAACGGCTTATCCGCAGTAATTTGCGCGATCCGCCAGTTGTTTTTTACCTCTGGCTTATATGCGCCATGCTGTTTGGTCTGCTCGGAGATGTAGTTGGCCACGATAGTGCGCACTTCATCCGGCGAGGAGATAACGATATTTTTTTCACCCGTGCCGGCGAACTTGCCGGTAAATGCCCGGTAATTGTTCACGGCAACCAGGAATGGCGCGTCTGCCACCACCGGCTTACCTTTATAGGTCAGCGACTTGATACGCTGGGCCTGTGGATTGATCACGTTGCAATCCACGTCATAACGTGCTGGCTGGGTCACGTCGATCTGATAGCTCAGATCGTCAAACATATCGAAGTTGTAGGCCCGGAAACCGTTCCAGTTGAGCAGTGACTGTGGCTTATCACTTTTCACGTCGATCTGGTTGTACATGCCCGCAGAGCACTCCAGCCACTCTTTCAGATCGCTGCCTTTCACTTTCACTGCCGCCAGCGTGTTGGAATACTGGTAAAGATCGGCCGCGTTACGGAAGCTCAGAGGCCCTTTACGCATATCGACGAAGGCCGCTGGGTCGTTCTTCCTGCCACCCGCCTTGAACGGTGCCGCAGCAGACAGTACCGGGATATCAGCAAGATCCGGATCGCCCTGAATAAAGTGCTCAACGTAGGCTTTCTGCGCCGCACGGATGATCTGGATGGCCGAGGAGTCCTGCACTAATGACAGATAGGTATTGGTATCTTCGGCAATGGTGCCAATCGGCTTGTTAACGAACTCACGGGTGTCGTTATGTGCCTGCTCAAGCGTTTTCACCAACGAGGCCTTGGCATCGACCAGCGATTTGTCATTCTTCTTATCAAAGATTGGGCGCGCTTCTGCACGGCTGGAGACCACTTTCCAGTTATTGGTTTCCCCTTCCAGCACCAGATCGATCACCCCCAGGTTATCTGCCCAGTGGCCCGGCATGACTGCAGGTACGCCGTTGACCGTCCCCTTTTCAAGATCTACCCCAGGAATAGCGGCGAAATCCTTGCTTGGGAAAATACCGTGAGAGTGGCCAAAGGTAATGGCATCGATGCCTGGAACCTGCGTGAGGTAGTAGACCGAGTTTTCTGCCAGCGCCTTGTAAGGATCGGCAGAGATACCGGAGTGGGCGATAGCAATCACGATATCCGCCCCTTTCTTACGCATCTGTGGCACCAACTCCTTGGCAGTTTCGGTAATATCTTTGGCTATCACCTTGCCCGACAGCTTGTCCTTGTCCCACAGCACTACCTGTGGTGGTACAAAGCCGATATAACCGATGCGCAGCTTGTGCTCTTTACCCTCGGTATCTTTTACCGGCGTTTCCACGATCAGGTACTGTTTGAAATAAGGCTTGTTGGTTTTGGCGTCATAGACGTTGGCGTTGATGTACGGGAATTTGGCCCCGCTAATCGCCATTTTCAGGTAATCCAGCCCGTAGTTGAACTCATGGTTACCCAGGCTGCCGACCGCATAATCCAGGGTGTTCATCGCCTGATAAACTGGATGCACATCGCCCTTTTTCAGGTTGGCTGCAGCATAGTCCGCCATCGGGCTGCCCTGGATGATATCGCCGTTATCGACCAGCACGCTGTTGGTCGCTTCCGCACGGGCAGCATCAATCAACGTGGCCGCTCTCACCAAGCCGTACTGAGCGGTGGCTTTATCTTTGTAATAGTCATAATCCATCATGTTGCCGTGAACGTCGGTGGTTTCCATGATACGGAGATCCACCGTTGCGGCATGCGCAGCGCCTGCAACCAACAGGGCCAATAACGATAGCTTGAGGGGAGAAGTCATTTTCATCACATATTCCTTATTGTTATAGCGATAACAGGCCACAACCTCTCGATGTGGCCTTGAGCTAATTAAAAGAAGAAACCTACGACGGCGGCGTTCAGGAAGCTGACCAGCGTGGAGCCGTAAAGCAGCTTCAGGCCAAAGCGGGCAGCGGCGTTACCTTGCTTGGAATCCAATGCCTTGATGGCACCGACAATAATGCCGATTGAGGAGAAGTTGGCGAACGACACCAGGAACACCGAGATAATCGCCATGGTACGTTCAGAGAAGTTGTAATCACCCTGCGATAGGTTGAGCATGGCAACAAATTCGTTGCTGACGATCTTGGTTGCCATCAGGCCACCGGCCTGCACTGCTTCGTGCCACGGTACACCCACCAGGAAAGCCAATGGAGAGAACACGTAACCCAACACGCCTTGGAAGGAAATGCCAAATGCAGCGGTGAATAGCGCGTTAGCCATAGTGATCAGCGCAATAAAGCCAATCAGCATCGCGCCAACGATAATCGCTACCTTGAAGCCATCGAGAATGTATTCGCTCAGGACTTCGAAGAAGCTCTGCTTCTCCCCTTCAACCACATCCAGAATGTCTTCCTCAGGCTTGACCTGATAAGGGTTGATCAGCGACGCCATGATAAAGCCACCAAACAGGTTCAGCACCAAGGCAGTCACCACATAGCGCGGATCTAGCATCACCATGTAAGCGCCCACAATCGCCATTGAGACCGTCGACATGGCTGAGGTACACAACGTATACAGGCGGTGCTCCGGCAGCAGGCCGAGCTGTTTTTTCACCGAGATGAACACTTCAGACTGGCCGAGGATCGCCGAAGCCACCGCGTTATAGGACTCTAAGCGCCCCATGCCGTTGACCTTGCTCAGCGCCAGGCCGATGTACTTGATGATAAAGCCCAGGATGCGCCAGTGTTGCAGGATGCCGATCAGCGCGGAGATAAACACGATGGGCAGCAAAACGGACAGGAAGAAAGAGATCTCACCGTGATTCACCAAACCACCAAAGACGAAGTTTACCCCTTCGTTGGCATAGGAGAGCAAATTGCCAAATACCCCGGCGATCACGCCAATCACTTTATTGCCCACGTCAGTCTTAAGCAGCAGTGCGGTCATCAAAAACTGGCAGGCCAGCATGACGAAAATCGGACGATAGCGGATGTTTTTGCGATCGTTGCTCACTAAAAGCGCCAAAATACAGATAGTAAGGATACACACTATCCCTATGATATATTTCATTTTTTCCCCAAAATTATCTGTGAACTTTTACGTTCCGTTGCCGAGCCTTGTACCCTGACGTTTGCCGGGAACTAATGATGTTATTATCGAAACATAACACAGACAATATGTTATTAAAGTTACACCGATCACATTTAAAAATGACAATAGTCTTAAAATACATATATGTAACATGTTGTACTTATCACTAACATTAACTTGATTAGGGAATAGGCAGGGATGAACATTGTTGGGGTGAGTGTTTCGATCTCTGGTATCGGGCATTTTGGGGAAGAAGGGAGAATGCTGGCGCAGGAAGGTAGCCCTGCCCTTGCTTGAAATTAGAGCAATCGCTCGGCTTTGTGACAGAAACCCATTGACGACACAGGGCCAAATACGGTTTAATGCGCCCCGTTGCCCGGATAGCTCAGTCGGTAGAGCAGGGGATTGAAAATCCCCGTGTCCTTGGTTCGATTCCGAGTCCGGGCACCATCATTTAGAAGAACCCGCCTATGGCGGGTTTTTTGCGTTCTGACAGAGATCAAAGCGTTTCTATCACCCGGCGCAAAAGACGCACTCGGGGTTCGATGCTGGACAACTCCAGATATTCTGCCGGGCTATGGAAGCCAGCCCCAATTGGACCAAAACCATCCAGTGAGGGAATATCAAGCGCGGCGGTATGGTTGGCATCAGAACCACCACCGACGGCCTGCCAGCGAACGTCAATATTCTCCAACCTTCCCGCAGACTCCACCTTCGCCATCAGCTGTTCGGTTTTTTCTGAGGGTGACATGGCGGGCACATGAGCCTGTAGTGTCACATTGAGGCGAACATCGGCAGTAAAGCATTGAGGCGTCGTGGTTCGCATTAGTCGATCAACGCGCTCAAATTCGTCGTTCTGCCAGAAGCGGACATCCACTATCGCTTGCGCGTAGTCCGCAACTACATTGGCCGCTGAACCTCCACTCACCACTCCAACGTTCAGGGTCGTCCCAAGTTGCGCATTGGCCAACTGATTAAGATGAAGTATCCAGTGGGCCATTTCATTGACTGCGGAACGCCCATTCTCAGGATCGTTACCAGCGTGGGCGGCGACACCGTGAAATTCCAGCACGTAGCGAGCCATTCCCTTGCGAGCCTTGACCAGTGAGCCATCCGCACGGGCGGCCTCGCACACCAACACGCAGCGGCTGCGTTTCGCCAGGGCGCCAATCCATTCATGTGAGTAAACCGAACCCGTCTCCTCATCAGGGTTCATGGCAATCGCGATAGAGAGACGCTCTTTCGCCTCTGCAGACAGTCCCCGCATTGCCCAAAGAATATTAAGGAGCCCACTCTTCATATCCGCCACACCGGGGCCATAGGCGCGATCCTCCTTGATGCTCATGGGGCGCATCGCTACGGTACCTACTGGGAAAACCGTATCCAGGTGACCTACCAGTAGCACATCAAAGTGTGGACTATTGGGTTTGTTGGCAGCAAAAACGCCGGGCCCCACTTTATCGCCAAGATCGACAATTTCGCTGTGCCAGCCGAGCTGCTGATATTTCTCATGCATATTGCCAGCAACGGTGGCAACTCCGTCCAGCGTATTGGTACCACAGTCCACATTAACCAAGGAGGCCAACTCTGCCAGATAGTCGTCTAATTGCATGGTGTTTCCCCTGTTCTTTTGTGCAGGCTGCGCGTGCACTGAAATTAAATCGAGGGAGAGTACGATCTCGCACTCGCCCCGTAGGTCGCCGTGCCTCTAGATAAAAATGTGCATCAGCAACATGGCACCGAAGGCATTCAGTACCGAGATGGCTATCATCAACGGGATCAGTTTGGCGTTGGTGCCAATGACCCCAAGGATGCGTCCGGCATACTGGATCTGCGACCCCATCAGATAGATGGCCGGTGCCAGAATAGCCAGATGTTCTCCAGTCAGGATCCCGCTATCGAACAGGCTGACGGCTACGCCGATCCCACCGCCCATTGACATCCAGCCTCCGATCAGGACCGCTGCCGCCTCGCCCGGCAAGCCGAACAGCTGCATCAGGGGAGCAAAAATGAAAGCCAGCCCGTCCAGTGCGCCAGTGATGGTCAGCGCCTTGATCACCACAAAGGCCATCAGAACATTGGGCAAGGTACTGGTTGTGGCAATGGTCCAGCCTTTGCGCGCGCCAGCAACAAAAACATCGGTGATCATGGGTTTGGATTCAGTCGTCATGCTCATGGTGCTCTCCCTATGCCTTATGGATTTCAGAAGATGCGTTATCTTGACGACGCATTTTCAGCAACAAACGAAAAATATTCGCGCCAACGATTTTCATAAAAAACATGACGAGGATGCACAGGCCGATCGAGGCGGGAACCGCCAGGGTGCCGTCAGCGGCAACCAAAGTGAACAGAATGGCGCCGGAGGAGAAAAAGTTGGTGATCATTGCGCCTGCAGAAAACTGAAACATGGTGAAAACGTCTTTTTCATTCTCAGTAATCTGCGCCTCATCAGCCAGCTTGCGCGTCAGCGAGGCACCAACATCCGTGCTCTGCAGGCTGCCGATCAGTGCCAAACCTGTATTACCGCGCAGTCCCAGCAACGGACGCAACAGTGGGGTTAACAGTTTACGTGCTGCATTCAGCGCACCGTAGTGCTCCAGTACATTGATCATGCCAAGGGCAAACATGACAGCAGGTATCAGGCCGAAGGCGAAGAGAAAACCATCCATGGCACCATTACCGCCGGTACCACGAAAGGTACTGTTGGAAACGTTTAATGCCTCGTTGCTTTGAGTCACACCACTGACGACTCGACCGAAAGACCCGTTCAATGTCGTGAAATCAAACACGCCATACCATTCTTTACCGCCGAGAAGCCCGGAAAAGAATACCATGGCAAAAAGTAGCGCCACGTAGGCTCCCCAGCGAACGGGAGCCATTTCTGTTGCAGAGGAGGTAATATTTTGTTGCTGTCCGCTCATGTTATTTCCTTATCAGAGTGTCACAAAATAACCCAGTGCCAGTCATAACAGCATCGGCTTATGAATAGTCTACTGTGTGTATTTTTTGTTCATGAGCATCCTGATGGCGATCAATAAATCCTGCACAAAGGAAAATTTAACTTATAAAACATGACGTTGTTGGCATTTTATTCTGTCCAAAATAACGATTTATTAATGAAATCATGACAAAATATGTGCAGTTATTACCGAATATGTTCACAACATGGTCTGATTTAGTATGCTCATAGCATTGCCAACGGGTGCATTACTTGACCAACAGTGTTGTGATTTTTTTATTAATTCTTAATGTTTAATTAAATTAGCAGACTCATAATTAGAGATTTCATTTTCGCCTTGGCTTATGCATTGATGTGCGTCGGGTTAAGTTCCTGCGCAGAAAAAAAGCCGAAAACCAGCATCAGGGACTAAATAATCTTATCTATATGATGATGTGACAAGATTGCCGCTGATGCTGGTTAGATATTGAGGATTATGGATAGATAGTATTCTATTTAATTACCTTTAGCTCACCGCCCAATCAGAGCTTTGCACCTTTTTCTACATAGCTCATATCGCCCAGTTTACCTACGGTAAACTCACGGTTTTTATAAGTAATCTGCGTAACGCTAGCATTAGACAGTGGCGCGACAATGGGTGTAGAGCTCATATCCGCTACCATGGCCAGAATGGCTGCTCCATGTGAAACCAGGAGTATGTTACCGCCCCCTTGAGCTGCCGTTTCCTCAGCGATAGCTTTTAGCTCTGATTGCATACGTGCTTTGACGGTGGCAAACGTTTCAGCTTCACCGCTGGTATCGACCAGAGCTACACCGCCGAACATCTTGGCAAATGGCAATTTCCCTTTGGCAAAATCACCGAATAGCGCTTTTTCCGACTCATAGCCAAGCTTGGTGGCTATTGCTCCCCACATATTGGCATCGAGATCGCCTTCATAAATGCCGAAGCAGAACTCACGCAGTTTCTCGCTTTCAACGATGTTCAACTGCTGCCCTTTTGCGGCTAATATGATACGCGCAGTTTGACGCGCTCGCCCCAGATCGCTGGCATATACCTTTTTAAATTCAATATCTTTTAGGCCCTTACCAAGTTGTTCAGCAACCGTAACGCCTGCGGTAGTCAACGGGGTATCTGCCCAACCCTGAACCCGATGTACGGTATTAAACATGGTTTTGCCATGACGGGTTACATAAATGGTGACTGTATTATCACCTACGGTTTCAGCGTAAGCCAAAAGCGGACTTAAAATAAGTGAAGACAACAAAGTAAGTAATAGCGTAAACCGTTTCATGGTTATTTCCTCAATGGTTTTAGTTTGTATCATTATTGGCCTTCCGTAGATGGACCCTATCTCCATCCATAACTCTTTCGCTAGTTATTCATATTTTCATCGTTGCCTTCTTTATCCGTTATAGGAATGTCCTCTGCTACCTGCTTGTTGTATCAGCTGATTTTCAGGCAAAAAAAAACCTAAACCTCTGGTGGCATGCTAGCTAATAGCCAACACCACCAGAGGTTTAGGTTTTGCCTGTTAAACAGTAACAATCCTAATTTACAGTCCAATACGCTATCAGTTTGATAAATGAATGCAAGAAATCAAATCTATAAAAGTAGAAACTGTGATCAAATTAACGTTAAGCTGATTTTTAGCTGTTTAACACTGCGAGATAAGTCTCAACTATATTTTCGATGTTATGGCCTGATCAACAGGCTGTACGAACTCCCACTTGGCAAAAGAGGGTCAGATGAAAAACCAGCAAGTAAGCTTAAAAACCATCCCAGAGCCGCAAAAGGACTGTTCTGGCGTGCCCGTTGCACTAACGGACGAAACCATCCAACAAAGAAAGAGCAACATCCTTAGCAGGATGAAGCAACGTGGGCTTGATCAACTGGTGATTTACTGTGATGTCGAGCACGGTGGCAATTTTGAATATCTGGTCGGCTTTTTCACCCGCTTTGAAGAAGCCTTGTTGATTATCAACGCCGATGGCGAAATGACGCTGGTGCTGGGGAACGAGAATCTCAATAAGGTCAGCAAAGCCCGGATCCAGGCCAAAGCGGTACACCTATCTCAATTTTCATTGCCAAATCAACCCGGTAGAAGCGATAAGTCGATTAAAGAGCTGCTGGTTGAAGCGGGCATTCGGGAAAATGCCCGCACCGGCCTGGTTGGCTGGAAGATGTTTACCAACGGGCTAGAGATCGACAAGAAAATCTATGACCTCCCGTCATTTATTGTCGATACCCTCCGCAACATTGTCGGTGATGAAGCCTGCTTATCCAATGAGACCGACTTGTTTATCGGCGAGCACGGGGTCAGAACGGTCAATAATGCCAACGAGGTGGCTCACTACGAGTATGGGGCCGCATTAGCCTCCGATTGCATTCTGGATGCCATGAATAAGCTGGCGCCAGGCGTCACAGAGCAGCAGTTAGGGGATTGCCTGGTACGCTTTGGCCAACACCCGAGTATTGTCACCATTGCTTCCAGCGGCCCACGCTTTATCAAGGGTAATCTGTTCCCAACCGACAACACCGTGAAGTACGGTGATACGATCTCGCTAACCGTAGGCTATCGCGGCGGTGCCTCCAGCCGGGCGGGTTATGCGGTAAATGCTAATGGTGAGTTATCAACAGAGGCGAAAAACTATCTGGATGCGGTCGCCAAGCCCTACTTCTCTGCCTATGCCCACTGGCTTGAAGTGATTAGCGTTGGCATGCGTGGCGGCGAGCTGTTTGATCACGTGGAAGCGGTCTTACCGCGCTCAAAGTACGGTTGGTCACTGTGCCCAGGGCACCTGACCGCTGAAGAAGAGTGGATGTCTTCGCCTATTTATCAAGGCTCTCGGCAAAAGCTGTTGAGCGGCATGATCCTGCAGATTGATATCATTCCTTCAGTGCCCAACTTTGGTGGCGTTTCTGCCGAAAGCACCGTGCTACTGGCGGATGAACAGCTGAAGTTGGAGATCCAACGGCAGTATCCACAGCTATGGCAGCGGATGCAGCAGCGTAGAAAATACCTGGTCGAAACGTTGGGGATAACGCTGTCAGCAGATATCTTGCCGATGTGCAGCACGGTTGCCTATTTGCGCCCTTATTTGCTGGACAAGGACAGCGCCTTTGTCTGCCAGAGTTGAGTGACCAGCCATATCGCGTATGGCTTTGGCAGAGAACGGCAGCGATTAAATCAGGCCAACAAAGTGTCAAAGGCTAACGAAAACAGTGCGGTTTCATAGGATGTTGAGGCGCTGGATAATACGTATTCCTCCCCAATGTCCTGTGAGTACAAGTACCAACGCTTTTCAGCCACGTCGACGGTTAAGCCATTGGCAAAAGGGTGAGGTAAGGTAAACGTGGTCGGAGATAAAGCAAAACCCCGGCCATCCGCTTTTATGATGGCTTCTTTCAATGACCACAGACGAAAGAAATCAACGTTTTCCCCCTGAACAAGTTGTGTAAACTCCTCAGGGGTGAGCACATCCCGATAGTCATGTATGTCAATCGGGACTCTTTTTTCCACATCAACGCCGATATCCCCCTGCGTCGTATAGGCACACACGGCCCAGTCCCCCGCATGGGAAAGATTAAAAGCCCCTTTCATCCCCATCACCGCAGGTTTGCCATAGCGGTTATAGTGCAGCTTGGGAAAATGACTTCCCTGATACCCAACATGTTTTTTTAATGCATAACGTAGCAGCATTCTCCCTAATAATGACCGACGTTTGTCGTCATCAAATCTAAACCGATCGAAGAGGATCCGTTGGTCTTTATCAAGATAATCCCGCTGCGAATAAAGCAGTTCGCTGCTTAGCTCGTCAATACGAGAGCAGTAGATATAATTGGTCATGTTGTTTAGCCCTTCACCTACAGCATGCTGGGCAGGTAATAGAACCCCTGCCCAGCGCCAAGAAAGCAATTAGCGGATGTGGCTAATCAACTCATCCTCCTTTTCTAGCAAGGTAAAGTGACTGGCTGCTATTTCAAACAGCTGTAGTTGGGCAATGTTTTCAACACCAGCATCAACGTTGTTAAACCGGTATTGTTGATACTCCTCATAACCGATCTCCTCCATCGCCTTAAACAACACGATCTGAGTATGTTTTAATACGGCAGATAGTGGCTGTATATTCAACACCTTATCGCTTACGACAACCGATTCGACATTATGTCTTAAATAATGTGGAATTTGTAACCGCTCCATCATAGAGTCCAGGTTAAAGGATGACTCATTGCGCTGATAATGATCTTCACTTAACAACCAGGTATCCAGCAGATAGACAGTGATCGCCTTAACCCCACGCGCTTCTAAATAGGCCGCGATCTCCAGTGCAATCTTCCCGCCCAACGACCAACCTAATAAGGTGACCGGTTGGCTGACATCAAGAATGCGATCGATATGCTCCAGATAATAACGCGCCAACTCATCAAGCTGCTCGATCTTCTGCTCATGATAGAAGTTATATGAATCAACCCCATAACAGCAGTAACGCTCACTCAGCCTATTGGCCAAGGATTGGTAGACCGAACAGTTCCCCATCCCAGGGTGAACCATAAACATCTGTGGTTTTTGCGTTACCGTATTAAATGGCACGATCACCTCAAATGACTTCCCTTGAGCCTGTGCAATGGCTTGCGATAACTCGCTGAGGGTGCGCGCATTGATAATATCAAGCAGACGTATTTTAACCCTCAGCACCTGGTTAATCCGGTTGTTCAGCCTCATCGCCAGGATGCTGTTGCCGCCCAGCGCAAAGAAGTTATCCTCCATGCTGATTGCCTCAAAGGAAACTTGCAGCGTATCGGCGAGTAACTCACACAGCGTTTTTTCAACCTTGTTTTCCGGTGCCACATAGGTCACGGAATGGGTTATTTGCGGTTCAGGTAACAACCTTCTGTTCAACTTACCGTTGGAGGTCACCGGCAGCGCCGTCAAATGAACAAATACGCTAGGCACCATATAATCTGGCAGGGTTTCCCGCAGATGAGCGCATAGCTTTTCGGTGGGAATTTCCTGCGCGGCAACATAATAAGCCACCAGATATTTATCGTTGCTGCCACGTTCGCTGGCGATCACCACCGCATGATTAACGTCCGGATAACTGGCCAGGCGAGTCTCGATTTCGCCCAGCTCAATACGGTAACCGCGCACTTTAACCTGGAAATCATTGCGGCCCAGATATTGGATATTACCATCGGCTAAATAGCGAACCACGTCGCCAGTTTTATACATCCGGCCATTGTAACCTCGTCGCTTCTCCTCATTGCCCTGGAATGGATTACTCAGGAAAGCCTTATCCGTCAATGGCTTATTATTCATGTAACCTCTAGCGACACCGACGCCACCAATGAATAACTCGCCAATAGCCCCCGGTGGAATGGGTTGCAGTTGTGCATTCAGCACGTAGGCGGAAGTATTGTCTATCGGCTTACCAATTAACACATCCTTGATGGAGCGTGCGTTACAGTCGTAGAACAGCACATCCACCGTCGCTTCCGTTGGGCCATAGAGATTGTGGATCTGACAATGCGGCAGTAAGCGGTGGCATTTTCTGACTTCCCCCACGTTTAACGCCTCTCCGCTGCAAAACAGGTAGTTAAGGCTGCCCAGTTTTGCCTGCAACGCACTCTGCCCTTCCAGAGTTTCAAGGAATGCCGACAGCATTGAAGGGACGAAATGGAGCGTCGTTACCTGTTGCTGTTCAATCAGTTCTGCCAGATAGACATTATCTTTATAGGCCTCCTGCGAGGCAAAAACGATACAGGCCCCGTACCAGTTAGCCCAGAACAGCTCCCACACTGAAACATCGAAGGTGTAGTTGGTCTTTTGCAAGATACGATCCTGCGCCGTGATCGGATATTGCTTGTGCATCCAGACAATACGGTTGATCACGCTGTGATGCTCTAGCATGACGCCTTTAGGATTGCCCGTGGTGCCGCTGGTATAGATGATGTAAGCCAAATCGCTAGACCGCACCGATGAAGGCTGGTTTTCGCCTGGGTAGCGGGCAATATCGGATGACGTCTCCCGATCGGCGACATCGATAACGGTTCTGCCGGTTGCCGCTAGCGCTGCGGCTTTCTCGTCGCCAGGATGTGCCGTCAAGATAATATCGATACCGGCGTTGTCCAACATGTAACTGACTCGGTCATCCGGTGCCAGCGGATCCAGTGGTACGTAAGCGCCCCCCGCCTTGAGAATGGCCAGTATCGCGACCTGCATATGCTCAGAGCGGTTTAAACACAGCGCCACCAGATCGCCGGTGCGGACAGCAAAGCGTTCTCTCAAGTAAACCGACAAGCGGTTAGCCCGTTCATTCAGCTGCCGATAGGTCAGGCTCACACCCTCAAACACCAGAGCGATATTCTCTGGAGTTCTTGCTACCTGCGCCTCGAACATCCCGTGGATCGTCATCTCCCGTGGGTAGTCGCATTCGGTGCGGTTCCCTTGGAAAATGATTTGCTCGTATTGCGCCGAATCCAGGTACTGAAGCTCCGCGAGGGAACGCCCCTGACTGCACAGCGTACCCAGTTGGCGCAGGATATGCCGATAGGTCGCAATGTAGTTCTGCATCGTTTGCCCGTTGAACAGCGCCGTCGCATAGTTGAAGACGCCACCGATCGCCTCTTCACTGTCGTCCAGCATCACGGTCAAATCGAACTTCGCTGCCCGATACGCCCCTTCTTGCGCGTCATACTGCTCAAACAGACTTTCTCCTTCCGTACGTCCCGCTGCGCCAAACGATTGGAGACTGAACATCACCTGGAATATCGGGTGCCTTGAACTGTCTTTCTCCGTTTTCAGCACTTCAACCAGTTTTTCAAAAGGCAGATCCTGATGGGTATGCGCTTCACTGACCTGCTGCCCCGTTTCGCCAATAAATTCTCTGACCGTTTGGCTGACATCTATCTGCCTTCTGAGGACCAGCGTATTGACGAACAGCCCCATGGTGTCTTCCACCCCCGGGTAATGCCTGCCCGCTATCGGCGTCCCCAGCACGATATCCTGCTGGTTACTGTAAACCCCCAGCAGCAGGTAATAGCCGCTCAGCAGTACCGTATACAGGCTGACGTTCAACGAGGCGGCCAACGCCCGCAGCTCGGCACTGGTCGCCGCATCCAGTTGGAAGGTGATATCGTCGCCGCGGTAATCCAATTGTAGTGGGCGCACATGGTCCGTCGGCAGGTTGAGCGGTTCATGGTCCGCCAGTTGCCCATGCCAGTAGGCCAGTTGCTTGTCCAGCGTGGCCCCTTGCAGGTGTTGACGCTGCCACAACGCAAATTCCCGGTACTGCACCGGCGGTGCCGGGAGTTCATTGCTGGCCTCTCCGGTGAACACGCGGTAATAGTGCAGTAACTCTTTTAACAGCAGATCCACCGACCAGCCGTCAAACGCGATGTGGTGAATAACGATGCTGAAGTAGTCTGCTCCCGCCAGCGTATAACACTGGGCCACAATCGGGCATTCCTGCGCCAGGTCAAACACCCGGTGCTGATGCTTGTGCAGCCGCGCATGCAGCGCTTGTACGCTGTCGCATGTTTCGTGCGATATGCTCAGTGAGAATGTCTCGGCTGGCAGAATATGTTGATACCCCTGCCCGTCGTCATCGCACAGGATCAGGGTGCGCAGCACTTCGTGACGGTCAACCACCTTAATCAGCGCCTGGGCCACTTTCTGCGGATCGGTTCCGGCCTGCAATTTGAGCGTAAGCGGGATGTTGTAGGCGTTGCTGCCTTCTTCATAACGGTCGATAAACCACAGACGCTCCTGGGCAAACGACAGCCGCTGTTCTTCAGGCCGGGCGATCGACGGTGCCTGGATGATCTGGCTACCCTGCGCGGTATTATCAATAAATGCCGCCAGTGCCCGGATGGTTCTCAGGCGGAACAGGTCAGAGACATGCACGCTTTTTTCTAACGCGCGGGTCAAACGGCCTACCAGCTTGATCGCCAGAATGCTGTTACCCCCCAGGCGATAGAAGTCGTCCAGCACGCTGAGGCTGTCCTGTGGGATGGCGAGCAGCTCGGCGAAGACCTCGGCCAGTTGCTGCTCGGTCGCCGTCTCTGGTGCCACTCGGTCTGCCTGCGCCTCAAACGTCGGGACCGGCAAGGCCGCGCGATCGACCTTGCCGTTGACGGTCATCGGTAGCGACAGCAGGTGAACCAGGGCCGACGGTACCATGTAGTCTGGCAGAACTTGCTGCAGATGGGCACGCAGCATCTCCTGTTCCAAGGGCTCCTGCGCGACGTAGTACGCCGTCAGATGGGTATGCCCCGCCGGGTTCGTGCTCGCCAGGACCAGCGCCTGCTGGATGGCAGGATGGTCGTTCAACCGGGCTTCGATCTCCCCCGGCTCAATGCGGAAGCCACGGATTTTAACCTGGAAGTCATTGCGGCCCAGGTATTCGATGTTACCGTCCGGCAGGTAACGGCCCCGGTCCCCGGTTTTATAAAGGCGGGCGTTTTCACCACGGCTACGCTCGGCATCACTGCGGAACGGATTGGCAATAAACGCATCCGCTGTCGCCTGCGGGTTATTCAGATAACCGCGCCCAACGCCAGCACCACCGATATACAACTCACCAATCGCACCTTGTGGGACGGGGCGCAGGTGGCGATCCAGCAGATAAACACAAACGTTGTTGATCGCCTTGCCGATATTGGTATTGGCATCGCCAGGTTGATAGATCCGCGCCGTCGCCCACACGGTGGTTTCGCTAGGCCCGTAACCGTTGATCAACCGGACTCCGGCCTCACAGTAGCGGTCAATCATCGCCGCATCGAGACACTCCCCACCAACAACCAGCGTAGACAGCTCCAGGAGTTCATTTTGTGCCAGTAACGCCGGAGGAATAAAGGCGAACTCGATGGCGTGATCCCTGATATAGGCAGAGAGCGCGATAAAGTCGAGACGTTGCTGTTCTGCCAGAATATGCAGGCAATGGCCATTCAACAAGGCACAGAAGACATCCAGCGCATGGGCATCGAAAACATATTCCGAATACCACAGCGTGTTTAGCCTGGCAGCCTGCTCATGGCCCGTAGGCATACCTAGCAGGTCTGACTGCCCTTGCGCCAGGTTGATTAACGAGTGATGTTCAATCATCACCCCTTTTGGCCGGCCAGTGGTGCCGCTGGTATAGATGATATACGCCAAATCGTCTGGCTGCGTGCGTGACGGTACGTTGCTGTCATCGAGCTGCGCCAGCCTGTTGGCCAGTTGCGGGTTATCAATATCCAGCAGAGGGAAACCACAGCCAGCGATGCGTGCACCATAATGCTGCTGCGTCAGGATCAGCACCGGTTTAACGTCGTCGACCAGCAGACTCAAGCGCTCCAACGGTGCCTGAGGGCTAATCGGGACATAGGCCGCCCCGGCCTTGAGCACGGCCAGCATGGCAATGACCATATGGGTCGACTTATCAAAATAGAGGGCAATCGCGCTGTCAGGCTGTATCGCAAAGTTCGCCTGCAGATAAGCCGCCAACTGGTTCACCCGCTGATTTAACTCGCAATACGTCAAACGCGTATCCTGATATACCAATGCCAAAGCATCAAGCGTTCTGGCTGCCTGCTCTTCAAACATCTGACCGACCAGTTTATTTCGCTCCACGGCAACCTGAACCCGCGGCTGGTTTGCTACCAGCTGCGTATAGTCGTCCTGCGTCAGCAGCGATAACGCCTGGGGACCCATGGCCGGGTCCGCGATCAACTGCTGTACGGTGAGCCGTATTCCTTGCAGCACGCCTTCAATGGCCGAACGGCTGAACAGCTCGCCCGCATAGTTGATCTTGAACTCAATCCGTCCATCCTGTTCATACACCATGATGCCCAGCGGGTAATCCAGTTTTTCATCACTGTCCTCAAACTCGAGTTTGAACAGGCTCTCGCCGTTATCGGCAGGCACCGGATAGTTTTCAAACACGAAGAGCGAATTGAACAGACGTACCCCCGCCTTTTGCAGTGTGATCAGGCTGATATTGCTGTAGCTATTGATGTCATTAATATGGGCCTGCAGACGTTTGACATTCTCGATGATCGCCTCATCGGTGTGTGCCAGAACGACAGGCAACGTATTGATGTATAGACCAACAGAGCGTTCAATCTCCTCCACCGGCAGGTTACGGCCAGACACCGTCATGCCCACAATCGTCACGTCCGCATGGCTATAAAGACTGAGCTGTTGGTGCCAGCAATACTGCATCAGCGCATTCAACGTCACGCCATGCTGCCGTGAGAGCGCCTTCAGCCCGTGGTAAAGCTCACCAGCCAATGCGGTCGATACCGTCTGGGGATCTTGCAGGTGTTTATATTCACTTAAATTGACGTGTTTCATCTCCGGCTTTAGCAGGCCGGTGAGATTCTCTTGCACCTCTAAGCCACCCAGATAGTTTTGCCAGAACTGCTCGGTTTCCTGGCTAACCGTCTGTAGCAATGCCTGTGCCTCCAGATAGCTTTGATCTGCGGCTTGCTCCGGCGCGCTTCCCTGTTGCAGGGCCAGATAATTTTGGTGCACGTCATTGAGCAAGATCGGCAGGCTCCAGCCGTCCAGAATGGCGTGATGGTTATTAAATAGACAAATATAGTGATCGTCCTCGCACTTAACGATATACAGCCGGAATAACCCGCTAGCAGACAAATCGAAATGGGTCTGCTGATCCTGCTTGACGAGTTCAGCCACGGTGCTTGCTCGTGCACGTTCGTCCTGCTCACTGATATCGATAAACTGCCAACCAAAGGTGCCTTGCTTATCGACAATCTGCACAAACTCTTCCTGCCAGGAGAATCTTAGCCGCAGCGCCGGATATTTCGCCTGGCTGCATTGCCACGCCCGTTTTAACAGCTCGACATCCAACGCATTGCGATAGTGCCAGACCATTTGCGTACGGTAGGCGTTGTCGATATCACCTTGCAGGACGTAATGATAAATAAATCCTTGTTGCAGGCTGTTAGCCGGATAAATCGCCGCCACCTCTTCATCCTGCTGGAGGCGCGCTAACAATTCACCGGAGACCACACCCTTAACATCAGACTCGGTGAGATAAGAGCGAGTTGACCGCTTAAGCTCGTCGATCAACTGGATTAACCGCTGGCGATAAGTCGTGGCAAACAGTTCGAGCTGTTCCAGGCTGAGATCCCCTTCGACCAGGAATTGTAATTGGCCATTGAGCACACCGCCGTTCAGCGCTAAGAAGTCCGTTGTGCGGTTATTCGCTGATAATGCCAACCCCGTAGATTCCTGAACAAACGCCCACTCGCCATCTCGTTCATCGCCATCGAACTGGCCAAGGTAGTTGAAGGTCACGGCGGGCAATGCCTGCGCATCATAGCCAACCAGCACGCCATACCCTAAGCCATGGTGAGGAGGGGTTCGTAGCCTGTCTTTAATCAGCGGTAAATTGCGTACAAGGTCACGCTGCTCAATACGCAGATTGACCGGATACATGCAGGTAAACCAACCGACGGTATTGTTGATATCCACATCGTCAAACATCGCCTCTCGGCCATGCCCTTCCAGCAGGACATACTGGCTGTCACCGCCAACCACCTGCGACAGCGCATCCGCCAGTACGGTCAGCAGAATATCGTTCACCTCGGTGTGATAAACATGATGAAGGTCTCGCAACAGACAACCGGTTTGCTCTGGCGACAGGCTTATCATCGTACGATTGAGCGTCCCCACGCGATGGGTGTCCAAACGCTGGTGCCAGGCGTCTAAATCCGTGGTCAGGTTCTCCCAGTAATGCCTCTCATCCCTATGGCTGTTCACGGCAACGGCTGGGTAGTTTTGCAGTGAGTTGACCCATTGGCGGTAACTCGTGCCTTTCTGGCCCAGGATAGTTTGCGCATCAACCGTCACATCCAGGTTATCGCCTTGTGCAGCAAAGAACTGGTAAAGCGTGCGTAAGTCTTGGTTAATAATCCGCCAGCTGACCGCATCAATATTGAGATGGTGTACCGCCACATGGATACGCGCAGTCTCGTCAGCGTAGCCCGCAATATAACCGATATGGAACAGTGGCCCTTCTGCCAGGCAAAAACGGTTCTGCCAGGCCGTCAACTGCGCATCGAGCTGAACGGCTGTGAAATCCTGTTGGTTGATCGCATCAAATGGCAACGTCGCTATCGTTTGACGGTAGTGGCCGGCAGCGGCATCTTTCGGGTAAACGGCCCGCAAAATATCATGGTATTCAACCAGTTTCGCCACGCTCAAACGCAGTAGCTCAACGTTTAACGTGGGCACTTTAACCATAAATGCCTGGTTCCAATGCCCAGCATCAGGCAATTTCCCCGACTCTACGGCCTGGAAGAACCAGCGCTGGATCGGCGCCAAGGGTAGCTCATCCGCCAGCATACCTGCCTCTGACTGGATAACCGGCAAATTGTCACCCTGACGTTGCAGCAGGTAAGTGCTCAATGCTTTGGCCGTTCTGTGGGCAAAGATGTCCTTCACCGTGAGATGGTGGCCAGATAACTTTTTGAGTTTGTTCGCCAGTTGGATACTGCTGATACTGTCCCCGCCTAAACGGAAGAAGTCATCGGTGACCCCCACCGCATAATCCTTAAGCTGTAATACCTCCGCAAATACGCGGCAGATCAGCATTTCACTCTCGTTGGCTGGGGCCACGTAGTTCACCTCATCCGTTAATATCGGCAGAGGTAAGGCTTTGCGATCCAACTTATTGTTCATGTTCATCGGCAATGCCGTTAAATGAACAAACGCCGTGGGGATCATGTAGGCAGGTAAACGCTGTTGCAGATGCTCAGACAACACATCTGCTGGCAATGCGTCTGGTGCAACATAATAGGCTACCAGGTACTTTTGCCCCGAGTCATGCTCCAGCGCCAGGACCACTACCTGTTCAATATGTGGGTATTCGGCCAGACAGTTTTCGATTTCGGCCAATTCGATCCTGAAGCCACGGATCTTCACCTGGGCATCATTACGCCCAATATAGTCAATCTTTCCGTCGTTCAGGTAACGGACTAAATCGCCCGTTTTATACAGCCGATCGTGACGTCCTCGCGCTTTATCTTCATCACTTTGCAATGGATTGACGATAAACGCCTGATGAGTCGCCTCTGGGTTATTTAAATAGCCACGGCCTACACAGTCACCACTGATATAGAGTTCACCCACGGCACCCGCAGGGAGCGGCCGTAGACAACTGTCCAGAATATAAGCGTCAGCATTGCCTATCGGCCGGCCAATGATGGTGTTGCTATCGCCCGTTTGGTAAACGTTCCTGGTGACAAAGACCGTGGTTTCCGTTGGGCCATAGCAGTTAACTATTTTTACCCCCTGAGCGCTATAGCGCTCTATCACGCTGCTACTAGCCACCTCCCCTCCCAGGATTAGCGTGGAAAGCTCCAGTGTTTCATTGTTATTGAGCAGCGCAGGAGGCACAAAGCCGATATCAATGGCATGTTGTTTTATGTAGGCAGCCAGCGCAGCGAAATTCAAACGTATCTCTTTAGACAAGACATGTAAGCAATGGCCGGTCAGCAACGGGCTGAACACATCCAGGACATGCGCGTCAAAGGTGTAATTTGAATAGAAGAGGTAACTTTTTGTCGGCTCTCCGGCCTGGCAGATCTCAGTGCCAAAGATACTCCGCTGCGCCTCCACAAGATTGGCGACAGAATGATGCTCAATCATCACCCCTTTAGGGGTGCCCGTCGTCCCGCTGGTATAGATGACATAAATCAGATTGTCAGGTCTGCTTTGGGTTGCCACATTAACCACCGGGTGGCTGGCAGCCTGCGCAATCAACTCAGGATCGTCCACGCACAGCAGCGCCGTCTGCTGTGGATTAATCAGTTTGGCCAGCGCCTCTTGCGTGCCCAACTCCGTCAGAATGACGCGGGAATGAATATTTTCTATCGTCCAGAGCATTCTCTCCGCAGGCATATCGGGGCTAAGCGGTACATAGGCGGCTCCGGCTTTCAATACCGCCAGGATACTCACGATCATGCGCTCCGATCTTTCCAGGCAAAGCCCGATCAGATCGTCCGGTTGTAAAACAAACTGCGCTCTCAAGTAAGCCGCCAACCGGTTGGCACGTTCATTCAACTGCCGATAGGTCAGGCTCACGCCCTCAAACACCAGTGCGATATTCTCTGGGGTCCTTGCTACCTGCGCCTCGAACATTTCGTGGATCGTCATCTCCCGCGGGTAGTCGCATTCGGTGCGGTTCCCCTGGCAGATGATTTGCTCGTATTGCGCCGTATCCAGGTACTGAAGTTCCGCAAGGGAACGCCCCTGACTGCACAGCGTACCCAGTTGGCTCAGGATATGCTGGTAGGTGGCGATGTAGTTCTGCATCGTTTGCCCGTTGAACAGGGCCGTCGCATAGTTGAAGACGCCACCGATCGCCTCTTCACTGTCGTCCAGCATCACGGTCAAATCGAACTTCGCCGCCCGATACGCTCCTTCTTGCGCGTCATACTGCTCAAACAGGCTTTCTCCTTCGGTACGTCCTGTGGCGCCAAACGATTGGAGACTGAACATCACCTGGAATATCGGGTGCCTTGAACTGTCTTTCTCCGTTTTCAGCACTTCCACCAGCTTTTCGAAAGGCAGATCCTGGTGGGTATGCGCTTCACTGACCTGCAGCCCCGTTTCGTCAATAAATGCTCTGACCGTTTGGCTGACGTCTATCTGCCTTCTCAGGACCAGCGTATTGACAAACAGGCCCATGGTGTCTTCCACCCCCGGGTAATGCCTGCCCGCTATCGGCGTCCCCAACACGATATCCTGCTGGTTACTGTAAACCCCCAGCAGCAGGTAATAGCCGCTCAGCAATACCGTATACAGGCTGACGTTCAACGAGGCGGCCAACGCCCGCAGCTCGGCACTGGTCGAAGCATCCAACTGGAAGGTGATATCGTCGCCGCGGTAATCCAATTGCAGTGGGCGCACATGGTCCGTCGGCAGGTTGAGCGGTTCATGATCCGCCAGTTGCCCGTGCCAGTAGGCCAGTTGCTTGTCCAGCGTGGCCCCTTGCAGGTGTTGGCGCTGCCACAGCGCAAATTCCCGGTACTGCACCGGCGGTGCCGGGAGTTCATTGCTGGCCTCTCCGGTGAACACGCGGTAATAGTGCAGCAACTCTTTTAGCAGCAGATCCACCGACCAGCCGTCAAACGCGATGTGGTGAATAACGATGCTGAAGTAGTCTGCTCCCGCCAGCGTATAACTGCTGGCTGCAATTGGGCACTCCTGCGCCAGATCAAACACCCGGTGCTGATGCTCGTGCAGCCGCGCATGCAGCGCTTGCACGCTGTCGCATGTTTCGTGCGGTACGGTCAGTGAGAAGGTCTCTGCTGGCAGAATATGTTGATACCCCTGCCCGTCGTCGTCACACAGGATCAGGGTGCGCAGCGCTTCATGACGCGCGATCACCTTCATCAGGGCCAGGGCCACTTTCTGCGGATCGGTACCGGCCTGCAGCTTGAGCGTAAGTGGGACGTTGTAGGCATTGCTGCCTTCTTCATAACGGTCGATAAACCACAGGCGATCCTGGGCAAACGACAGCCGCTGCTCCTCAGGCCGGGCGATCGACGGTGCCTGGATGACCTGGCAGCCCTGCGCTTCGCCGTCAATAAATGCCGCCAGTGCCCGGATGGATCTCAGGCGGAACAGGTCAGAGACGTGCACGCTTTTTTCTAACGCGCGGGTCAAACGGCCCACCAGCTTGATCGCCAGGATACTGTTGCCCCCCAGGCGATAGAAATCGTCCAGCACGCTGAGGCTGTCCTGCGGGATGGCGAGCAGTTCGGCGAAGATCTCGGCCAGTTGCTGCTCGGTCGCCGTCTCTGGTGCCACCCGGTCTGCCTGCGCCTCAAACGTCGGGACCGGCAAGGCCGCGCGATCGACCTTGCCGTTGACGGTCATCGGTAGCGATAGCAGGTGAACCAGGGCAGACGGTACCATGTAGTCCGGCAGAACCTGTTGCAGATGGGCGCGCAGCATCTCCTGTTCCAAAGGGCCCTGCGCGACGTAGTACGCCGTCAGATGGGTATGCCCCGCCGGGTTAGTGCTCGCCAGGACCAGTGCCTGCTGGATGGCAGGATGGTCGATCAGCCGAGCTTCGATTTCCCCCAGCTCAATACGGAAGCCACGGATTTTAACCTGGAAGTCATTGCGGCCCAGGTATTCGATGTTACCGTCCGGCAGATAACGGCCTTGATCCCCGGTTTTATAAAGGCGGGCGTTTTCACCACGGCTGCGTTCGGCGTCACTGCGGAACGGATTGGCAATAAACGCGTCCGCTGTCGCCTGCGGATTATTCAGATAGCCGCGCCCAACGCCAGCGCCACCGATATACAGCTCACCGATCGCCCCCTGTGGGACGGGGCGCAGCTGTTCGTCGAGTATATACAGCTGGGTATTACTGATTGGCTGACCGATAGGAACAGTGTAATCAAACGCCTGCGTCGCCGTGTTGGTCAAATAGGCCGTAGCGTAGGTTGTCGTTTCCGTCGGCCCGTAAACATGCACCAACTTGACCTGAGGATAAAGCGTTCTGAAACGATTAACATGGTTAACGGACACCTGCTCACCGCCGAACAGCAGGTAGTTCAACTGCTGCAAACCAGGCAGTTCAGCATCCACCAGCGTATTAAAGAAGGCGGTCGTGGCAAAGAAATTGCTGATCTGACGATCGACAATCAGCTGAGAGAGACGGTCTAAGTCGAGGATATTTGGTTTGTCGGCAATCACCAACGCGGCGCCATTTAACAACGCCCCAAAGATGTCATAAATGGAGGCATCAAACTGATAGCCTGAAATACCAAGAATGCGATCCTGTTCACCGATCTCAACATAGTTGGGATTAATCACCAGCCGGTTCACACAGCGTTGCTCTATCAGCGTCCCTTTAGGGTATCCCGTCGTGCCACTGGTATAAATGACATACGCCAGATCTTCGGGGCCGGTATTGCTGCATGGGTTATCTGTTGCACAGCGCGCCAAACGCGCGGTGGTATCTGGTGCGTCAAGAGGGATAAGCATGGCTCCGGGTGCCATCAGGTCTACCCTTTGCAAAGCCTGCCGTTGGCAAAGCACCGCTTTTACCTTGGCATCCGCGATAATATAGCCATTGCGCTCATCGGGGGAATCCGGATCCATCGGCACATAGGCCGCGCCCGCTTTCAGTATGGCCAGAATAGCAATGACCAACTGCTCACTGCGCTCAAGATAGAGACCCACGAGATCGTTGGCGCGCAGCTGGCAACATTGCTGCAAATAATGCGCTAGCTGGTTCGCCTGTTGATTTAACTGTGCGTACGTTAACACCACGTCGTTAAATTCTACGGCGACGCTGTCTGGTGAGGCGGCCACGCGAGCTTCAAACAGCGCGGCGAGGGTTTTATCCTGCTCGTAGGGCCTGCGGGTATCATTCCACTGGTGGATCATCGTTTGATACTGCGCCGCCTGTAGATAAGGCAACTCGGTTTGAGACTGAGAGGCACCCTGAACAATATTTTCTACCAACGTCCTCATCGTGTTCAGCAGTTGCTCGATCAGCACGTCGTCAAACAGTTCACCGGCATAATGCAGGCTCAGCGCCAGCTGCTGTTGTTCCAGCACGGTCACCACCAACGGATAATCTTGTTTCTCGTTAGCACTGGCGAAACGTAGCCGTAAATCGCTATCGATATCCCCACTGGGCATCGGGTAGTTTTCATAGACAAACAAAGAGTTAAACAGGCGTTTTCCTGCCGGTTGTAGCTGAGCCAGATTGACATGGCTGCGGGTATTTGCCTCGTTGATCGCGTCCTGCAGGTTTTGAATAGCCGTGAGGACCGACACAGAAGCCTGATGATCGACGATCAGCGGCAGTGTGTTGATCAATAATCCTACCGTTTGATCAATACCATCCACGGGCAGGTTGCGGCCTGAAACCACCGTACCAACGATGCTGGCCGTATTGCCAGAATAAATACTGAGCACTTTGTGCCAGCAATATTGCAATAGCGCATTAAGGGTTATCGCGTTCTCGGCGCTGAACGATTTCAACTGTTGGTAACACGGCTCATCAAACATCAGTTGCTGTGTTTTCGACGTTTTAATGTGCTTATATTCATTTAACTGAACGTGCTTCGCCTGCCCGCACAGCAAGATATTTAAATCTTCGGGTTCATCCTGTGCTGCCAGATAGTCCCGCCAGTACGGTAAATGCTCGCTTTTGTGCGACTGTATATAGCGCTGAACCTGGTGGAAACCGAGGTCACATGCCTGTGGCAATGTGTCACCACGCAACAACGCCAGATAGAATTTATGCACCGCTTCAATCAGCAGCGGGTTACTCCAGCCATCCATGATGGCGTGGTGGCAACTGAAAATGCAGCGGTAACGTTCATCCGCATTTTTGACCACATAGACACGGAAGATCCCGCTGATCGACAAGTCATAAGGCCTTGCTCGATCCTGGGCAGATAAATCAGAGAAGAAGGCTTGTTGTTGGTGCTCGCTTTTTCCGCTGAGATCAAAGAAATGCCAGTTCAGTGCGGCATGGGCATCGACAATCTGCACCAACTCTTCATCCCAATCAAACCGCAGACGGAGCGTTGGATAATGCTGTTGCGCCTGCAACCACGCCTGCTTCAGACAGGCGATATCCAGCGTATTGTCATAGTCCCAGAACATCTGGGTATGGTAGGCATCGTCGACTTCACCCTGCGATAACGCATGGTAAATAAAGCCTTCCTGCAAACTATTGGCCAGATAAACCGACTCCAGCTCAGTATCACGCTGCAGAGCGTCAAGGGTTGCTTGAGGTATTACCCCGTCAATATCTCGCGCGGTCAGATAGGTGCGGCTTTCCGCCAGCAAGCGCTCAATAACGCCTGCAATCGCCCCCTGGTAACGGCTCGCCAGGTGTTGCAATACGTCATCCGTCAGGTAACCGGAGAGGCGTATTCTCAGTTCCCCGCCAACGACACCACAGTTGACGCTGAGCAGATGCGCTTCGCCATTCTCATGCGCAACGGTTTGCCCGCTGTTTGTCGGGCTGAAGCACCATCCCTCCTGCTGAACCTCATCAAAGCGCCCTAAATAGTTAAAGCTAACCGGTGGCAGTTGGTCGGCGTCGTACCCCATCAGCGGCGCAAATCCAACGCCCCGGCGCGGGATCCCACCAACGGTCTCTTTGACGGTCACGATCCGTTGACGCCAGTCCCCCTCGCTGCTCAAGCGGACCGGGTACATAGTGGTCAACCAACCTACCGTACGGTTGATATCGACGCTGATATCGAGCGCTTCTCGGCCATGGCCTTCTAGCGTCAGGTACTGGGTATGCAGCCCGGTAAACTCATTGAGGATCTCAACGAAGCTGGCTAACAGAAGATCGTTAACCTGGGTATTGAACACATGATGTACCCCACCCAACAGATGCTGCGTTGAGGTTTTGTTTAACGATAACTCGCGTTGGCTCAACGATGGCGAGGTGAAAAGCGGCGCTATCCGTTGGCGATAGTCACCCAGGCCGCCAATAACAGTACGCCAATAAAGCGTTTCCTCATTGGCTCCCTGATGGTTGGCATAATCCTGTACCTGGGCAGCCCACTGACGATAACTGGTGGGTTTATCACCTAAAATCTCAACGGGATCGCTAATGCCCGCCGCGTTTGCTTCCAGCGCGCGATAAATCCTTTCCAGATCCTGTTTGATGATATGCCAACTTACCGCATCCATAATCAGGTGATGGAAAGCAAAATGTAGCTTGGCCCGCGGCGCATTTTCGCTTGTTATATAGCCAATATGGCACAGCTTGCCGCCAAAGATATCAAACTCACTTTGCCACCGATCAAAGAGCGCGATTTGTTGCTCGGCACCCACGGGTTCATCAATAACCGACAGCGGTATTTCGCCGACGTCTGATTGGTAGTGCTGGCTGTAACCCCCGTTACCGTCACGCGTAAAGACCAGTCTCAGGGCATCATGATAGGCAAATAACAGCGCCAGGCTCTTGTTGAGTATGCCAATATCCAACGGGGGAACATCCAGCACAAAGGATTGGTTCCAGTGCTGATAAGCGGCAAAAGTCCCCTGATCGACACGATCGAAGAACCACTGCTGGATCGGCAGCAACTGTGCAGGGCCGCTCAACATCCCCGACTCGGAGAGATGTTTGATGTGATGTTCATCGCTATCCAGCACGATATTCCGCGCCAGTAAACGAACGGTTTTGCAGTCGAAAATATCTTTGACGCTGGCCGTCCCCTTTAGCCTTTGACGGATCATTCTCACCATCTGAATGGCGCTGATACTGTCGCCGCCCAGCTTAAAGAAATCGTCATTAACACCGACCTGACCCGGCGCCTGGCCTAATATCTCACCATAGATCTGGCATAGTGCCCTTTCCATCTCATCGGCAGGTGCGACATAGTCATCCTGCCCGCTCAGATCGGGCAGCGGTAATGCCTTACGGTTTAATTTACCGTTAACCGTCATCGGGAACGCCGTTAAGTGAACATAGGCCAGCGGGATCATATAGTCAGGCAAAGCATCCGCCAGGTGCCCAATGATCTGCTCTTTGTCCAAAGCAACTTCCGCAACATAGTAGGCAACTAACGACAGCGCTCCCGTCGGGAGCTTATGTGCAATGACCGCCGATTGGATAATCTGCGGAATTTGCACCAGCTGCATTTCAATTTCGCTTAATTCAATTCTGAAACCGCGGATCTTCAGCTGGGAGTCTCGCCTGCCGACATACTCAATGTGACCGTCGGCCAAGCGGCGGACAACATCGCCGGTTTTATACAGCCGTGCCGCTTCATTACGCTGCTTTTGCTCGTCGCTCTGGAAGGGGTTGGCGATAAAGGCGCGCTCGGTCTGCTGCGGATCATTCAGATAACCCCGGGCCAGACCAACGCCACTGATATAAAGCTCGCCGATCACACCGACAGGGACAGGTGCCAGGTGCTCATCTAAAACATGTACATCAAGATTCAGCAGCGGCAGGCCGATATTGAGGTTGCTATCGCCATTTTCGTAATAGTGCAACGTCGCACAGACGCTGCTTTCCGTCGGGCCATAGGCATTGATGACCGTGGTTCCCTGCGCACGATAACGTTGCATAATCTCACGATTACAAGGTTCACCGGCAACCACCAGAGTAGAGAGCGCTAACAGGGAGTTTTTATCCAATAACGCCGGGGGAATGGTGGCAATATCAATGCTGGCATCGGCAATATATGCCGCTAACGCGTCAAAATCCTTGCGCTTATCTTCCGGCAAAATATGTATCACATGGCCATTGGCAATCGCCGTAAAGAGCTCAGAGACATGGGCATCAAAAACATAGGCGGCATACCAAAGACATTGCTTTACCGACGCCTCGCCAGGTGCCAGGCCAAACGCTTCGCCCTGAACCCGCGCCAGATTGATTAAGCCCGCGTGTTCAATCATGACGCCTTTTGGCTTACCTGTCGTGCCGCTGGTATAAATAATATAGGCTAACTGCTGCAAACTTATGGCGATATCAAGGTTCTCTGACTGCTGCTGAGCAACCAGATCGCGCTGGAACTGCGGGTTATCAACGGCAATAATCGGCACCTGCGGCAGCTCTGCAATCTCATTCAAATAGCTCACGCTGGCGCTATCGCCCAAGATGGCTTTCGCTTGCGTGTCCTGCAGAATAAAACTTAACCTGTTCCCGGCCTCGCCAGGGTTAAGCGGAACATAGGCGGCCCCAGTTTTGAGTATGGCAAGAATACATACGGGCATTGCTGCCGACTTTTCAAGGCACAGGGCGACGAAATCGCCACTCTTAATCCGCAGTTCACACCTTAGGTAATCAGCCAGACGGTTGGCCTGCTGATTAAGCTGTTGATAGGAAAGTGTTTGATTGCCACAAACAACGGCGTTGCGGGCTGGGTAAGTCGCGGCCATACGCTCAAACTGTTCGACAATCGAATGTTGAGGGACTTTAGCGCCAGCGCATACATGCTGGGTGTGGTGTGGCAGTTGCGCAATCAGCGTGATGGAATTTATTGGCGTGTCTACTTCACCCGCAAGCAGCTTATCGAGCGTATTAATAAACAGATCTTTATAGAGCTCAATAAAATTCTCAACCAATGCGGCATCAAGGACGTTGCTATCAAACCGGACGCGATAGTTGATACCACTCGCTAACACCTCCTGTTCAAACAGCAGCTCATTCACCAGGTCGATATGAAAGTCGTGATTGGCCGACTCATCCACGACGCCGCTAAAATGGGTCTGATGATCGCGCAGGAAAGTCTGGGCAAAAGCGACATCCAGTACGCCGGTAGCCTCGCCACAAGCCAGGATCTCATGGACAGGTAAATATTTGGCTTTTGTCTGTTTTAATGATTTGTAATAACGATGAACACTGGCAATAACGCTACGGATCGTCGCATCATCCGCAAAGCGATAATCGATGGCCAAGGTATTGATATGCGCGCCATACAACAGCTCCTTACCTTCAGAGATCGCCACCGGGTAAGCGAGCGCAACGGCTTTTTGCCCTGACATTTTGTGTAACAGCAGGGCCATGACCATTTGCCCGAACAAGTAAGTGGTCAACTTATACTTACGCAGTAACAGCTTTACGCGTCGGCTGATATCTTCATCAAAACCAAACAGTAACTCGCCGATCTGACGCCGGGTTGCAGCGGTTGTAAGCTGGCGGCCCGTTTGTAAAAAGCGTAAATCAACGCCTTCAAGATCGCCCAGACGCTCGCGCCAAAACTCACGCATTTGTTCGCCTTTTTCTTGCAGAAGCGTGGCGAAATTATGGCAAAGCTGCTGGTGCGTAACCCCCTGTTCCTGCAGCGATGGCACCTGATAGTCGATGCCATTGTAGCGTTTACGCCATTTGTCCCAGATCTCTTCGGTACTGATGCCATCGACAACAATATGGTGAAAAATAAACAATGTACGGTATCGCTCTGCCCCAAGAGAAATCAAATGTATCCGTACCAGTGGACCATTTCTTAAGTCAAAGGGGGCAGAAACTAACGCATAAATTTCTTCATCGGTTAACGGGGTGTCGTGATAGGTGACTAAATTGAAAACGGGCTCTCTCGGTACCCAAAAGGCGCCATCAGGTCCATCATCAACGTTATGACGGGTAATAAAATGCTCGTTAAGCATTTGTTCAAAACTATCGTTGTACTTTTTTTTGTCTATTTCGCCAACAATAGTATTGTCGATCACAATATTGTAATCACTGCGATCGGGGTCTTGTAGCCACTCATAATAAAAAATTGTCTGGTAGGGGGTGAGCGTTATTTTTTCCATATTATTCGCCATAATTATTTTACTCCTTGAGATATTTTATTTATAAATATTTGGGCTGGCTTGAGCCATAGCACGGCCAACACCGTGAGCATCGACTCACAGCAATAGGTATCACCTGAACGTTATTGTGCCGAGGGTTCAGCAGTACTCGCGGATCAGGGTGAAATTAGGGTTTGGCTGATTATTCCCGTGCCAATGCGTCAATCGGATCCAACCGCGCAGCGCTGCGCGCAGGCAGATAACCAAACACGACACCAATACCGGTGGAACACAGGAACGCACTCAGCAGTGCCACCGGCGGGAAGTTGATCTGCCAGCCCGGCATCGCCAACTGCACCAGCAAGCCGATGGTGAACGACAGTACGATCCCTAAAATCCCCCCCACCAGGCAGACCAGCACCGCCTCAATCAGGAACTGTTGCAGAACGTCGCCGGAACGAGCGCCAACGGCCATGCGGATGCCGATTTCTCGCGTTCTTTCTGTTACCGAGACCAGCATAATATTCATCACCCCAATACCCCCCACCACCAACGAAATCACCGCCACCAGGATCAGGAACAGTTGCAGCGTACGGGTGGTTTTCTCCGCCGTTTGCACCAGGCTATCCATGTTGTAGGTAAAGAAGTCTTTCTTGCCGTGGCGCAGCGTCAACAGCCGCGTCAGTTGCTGTTCTGCCTCCTGGCTGTTATAGCCATCGCGGATACGCACGGTGATAGAATCGAAGTAGTCGTTGCCCATCAGGCGATTGGCCATCGTGGTATAAGGCACCCAGACGCTGAGCATCTTGCTGCTGCCAAACATGGTTTGCTTTTCCTTCGCCACCCCCACCACGGTCGCAGGCATATTGCCAATCAGGATCACCTCACCCAGCACGTTTTTTTGTTGCGGGAACAGACGGCGCTGGGTGTTGGTATCGATCACCACCGTCTGCGTCTGGGACTCTACCTGCCTGACATCAATAGCCGTTCCCTGGGAAAACTCCATGCCGTACACCCGGAAAAACTGCTCGCTGACGCCCGCCACATTAGCCGCCACATCGATATTGCCAAAGCGCAGACGCATGCTGCTGCGAGTCATGGGAGAAAGCGCGCTGATATAAGGTTGTGCATCCAATGCGCTCAGATCGTCATATTTCAACGCCTGGCGGAGGGTTGGGTCATCGTCACCAAAATCCTTACCGGGATAGACGTCCACGGTGTTGGTGCCGATGGATTTGATCTCGGCCAACACCTGCTGTTGGACTGCATCCCCTATCACCAGGATCGAGATCACCGAGGCAATGCCGATGACGATCCCCAGCATGGTCAATAAGGTGCGCATCTTGTTGGCCGCCATCGCCCACCAGGCCATCGACAGCGCCTCCCGGAAACGGTCGGCCATCTGCTGCCAGGACGGGGCTGGCGTGGCCAGTTCCAATGATTTGGCCTGTGGCTTGCCCTGCGCCTGTGGCCGAGAGTCGCCAATGATTTCGCCATCGTGGATTTCGATAATCCGCTCGGCCTGCTGCGCTACCGCCGGATCGTGGGTAACGATGATCACGGTGTGTCCCTGCTCGCACAGCTGCTTGAGGATCGTCATCACCTCTTTACCTGAGTGGCTATCGAGCGCACCGGTTGGTTCATCCGCCAGGATCACCTGGCCACCGTTCATCAATGCCCGCGCAATGCTGACACGCTGCTGCTGCCCACCAGACAGTTGGCTTGGCCGATAGGCGATACGTTCCCCTAACCCCAGGCGTTGCAGCAAGGCCGCCGCCCTGGCATGCCGGGCCGAGTTATTCATCCCAGCGTAAACGGCAGGCACCTCCACGTTATGCGCCGCACTCAAATGTGGCAGCAAATGATAACGCTGGAAGATAAAGCCGAAATGCTCGCGCCGCAGTTGAGCCAATGCATCGCCATTGAGCGTGGCCACGTCCTGCCCGGCCACGCGGTAAATGCCGCTGTTGGGTTTGTCCAGACAGCCGAGAATGTTCATCAACGTCGATTTACCGGAGCCGGAAGCCCCGATGATCGCCACCATCTCACCGGCATCTATCCGCAGGCTGACGCTTTTCAATACCTCCAGGGTTTGATCGCCGGATTGATAACTACGCCGGATATCACTCAGTTCCAACAGTGCGGCCATCAGCTGTCCTCCACGCCGCCGCGGCTGACAATCACCTCTTCACCGGCTGTCAATCCACTGACAATTTGCACATCCAGGTTGTTACGCATGCCGATCGTCACCTCCCGCAGCTGTTTCTGGCCCTGTTGCAGCACCGCAACGTGGTAACGGTTATCGGCGATCTGCTCCCCTAACGCTACCAGCGGAATAACCAGCGCATCGCTGGCGCCAGCCAGCTGAATATGCACCTGCGCGGTCATTTGCAGGCGCAACAATCCCTGTGGATTGGGCACTTCGAAACGCGCGTAATAAAAGATGGCGTTATTGACCTTCTCTGGGGTGGGTTGGATGTCTTTCAGCACGCCCTCAAAGCGTGTGTTCGGATCGCCCAGCACGGTAAACCAGGCTTTCAACCCCGGCTTGAGGTGGATCACGTCCGCCTCGGAAACCTGAGCCTTCACCAGCATGGTACTCATGTCTGCCAACGTCAGAATGTTGGGTGCCTGCTGTGCGGCGATCACCGTTTGGCCCTGAAAGGTGGTGATCTGCACCACATCACCGTCCATCGGCGCTTCAATGCGGGTATAGGCCAGATTGATCTTGGCGGTATCCAGGCTGGCCTGATTTTTGGCGATCTGCGCCCGGGTGTTTGCCACCTGCGCCTTTTTCACCGCCAGATCGGTGGTTAATTTATCCAGATCCTGGCGCGATAACGCCTGCACCTTGGCCAGCTCGCGGTTACGCTGCAAGGTGACCTCTGCCAGTTGCTGCTCCGCCTGCGCCTGTTGCAGCTGTGCTTGCAGCTGCTGTAGCGTGGCCTCGCCTTCGCGAATGCTGTTTCGTGCCTGTTGGGGATCGATCACGCCGAGCAGTTGGCCTTTTTGCACCTTATCGCCAATCTCGACCTTCAGGCTCTCCAGCTGTCCGCTGACCTGAGCTCCCACATCAACCTTACGTACCGCATCCAGTTGGCCAGTCGCCAAAACGTTCTGTTGAAAATCACGCTGGGTAACCTTAACCGTTTTAAACTCCGCAGGTAGCGGTTGGCTGAAATGCCAATAGGCCAGCATGGCAATCGCCACTAAAACGCCTCCCCCTAGCAGCCTAAGTTTTGTTCGTCCTTTTAACATATGGATATTTTTCCCTAGCTATTTCGTCTATTCCTGCCAATTTCTAGCCGCAAAGCCGCCATCGAATTAAACCATCACGTGAATCCATAATCCTCTACGCCAAGGCCAATATGTGCAGAGAGCCTATTATTGATATTACTTATAACTTCTATCTCTTTCATAACGCTTAAGCTATAAATAAAATCATTCACCCCTAATTCAGGAATGGTTTTTATCAAGGCACAATGGCGCAGGCCGGATAGCAAAGCCGCCGCCCCCAATCGTGTGCCGAACCTGTAGTGAACAAATACGTTTAAATTGACATGAGTTATAATAAAACTGATTGAAATTTTGAATGACAACCATTATTGATTAATTTTTCTGATAGTTCAAATAGAATCTTCCCTAAAACAGGCAAATAATCCTGTATTTATTGGTGTATATTCTTAATATCTAAGTTATTACTTAATATAAAACAAGAAGAATCTTATTTAAATATAAGATAACATGATTAATTATCAATTGAGTTATTCAGATTGATTATTAATGGCGCTATCTATTGGCACTATTGATGCCAACACGATGCAGACCTCAACCAAGCATTTGAGTTTAGGCAAAAGCCCCTTTAAAGGGCGAAGAAGAGTGAGCTGAATCCCGTTTTTCAAATTATCTGGCATCCGCCCTTGCTTGAGAGACAAAAAAGGAGGTTTGGTAGAGGGGATGTTCAGTGAGAGCAAACTAACGCTCCTGCGGCAACTCCAGACAAAGGCTGACCCGATGACAGACTTATCCTCTTCGCCTAATACTCTCGCGATGCCAGAAATCACCGGCGTCACCGTACCTCATGACGGCCTGCATTACCTCAAACCGGAGCTATTACTGGATTTTATCAGCGTGACGCCGCGGCCGCTGGTATCCATAACTGCGGTGGCGGTGCTGTATGCTTCGATTGGCGTTTTGCAACGAATTGACCTGCGGAAGATCCCGGTCGCTATCAAAGGACGGGTCATTTACCCCATTTGCCCCCAGTCCCTACCCAACCTACGGGCCAAATTGGTGATCAATGGACCGCTGAAGAAGGTTAAGTTTCAGGGAAGCCTCATCCCGGTAACAGAATCTCAGTCGGTAAAAAACATGACGCTCATCGGCGTGGCGCTGGAGTTTACGGTGCGAAAAACCTGATGATTGGATTAAACGGGCGTAGCGTAGACCATAATACCCATTGTTTGTGTGCAACGGATATAACCGGTCTGCCGCGCCTGATGTCCTTCAATACAGAATGCCTGTCATCTGAAGGCCTGAAATCCCGAGAGCGACGCTGATCGTCAGGCACTTAATCCGGCGCCCACTGGAGAGCGCATCCATGACAAAGTCCATTAACCAGGTCAGATGAGGTGCCGCCGGACGTAGCTACGGCAGACGCTCTGCTACCCGTCCTGTACGGCGCCGTGTGCGCTTTACCCACATACTCTGTAGGCGGCTAACCCGCTTGTGATTAACGTGAAGCCCTTCACGCCGCAGAAGCGGCCATATGCACCGGTAACCAAAACGTCTGCGTTCAAATGCTAATTCAGTGATGCATCCGGATAAACGTGCATCAACTGCCCCTCATAACGGCATGTTGACAGCGACAAACCAGCCTCGACGTTACGACAGGGCTGTCGCGTCACACATCACTAGCACAACTTCCAGCTTCTGGTCTGTCATCAGTACTTTCGCCCGAGAGTCTTCAGAAGCTTAACTTCCGACACTTCCATACCGCCAAACTTTTTACACCATGTGTCGAAGCCGGCGTCGGAGATGACGTGCTTACGGCAGAGTTCACGGGCCAAAACCCCGACTTCGGCCTCGCGGAGAATACTGATGATCTGTTCGTCGGAAAAACGCTTCTTCATGGGAGAACCCTCATGTTGCTTATGAATATATTACAAACATCGGGGGTATGTTAATCAATGGGGAGCAGGTCAGTGTCAGAAGAACCGAATCAACAAATGAAACAGGCTCATTGCCTAGTAATTAATTTTAATTCACTGCAAGGTTTCATAGATTGAGCTTTTTCTCAGCATCAAATTTATAGGAGACACCTTATGTCTTCCTATAACTAACGTCATGCTGCTCAACGATTTTTAGGGCCCAGACACGATAAATGTGATAAATAACCCCATCACTTTACCCGTAGCACGAGATAAGCTAAGTAATTTACAACTTGCCAGTTAAGTACATCTGGCTACATAATATTAAGCTCAATCTTGTAGAATGGCAGAAAGTAATGAAAAAACTACAGTTTAAACTTAGAGATTTAAAAATCATTTCTGTCATCGCCGAAACTCGTAGTATTGGAGGTACAGCTACATTGCTGGGGATCGCTCAAGCAAATGTCAGCAAACACCTCTCTGACTTCGAAAACCGTATCGGTTTAAAAGTCTTTGAGCGTACTACCCGGTATCTAGCTCTTACTCAGTTTGGCGAAGCCCTCGTTCCTTTCATTAATGCGTCCTTAGAAAAACATGAAGATTTAGCTAATTTTATTTCTGATTATAAGCATGAAAAACGTGGGCGAGTGACTATCTATGGGCCAATAGGGATTATTTCTTACCTTTCCAAAAGTGTTATTCATGAAATAAAGGATATTGGTGACATTCACATTCACTTGAAGACTTACAACCTTAATCGCCATGAGTTCTTTGAAGGTGCCGAGTTTCCAGACGATTGCGATATTTTGATCACAAACACGCTACCAAAAGATGAAAATTTGGTTGCTAGTTATTTGACAAAATATGCCGTCACCGCATATGCAACACAGGAATATTTAAACAGACATCCAATAAAAAGCCCAGAAGAGCTGGAGAGTCACTCCTGCATTCTTATCGACTCAATGATGATTGATGATGCCAATATCTGGCGTTTTTATCCTCATGAGTCTGATGAACCTCGTGAATTCAGAGTTACGGGGAATTATATCTGCGATAATTCACAAACTGCATTTGAACTTGCAAGAAATAATTTGGGAATATTTTTGGCCCATAAAGATAACCTTCAACAATATGTTAAACAAGGAATTTTTATCCCCTGCTTTAACCACAAGTATGAATGGAGGCTGGATCTGATAGCTATCTTTCGTAAACGTGAGTACCAGCCATGGCGTGTTCAGTATGTACTAGATAGCGTACTCGAAACCCTTCGACGACAAATCGAGCAAGATGCAAACCGTGAGTAGTTAGTACACTGCTGCAAATTAACTCAAGTTCTGGAGGCGAAAATACCGCAAAATAAGTTCAGAAGTGGTATTATCTCCGCCAGGGCGGTGCAGATAGCAGGGGCTCTTTCCTTGCAGTAGCTGACGCAATGGGCATATAGCGCTCTTGGTACCGAGTATGCCCGATTTATCGTCGATACCTGCCACATCTACCCGTTGAAACACCTAGTCCTGATAGACACACTCATTGATACTATTACCCCGGTAACCTGTGGTGGCCTTCTGATATACCAGAGCACAATAATATTCTGTAACTGTATCGCGGCACTGACGTCTAGGTAACTGCCAACTAAGGTATCAACAGGTCCTGAATATTACGAGCGCCCAGCTTACTTAACCCAGAGCGTTTGTAATGACTGATGGTCTTGACGCTCAGCGCCAAAGTCTTGGCAATGTCGTGCGCACTGAGTTCTTTCATCAATCCCTGCAGAACTTTACGCTCACGCCAGTTCAGCAGTTCCCCACAGATAATTTCTCTGGTTGATAACATCTTCTCGCCGCATATCACCTGCCCAATGAAACTCTGTAACGCCAGCACAGTCTGGGTTAAATCAATCAGCCCGACATGGCTATTCAATAAGTTGAGATAAAAATGCCGCAGCGGGATGCTAGCCGAACTGAGGTCCATCAGTATCTGACAAGAGGGGTGGCAGCAACCTATCAAGGTTGCCAGACGCAGCAGGGGATCAATCCTGTAATTGCTGACTGACAAGATAACCAGGTCAACCTCACCGTCCAGAGAACGCGACATATGCAACCAGCACTGCTCAACGTCAGCTGTACCGAAAACCTGGGCTTGCGGTTTCAACAACATCTCCAGCGCTGTGCGGGTAAAACTGCATTCACACAGCAGAACAACATTTTTCATTTCTCGCTCGCTCGTCATGGGCTTTACATCATTTGCTGCCCTTATCAAGGACGGAGGACCCTGCCGGTCATCGCGCCTTAAAGGCAAGCTGCATTACTGCTAGAAGGGATTTCCAAACTCTGGACAGGACAGCATATTGATTTATCGGGGTCTGTCAGTTGACTGTCAGGGTTACACTGAGATTCGTGCTCTGCAGATCCGTCATGTCAGTTTTGGGATCCAGGCTCAAAGTATGTTCACCGCTTGTACCCCTGATGGTTACCGGTGACCCCAGAGGATGATATTTCCCAATTCATCCTCGATAGTGATCATGACATCCCCCGTAACTAGGTATCCCAGTTTTTGTTCGGCTATCGTAGGTTAAGTTCCAGATATCAGACTGCCCGCTTCCCGACATTCTCTAGGTGAGTGGCCACACGACGGTATCCTGTCGAAGCAATACGGTGGCAAAACTGATGACTGGGAGGGAACTGGATAATAGCTTCCCGGCCCAAGATTGATCTTGACCGAGCTGGAGATATTATTTCCAATCGCCAGCATCGTCTCCGAGAAAGTAATGCTATGAGATTGATATTCGTTTTTTGGTCCTTGTATTTAGCTATTCAGCGCTGTCAGGTACGTTTTCTGGGTTAATACTGATAGTGGTCGGATTATAGGTGGACAGCTACATCAACGTATTACCGCTACTCACTCCATTTTTTGGCTTTCATATCAGTATTATTATTCAGATACTTTGCTTTCTTCCTGCGACTCGTCTTGAGTCATAAACTCGGGCGTATACATCAGGGCAATGGTTCGATTCACTGTTTGCATATGGTGGTATTTCACCGAAAAATAACTCTGTGACACACTATGTTTCCCACAGGCTTCTTGGCGAGACAGACCATTGACTAACACATCCTTAAGGGCGTTTCGCATATTTTTTCCCCGTAGGGTGCAAACGGCTGCCAGAAGCAGAAAATATCTCTCCGCCACCTCCCCTGGGACCAGCGTGCTAGGCAATTGGTGGTTATTGTATAATGCGCGCATTCATCTGCCTTTAATAATTATTAAACACCTATGTTTTTATTAACTGTCGACAAAGCAACCTGCACTATAAACTTATTATTAAAAAATCCTCCGATTGATAAGTGGTGATATTTCAGGCATCACTGAAAGTCAACGAAGGTATTAACTCCATTGCCGGATTCTTCAGCCTCAGCGCTTTCTCTATCACTTGGCGATGGTGGTAGATGACCTGATGGCTTCGTCCGAGCAACTTTCCTGCTTCTGCTGGTGTGTATCCTTGGGACAGCAAGTCTATCGCAACGGCCCTCGCCTTTGGGGAGGTAACCACACCGGCAAGCCGCTGACGCAACCACTGATTAATCTCTATAAGAACCACCTCAGGCGGAATTTCTGTAAGTGATACTCTCTGACACCCTGCCCATTCTGGCCCCGCAAACTCTAGGCCGACGTGCTCTGTAGCAGATATATTGGGAAAACCAGCCAGCAAGGCATCATACTCCTTCAGAAGTAGACACCCGAAATACTCCTGCATCATTCTGTCTGAAAATAAAAAATAGTGTTGCGTCGCCATTAATATCAATGCTGGCCAGTTCGCACGCAACTGACGAATAAGGTTGAAATGACACCTCGGCGCACCATCAATAATGAGTAAGTCCGGTCGAGTGGCAGATAGGGTTTCAAATAAAACTTCGGCGCTGCATGTTCTTACGACATAAACATCACAGCCTGATTTTGGCTGACACAAATATTCAAGCGCGACGCCAGTAACCGTATTTATTGAGTGCACAATAATATTTATAAATTTATTTCCCTACTCATAGCATAGGCTAATCTATACATACCGACACAGGATGCCCCCCTACTTTTGATATGGGCAATAATAGCCCCCGACAAATAATCGCCAAAACAATATTTTTTAATCCTGTAGATTAAATTCATTAATGCACAGGGATATTTACAAACAAAAAGATTAGCTTACTTACAGATAATCAGCATAGATCTACATTTTACAATTTAATTGTAAACATGCAGGAACTCATATAGTTAAAAAAACAAATTACAATTAAATTGAAATATAAAATAATCATAAAAACAAATAAATTCATAGAGTTATTTTTTTTATAAATAAACACAAGAAAAGTATTCAACATGGAAACATGTCAATTAAATTGACTTTACCGGTAACATTGAAAAGATTAAATCATGCAATATCTTTACAAAATTCAGATTCTTTCTTATTAATGATGACTCAGTGAAAGCTTTAGGAACCCGATCAGAATGTCCAGGCCAAGGCAAACGTAGATGTGTTTGTTTTTTGTTCGCCTCATTTATTCCCGCCTGTATCGTTTTCTCCAGATAAGCACTATTAATGCAACAACGGATAACTCCCGCCGCGCCTAGCCCATCACTAGTACCTCGCGGCGTGCATCGATTCACTAGTTGAGAGGAGATATCATTTGGCTATTTACCTCTTACCAGTGTGTATCAGGCTGAGTACCACTAAGCAGAGGAGGCAAGAAAGCTCACTCTATAGAGAGTATGGTCTCGCGCGATGTTCGCTTCTTTCTCTAGAACAATCGGAATTTGGTTGAAATCCCAGCATTCCGTAGAGAAAGCGCAGCTAGCGAAAATCCTGAGGACAACGCTGAATGAGCAAAAATCATGTATCTTCAACATCGACGCAATGGGCCATTCTGTTGGCTATCAGGATAATAATTCCCCACTCCTTCATAGCCGTATAATGTTAACAAATATCGGCATTACCCTATCCAGTTATGGGGAGGGCATTTTTTGTATTTATATATATATAAAACAATATATATAGTAACTAGCTGTATTAAAGTGATTTTTTTATTTAACAGTAAAATATTTCAATGCAGTGGATTGACGTTTTATTCCTGATGTAATAATTTCAATCCACAAACAAAACGTAAGTCTATTTTCATATTAGACAGTAATTGTAAACGTCAAAGATAAAATAATAACCTTACTACTGAAACACATTAGATATAAATCTTAGAATGCTGTGCATAGCAGTAAAATTATTCTTTTTTATGGCCGTCGTATAACCGTCAAGGTAGACATCTAAGTAATGAAAAACATACTTCAACTTGTTCTTTTCTTTCTTTTGGCAATAACATTATCTGGATGCACGGGTAAATACACCGAACCAGAGCGGTATTCCGGCTTCCTTAATAATTACAGTCGTATGAAACCAGAAAGGTCAGCATCTGGAGTTCCTGTTCTTCGTTGGACCTCATCAAGTTTTAAAACGAGCGATTATGATTCCATCTATATTGCCCCGGTTACTTTCTGGCCAGAAATCCCTATTTTAGAGCAGGCGGAAAAAGACAAACTTCAGGCTATTCTGGATTATACCAATACCAAACTCCGTCAATCACTGAAGAGTAGCGTTCCCGTCGTTGATAAACCTGGCACTCGAACTTTAACGCTTCGCCCAGCTATTACGGCTGTGGATTTGCAAAAACAGGGGTTGAATGTGTGGGAGATCATGCCAGTCTCCGTACTAATAGCTGGAGTGCAGTATCTTACTGGCTACCGGACACTGGATGTCACATTCTATTTCGAAATTGAGGTGAGTGATTCACTAACGCATATTCCGCTCATTACAGCCATACGCCGGAGCCAATCAGCAACAATCAGTAACTCTCATAAAAAACTGACCGTAGGAGAGGCGAAAGAAACGATTGATGAACTGGTAAATGATCTCTCTCTTTATAGGGGCGATTATCAGTAAATATCTCGTCAACTTTGTCGCGTGAGGAACAGGAGGGACGCTCCCTGTGGGTCACAGAATACTGAAATAGAAGTTTCAGCACTCACAAAATGGCAAGTAGTTAATAAAGACATGTATTCTATAGTTATTAAAGGCAGATAAATGCACGCATTAAAAAACAACCCAAAATCACCCAGCACGCTGGTCCCAGGAAAAGTGGAAGAGAGATATTTTTTGCTTCTGGCAGCCGTTTGCACCTTACGGAGTGAGAATATGAGGGGCGCTCTTGAAGATGTATTAGTCAATGGTCTGTCCCGACAAGAGGCCTGTGAGAAACATAGTGTGTCACAGAGTTATTTTTCGGTGAAATACCACCATATGCAAACAGTGAATCGAACCATTACCCTGATGTACTCATCCGGATTACTGAATGCTAGTGCTCAGCAGAAGGAATGAGAGCAGCCTACCTTAATCGTCAAAATATTATACTGCCATAAATAAAATACAGCACTAATAACTCATTACACCTAACCATAAACGCACTAATTAAACAAATAATTAAAGTATGCCAAGCAGAGAACATTTTACATGGAAACATCACAATCTATCGTTATCGCATTACTGAAGGAGCTTACTCGTTTAATCCACCTAAGCGGATATGATTACGCATCGTCATATATCGAGGAGTGTATTATTTTTTGTATCCATCATCTGGGTGACCAAGGCAGGGCAAAGGCACGTATGATCACTTTTTACCCCCCATTAATACCTACCAGTATCACATGCTCAAGAAAATCGCTGTTTATGGTAGCCATCGTCTGAGACTGGCCTTTTGCCGTTCGCTGAGCACAGCATGGGGCCGGTTGAAGCAACCTCATGCCGCGCCCGATATCAGTAACTAAGGCATAGTCAGTATCGCGGTGGCCGAACCAAAGAAATCACCGGCTTCAACGGTCCCCACTTTAGTCAGCGTAGACATAAACTCCAGCGGCATCTTGGTCGCTGCTAAAGCATGGATCCTGACCCCGGTAGAGCCACTCACCCCACCAATGGTCAAGCGGGTTTGCAGGCTACCATCACTTCTCAGGTTAACCATCCCGTTACCAGCCGACCCTGCAAGGTAAACCATAACGTCCATTGTTTGCGTGCAACGGATATAACCTGTCTGCCGCGCCTGATGCCCTTCAATATCCCTAAGTTGAACCTGACCATGGGTCAGTTCAATGCTGGTTTCGGTAAATTCACATTTACCCACCGGCGGTGGTACGATCCCGCATAAGCTACTGGGCATCATTCTGCTGCCACCTGCATCTGTGGTCCCGGTGGTCGTTTTAAAGTACATCCCAACGCATTCCTGCGTCACTGCTGGGCCAACGTGATCCTGGGTTCCACTGCGCGGTAGCGAATACTTACGCTGAAAAGCCGCGCCCACATCGCCTACCGTCCGCAAAGTCTGGATGCCATCAAGATATTCCATACCATCAGAAACACCAGGGCCAGCCTCTCCGGCATCACTGTGCCGGTGGCCAATAAATACCGTACATTGCCCCCACCCGTAACACGGATTTGGTGTCGCATCAACGGTGTCCCAGTATTCAATAGTCCACCAATATCTGGCGTTCTCAGGTGTCCCCTCACTGCGGGTAATATAAGAGTAAATCGCGCTATTGGCGCTATACGCTGTCAGCAACGTGACAGCCAAAAGTATCGCTTTAATGGCTTTCATAACTACCCCTGTGATCATCCCTTATCTACCGCGGACTCATTAGTCACGCCGTCGATTTCAGGGTAAGCCGTATTACGGGCTACTCGTATTCCAATAAAAACGTCGCGCTGGCGGTAAAGTCGCCAGGGTTAATGGTTTTTTGGCTAATCGCATCGGGTTCACCCTGCACATAGGTCCGCAGGCTAATGGTATTATTGCCCGAGATCAGCCCTTGGTTATAGCTGCCGGTATTGATCGCAACCTTATTTCCCTGTTGCGTTTCAATACCGATGCCAATACCGCTGGTCTGACTCGCCCCGGATATCGCCAGCAGACCATTCAGCCTGCTATTTTCCGTACCGGAAAAGGTCAATTTCACCATATTTCCCAGGCTAAGATCGCAATCATCGAGATGTAATACCAATGGCACCCCTAGCGTACGGGTGTTGAGATAAAGATATTTCTCAACGATCGAGCCAAAATCGATATTGATATTTTCATCCGTGACTCGCAATGTGCAAGGGTCAGCCACCAGAGCGCCTCTAAAGCGTAAATTATCAACCGCCTGGGATACGCTGGATAAACTGCCAAGCCCTATAGTCAGGGATATTAACAGTGCCGAAAATCGCATGATGGTTTCTCCCTGTTATTGATAATCAGCCTGCAGCGTTGCCGTTGCTTCAAACGCGCCTTCCGTTAAAACTATGCCTACCTGCTGTACTGGCACGGCTTTAAGATGGGGTTTACTGGCCGGCGTGATGGTTATTTCACTTCCAAGAACAAAGGGTTGACCGTCACGCAGGATTTTAATCCCCAGCCCGTTAATATTGGTTTGCACCGCGGCGTTATCAAAAGAGATGGGGTTGCCTGTGAGCTTCAACTTCAACGCCCAGCCATGGGTATTTGGCTCACAAACCAGATCATAATTAATGTCCTGCATATAGTTAACGCCATCCACTTTTTTGACACCGACCTTAAGGCCAAAATCAACGATGACATTATTACCGCTGTTAATGCGACAAGGAGGTGGCTCGAGCAGCGTTCCTCGAAACTCCATATCGCCCCCTGCAGCAAATGCAGTAGATAACAAGCCACTTATACCCGCAGCCAGTAGGGATAACAGTAGAATTCGCATGTCTTATGCTCCCTTACTGGTAATCAATTAATAACGTGGCGGAGGCGGTAAATTCGCCCCCCGTCAAGGTGGCCCCGCTACGCTTGACCGGCACCGCATACAGCACTGGCTGATTGGGGTAGGTGTAGTTAAACCAGGTATTGATATTTAACCGTTGCGTCCCATAGTACAAAGCGATACCCAAATCGCTTTTATTGGTGCTCAAATATCCGGTCCCAAAGCCCGCCGTGCCGCCCTGAATACTCATTTTCAGATTGTTGGATTTCTGAATGTCACAATTCAGGCTATAGACAATGGTCTGCTTATAGTTGACGCCATCAATCCGGGTCGTCATCACCTCATCGCCAAAGTCCACCCGAATGGTTTGATTATTATTAATCGTACAGGGCGGTGGCAGTATAACGGTTCCCCTGATATTCACCGGCATCGCGCTGACCGGAAAGCTGGTCAGCACGACACTGAATAGCGCCCCGGCAAAACAACAGCCTGAGGCCCTCGATCTCATGCTCCCCCGGCGATGCTTACCAGGAACAGGATAATATTGTTGCATACGTTCTCTCCTTGCAGACCTGACCCCGCGCCCTCTCCCTGTAACCTGGCACGACCGGTTTCAATTAACTCTTCTTCGCCGGTTCCACCTGGCAGTCCGATCCGCCGCAACGGAACGTCAGCACTGGGCGGCCGCCATAATCGTTGACGTAGGTCAGCACTGGCGATGCCCCTAATACCGACGCGCTGATACCTAAAGGAGCACTGCTTTTCGGCTCCAGCATCAGCGGCTCAAAACCCGTTGCGCTGACGCCCTTTCTGCTGCCCGCATCCACCAGCGTCACGTAATACGGCGTCGGGTTGTTCACCACATACTTGTCGCCCTGCTTGGTCAACGTCAGTTGGTCTTGCCACGGCGTCGCCATCTCGGTGACCGTTTTCACCAACGCTTTTGGCCGATAGAACAGTTTGATGCGCGTCTGCAACGCCAGTTGCAAGGTGTTAGCCTTGTCACTCTTCGGCGGGATTTCACGCAGGTTAAAGTAGAACAGCGTTTCCCGATCCTGTGGCAGTTGGCTCAACACCGGTAACGCCTGTACCTTCACCTGGCTCTTGGCACCCGGTTCGATACGCTGTACCGGCGGCAGTACCGTTAACGGACTGGTCACCTTGTTGCCCTTGGTATCCTCTATCCAGCCCTGCGCCAGATACGGCAATTGCGGGTTGTCATTGTTGACGCTCAGGCTGACCGACTTATCGCCGCCAGGAAAGATGATCCGGGTACGATCTAGCGCGATCGCCGCCTGGGCCTGCGTGGTCAGCGCGCACAGTAAGGTTGCGGCGACCAGCGCCATCCCCGTATTGGTTTTCGTCATTTCGTATCTCATTGTATTGTCTCAGCCTTTTTCTGTATTGCGGCCAGGTCTGTGGTGTCTTTTTTCGCGGTTATCGCCCGGCAAGGCAGCAAGAGTTCAGCCATGCCGTTCGCTGGCAATACCGCCGGTAATGTCAGTTCACACTGCGCCTGTTCATCCCAGTGAACCGTCATCGTTTCACCGCGCTCAATACCACTCAGGTACACGCTGCCGGCGTCACTGACGATCCCCACATCGCGTTTTTTCAGGTTCTGCACCGTCGCCCCGAACGGCGGCATCGTGCCGTCTGCCAGACGGATCACCGCCATGGCCTTCTCACCCGCTATCACGTCAAACCGCCGATAACCTATCGCGCCTTCCGTCAGCGTGGCCTGCACCACCGACTTCATCGCTTCGGCGTTATCCGGCAACTTATCCAGATCGATATTCACCCGGTTGCGGTAATAGCTGTTCATGTCAGCCACCACGGCTTTGCCGTAGCGGTTGGTGCGCACTGGGGCACCGTAGTTACGGATCGGGATATTGGCTACACCATCGGTGTCGACCAGCAAACGGGTGCCCCCCGGGATAGCGACCCGGTGCATTGCTGCACCTTCCGCAGTCGCCGTTACCCCACCCTGCAATGCCAACCCCACCGTGCTGTAGCTCCCGGATTGAGCACTGGCTGTAGCGTTAATCTGTGCCCAATCCGCCTCGTGGCTATAGAAACCACTGGCCAATGGCCCTTTGCGATTCCAGCCGCTGCTCACCTGATAGCTGCCGCGATCGCCGACCCGGTCTGAGTAGCTGACCCGGTGGGTATTGTCATTACGATCCAGCGTACCGCTGTAGCTCACCGAACCGCTGTTGCCCCACGGCAGCGACAGTGACAGGAACACCCCGTCGTCATTCTGCCCGTTGTACTGATTGCGGTAGCCGGTCATCGACAGGCTGAGGTTCTTGAAGCGGCCAATATCCATGTAGCGCATCAGCGACAGGCTGTAGCGATCGTTGGCGTCCCGATCCCAATAGGTCTGGTGGTCATAGTTCAGGTTGGCCGTCAGCCCTATCTCGCGGAATTGCTGGCTGTAGGACACCGTGTACATCTCTTTGCTGCTCTGGCTGCGGGTTCCGAGGTTACGTACCTCCAGGAATTCCCCCATGGTCATAAAGCTGCGTTCAGAGAAGCGGTAACCGGCAAAGGTCACCTGACCACCAATCTGATCAAAGTTCTTCGAATAGCGCAGGCGATAAGAGCCACCGCTCAAGGTGTCCCCCTGAGGCAAATTGGCCCGCGACTGCGTCACGTCAAACGACAGTGCGCCAAACGCCATCAGGTCACGACCAATCCCCACCGCCAACGCGTTGTACTCGTCACCGGCCACCACGCCACCGCCGAACAGTGACCAACCATTGCTGACGCCCCAAGAGAATTCACCGCTACCGAATAGCGGTCCTTGCGTACGGTGCCGCCAGTCTGTTGGCCGCCCACTCGCCAGCTTGTAGCGCACCATTCCAGGGCGGGTCAGATAAGGGATGCTCGCCGTGCTGATAGTGAACGCCTGGACGCTGCCGTCCTGCTCTTCGATCCGCACGTCCATCAGCCCCGATACCGCGTTGCTCAGATCCTGAATACGGAACGGGCCAGCTGGCACCAGAGATTCATACAACACTCGCCCCTGCTGGCTGACCACCACACGGGCGTTGGTACGTGCCACGCCACTCACCTCTGGCGCATAGCCGCGCAGGTTCGGTGGCAGCATCGCGTCGTCGCTTACCAGGCTTAGCCCGGTGTAGCGGAAGCTGTCGAAAATGTCGGAGTTGAGGAAGTCTTCACCCACAGTCAATTTGGCACGGAGCCGCGCGATCGCCCGGTAGGCGGTATACTGTGTCCACTCAAAGTTGCGCTGGCTGGACTGCCCAGAGCCGGTTTGATGATCAATCTGTGTCTGCCAACTGGCACGCAGCCGCCAGCTTCCCGCATTGGCGCCCACCACCCCGTTGCCGCTCAGGTTATAGCCTTTCTCGACACCGTCATTTTGATCCTGACGTTGGCTCTGAGCATTGAGGTTGTAATCCAGCAGCAGCCCGGGAATACCGTTATCCCAGCGTGCAGGTGGATCCCAATCGGGAGAGCTGTATTCCAGGTAAGCCTGCGGAACGCTGAGATAGAGTGTGTTGCTGCCCAGCTCGGGGCGCGCCGTCATCCCCTCGAGGCTACCGATCACCAGACATTGCCCGTTGTGCCACCAGGCCAGATCGCGGGTAAATTCCTCTTTCAGCCCCATTTGTTCCACCAGAGCGGCAGACAAACAGGCTTCGGTCACGTTTGGATCGTTGTCCGTGGGATAAAATGGGATCGTCTGTTCAGGCAGTTCTTGCTGGTTGACGTTAATCAGCAGGCTGTATTCACCCGGCATCACGTAACCACTGCGGGAAAAACGTCCCAAATCGATATTGCCGCGCTCCTGTACATCGAGCACGTCGGTATTGAATTCGATGGGTTTTGCGGCAGAAACCTGGCCATTCACCAGTGCCAGCGCAATCAACAGCGGCAACAAGCGGGTGCGCGGAACCTGTACTCCTACAAGTGGGGTGCTCATCATCCATTGACCTTTATGCGTTAAAACTTTCCCGGGCGTTATGGTTGTTATTAAAGGGAATACCCTGCCGGGGAAGTCAATCTGTCTAGGCGTGCTGACTATCCGTTATCATGTCAGCCTGCAGCTCAGTGATATTCCAGTTGGTAGCGCACCTGTGCGCTATAGGTGCCCGTCTGCAACGGCTGGTTGTTGGCGACCATGCGTGCGCTGTAATTCAGCAGCATTTCTTTGCCCTGCAACACCGGCGTCTGCGGCGGCAACTCCTTACCTGGAACGGCCTCATTCCCCAACGCATCGTTCAGCACCAGCGCTACGCCACGTGCCTCCCCCTCAACACCGAAGTGCCCATCCTCATTGCGGCCGTCAAACGTGACGCGAAAGTGCTGCTTGCCCAGAATGTTATTGTTGCTGTGCTTAAGCGTGCAGTTCACCAGCCGGATACTGAATGGCCGCGACAATGCCTGACTGTCATTAACAATCCGATCAAAGGGCAGCGTGCCCATATCAACGGTCTGGTCTCGGCTGGTGGTGTCAATATCACAGGCGGTGGCGACTATCGCCCCGTTCATGCTGAGCTGGCTGCCCCCCCAAACCGGCAGTGCAGTCATCGCACCCACCAGTAAAAACAACGAGGTAGCCGTAAAACTATTCACCGACATCCCTGGCTCCCGTAATCCACAAGAACAGCAAAAACTGCATGCGGAAACCGCATGCAGTCACACCGACTATTAGTTGTAAGCCAGGGTAAAGTTAGTGGTCGAGGTGAAGTCACCTTCCTCGATATCCGCCAACGTGGTACCGGCATGCCCTTGCAGATAGGCAGAGAAGCTCAGAGTGTTGTTACCAGCGATCAGGTTCTGGACGGTAGTCGCAGTACCCAGGGTGATCGGTTGGTTAGAACCATCAAACATCGCGATGCTTGCACCTTTTGCCACGCCAGTGATGGCCAGCAAGGTGTTGGTGGTGCCAGTTGCGCCGCCATTTGGACCAGCGAAGGTGACCTGTACCTTGTTCTTGCTAGAGATATCGCAACCTTGCAGTTTGATATCAAAGTTCAGAACGCTGGATTTACCGCCGTTCACCAGAGCCACATTCGCCACCTGGCCAAAGCTCTTGGTCTGATCAAGGCTTTCTGGAGCGATAGAGCAAGGTGCATCAATGATTTTACCTTCGAAATTTACCTTGCCCGAACCCGCATCAGCATTTGCCAGAGAGACCATACCCAGAGACAGAACCGTAGCCAGCGCAATGTTAGTCAGTTTCATGTTTTCTTTATCCTTAAAACGTTAATTTAACGAGAAATCCAGACATACCTAGCCCGACACAATTAAAACGGTGCCTATCAGAACAACGCTGTTTTATTTGACGGTCATTGATATACCCGGCAGCATCCTTTCATTTGGTATAAAAGAAGGCATCCCTTTCCTTCCCCTTTATTTGCGAAGGGGCAGCTCACCAGAAAAGACGAGGCTCTCCCGGCGCTTCATCCGATGAATAAAGCGAATTATTAAAATACAACTTTATACGACAGCCCTGAATAGATAGAATTTCAACCACAAAGCAGCCACACACCAATTTTTTCATTGACCCGGGTATTTATGATAAGAAAATTCTCAGACCTTTCCATCGGACAACCTCATCTCCTGTCGCCAAAAAATTATTGCAAATACCTATAATTTTTGAAAGTGTTGTTTTCCAAACAGAGCAATTTCGCCATAAAAACCTTATTTATATGCAAGAATATTCTTATTGCGACGACTACGGTCGCAAAAACGAATTACTTAGTATTTTATGCTGCAAAATGCGATATTTGCGAACTCATTGATCGTAAATTTGGTTTTCACGAAACAATAGTCCATGATAGCTTAGAATGGTAAACTGACGCCTCATAAGGAAGAAATGGGGGTTATGATTCTGACAGTATTCCCCTGTGATCACCTAGAAAAGTTAGCAACAAAAGCCAGCAGCATAGGATTATTCCATTTCGAATAGCACTCATCAAGACGCATTAAAAGGAGGTAGTGACATGTCTTATCGCACCAATAAAGAAAGGGAAAAGCAGCTAAATAATGTTTTTATTGCCCTACAAACCCTTTGCAAGCGCGACATTCATCACACAGGCGTTCCCCCGCAGGTTCAATGGCCCAAGACACGGGAAATCGCAGAATACTCCGAGACAACAATATACCTTGCTCGTTACTATCTGCTGCGATTAGTTGAAAACAAAAAAGCTTATGTTACCTCTGGCGCTCTCAATAACAGTTTACGCTGGTATATTGCTGAACCATCGCCATCACCTAAACATCATGAAAAAAGGGAAGCGCAGTCCGTTGCGGTGGAAGGCTAAATACGCAGCCCCCTTCTGACTTGTGTTTGATTTTTTTCTACTGACATTTATCTATCCCGTGTCTGCCACGGTGTTCCACGTAAGGCAGACACGCCGGTTGAAAGGAACTCATGCCATGAAACAACCTCTGTCCATCATGATAATCGATGCTGACCGTTATTTTACCTATGGTCTGGGCTTGGGGCTGCAAGCCTATTTTCAGGCCCGTCAGCAGGACATCCGTCTGCTTGAGGAAACACAGGTTGGCAGCGATATCGACATCATTTTCCTGGGCGATCTGGTCACTAGCTACCCATGGCATTACCGCTTACATCAGCGGAAAAATCATCCGATGGTGTTCTTTATCACTGAGCAGGGGCGCAACAAAAACCAGCTCAAGCCAAGGGTGCATTGCGAACAATGTCATACCAGGGCGCTGTACCGCCACCAGCCGTTATCCTCATTATACGAGCGGTTGGATAGCGTGCTGTTTTCGCCCTTCGCATCGCCAGCATCATCAAGCCACGATTGCACATGTATGTCTCCGTTGACGTCGCGGGAAGAGGAGGTGTTGCGCTGTATACACATGGGAATGAATGGGCAGGATACCGGCAACTATTTGCAAATCAGCAATAAAACCGCCAATGCCCATAAGCAGAACGCCATGCGCAAACTCAATTTCAGATGCAATCAGGAGCTGTATCAATGGCTGCTGCAGGGGGGAGGACACTATCTGAACGAACGGTCGTCAATCAATCTGCCACGTTTGCCACTACGACCAAAGGTGCCCGCAGAAACCAGTCTCATTTCTCCTGCACAGTTAGTGGTACGGCAGAGAAAAGACCGCCCTTATGCTGCTTTGTCTGCGCACAAACAACCAGACACCCTCGGCCAGAGAGAGCCTGTCTCCACGTGAGATGGCTCTCGGAGACTATTTATAACAGTGGGCTAGCCTGGCTTGCGGTGCTCCGCAGCATGCATCGTAAGGTAGGTATTGAGGTTTTCATCCCCCAGACCTAAAGTGTTCAGGATTACGGCCATAAAGCTGACCGGCGCGGTACCCGGTGCCGTGATAACGCGCCGATCGGCGATGGCATAAGGCACATCCTGATAGTATTGCGCACCACCATAGTTCAGACTCAACAGGTTTTCTGCCGAATTAGAAGTATGGTGGACCGCATCAAGCACGCCCGCCTGCGCTAAAACGCGAGTGCCATCGCAAATCCCCGCGACGATAGCGTTACTTTGATAAGTCGCAGCAACCAAGGCGGTGATATCCGGCGCCTGTGCGGTTTGCCAGATGGTGCCCCCGCAGACAATCAGCAGATCGACTTCATCAGGCTGAATGGCTTCTATTGCCAGATGAGGGGAAACCAGCATGCCACCTGAAGAGGTGACCTGGGCTGCGCCAGGAGTAGCAAAACGGCAGTCAAAACCGAAGTACCCACGCCCCGTCGAGTTGATCAGAGCGGTTTCCCAATCGGAAAAGTTTTCAGTCAGGAGAGTAATAGCACGTATCATCGGAGTGTCCTTGTCAGTAATGGGGGCAATTTTCAGGATTTTCCTACCCGCAAAAACCAAGAGTAACCTGCACTGTTGACAGTTTCTGTCAGTAGCCAACAGAGGCTCCCTCCCGCAAAGATAATCCGCATTCAATCAGCCAGCGACACCGGTGCCACGGTCAGCAGCAGGTTGGCAAAGCGCCGCATCTCACCGCTGGCGATCACCAGTAATGTCTCCTGTGATTTTGCCGCATGATAGAAAGCCTCGCGGTTGAGGTAATCGATGGGGCAACCGTCAGGCAGCAGTTGCTGATATTCGGTAGCGATGGTGTTGGTGAAGTCCTGCGGCCAGGCCATCATTGAGGCGTGTTCCACGTTAATGTGCTTGAGCACTTTATCTAATATCACGCTGCTGGCGATCATTCCTGGGGCCAGGTTCAGATAGACAATGGTGGCCTCTTTCGACGAGTTGGTGACGAACGAATAGTTACCATCGGCGATGAGGATCTGGGTTTTATGCCCGCACAGCGCCAGGGCACCCAAGAGTTGCGGATGAATAATATCGGCTTTGATCATAGTTTTCCCGTAGTGAAGGCAGGTGGGCGCAGCATGCAGCGCCCCTACGTTTGAGCCCGGTTGTGGGTGTTACAGATTGCTTCCCATACCTGACCACAGCTTCGTACCAGCTCCCTCTCCTTTTGGGGGAGAGGGGAGCCGCGATCTCCGGCTAACCATTTATCATCTAAACGGGTACAGCATGATGAATCGGTTGCGGTTTATCAGCGGCTGAGTAGGATCACATACGGTAAATACCGCCGTTGATATCGATGGTGGCACCAGAGACGAAGCCGTCATATTCCGAGGCGAGGAATTTAATCACCCGAGCAACGTCTTCCGGGCTCCCCGCGCGGCCAAGGGGGATGCCGTGGATGGTTTCATCGGCAGATTCTTTGCTGGTATGCAGGTTATGGAAGCGAGTGCCAAGAATAAGTCCCGGCGCTACGGCGTTGACCCTGATGCCATGTTCACCCAGTTCCGCAGCCAGGGAACGGGTCCAGGTTAATACCGCCCCTTTGGCCATGGAGTAAACCAGTGAACCAGAATGCCCGCCAGCACGGCCAGCCAGTGAGGCCAGATTGACGACGCTAGCTCCGTCCTTGGCGCTTTTTAAGTAAGGTAGCGCGCTTTGCGTGACGTTCAGCATGGTCGTCATATTGACATCAATCACCGTCTGCCAGAATTGGCGGTCGATCTCACCGAGCCATTTACGGGCGATAATGCCGCCCACGTTATTGATCAGTATGTCTATCCCCCCCAAAAACTCGGCGGCGGCAGCGACGCATCGCTGAGTATCTGCGGTATCGGTTAAATCAGCATAACCATAGGCGGCGCGTTGACCGCGTGAATGGGCTAGCTCAGCCAGTTCCTTTGGCCCCTCTTCGCCGCTGAAATAGTGGATGTAGATGTCACACCCGGCGTTAATCAACTGCTCTGCGGTAGCTTTGCCAATCCCCTGCTCGGCTCCGGTGATAAACACTTTCTTACCCGTTAGATTTCCCATTTTATTGCCTCTCGATTATTTGCAGATAAAACCAGTTATGAGCGAATAACGCCTTCACGCTGTTTGGCGCAGTAAAAAATGCATATCAATCCGGTAACCAATAAACACAGCGACAGGAAAATCAGCCCCGAAGTATTACTGTTAGTGACGTCCTTTAATAACCCGACCACATAAGGCGCGACAAAACCCCCGATATTACCGATACAGCTCACCACCGCCAGTCCGGCCGCTGCCGCCGCCCCGGTAGAAATATTGGCGGGCATGGAAAGGAATGAAGGAACCGAGGTATAGATACCTATCGCAGCAACGCTCAGGAACATCAGCGCAACAAATACGTTGTAGTTAAAGAACACCACGGCACCTATCAGGCCAAAGGCGGCGACAATCATACTGATACCGGCAAACACGCCGATTTTTTTGCTTTTACTGGCCCACAGGCTCCACGGATAAACCAGCAGAGCGGCCAAGCCATAGGGAATAAAAGCAATCAGACTTACGTGGAAAATATCATCGCCAGAGATAGCTGTGATAATGGAAGGCAGCCACATCCCGAAACCGTAGATCCCGCACACCATGCCAAAATTCAACATGGCGTATAACAGATACTTTTTATTTTTTATGCCCTGCATGAAATCAGACAGCTTGACCTTGGAACCCGATTTGCTGCGCGTGGCGTTGTCCATCAGCCAGGCTTTCTCTTCCACATCGAGATAGCCCACATCTTTTGGTGAGTTCTTGATAATAAAAGGGATAAACAGGCCAATAATCACCGGTGGAATGCCTTCGAGGATAAACAGCCACTGCCAGGGCTCCAGGCCAAACCAGCCATGTTGGATGTTAAGGATCAGCCCGGAAATCGGTGAGCCGATAGCGTTCGACAACGGCTGTACGATGATAAACATGCCGAGGATTTTGGTGCGGTACTTCTCCGGGAAAAACACCGTGAAGTAATAGACAACCGAGGGGAAAAAGCCCGCCTCACAGACTCCCAGCATAAATCTACAGATATACAACTCCATCGGCGTGCGGACAAAACCCATCAACACGGCAAATATCCCCCAGGTGATAAGGATCCTGGCAAACCAGATACGCGGCCCAAACTTGATGGTTCCCGCATTACTGGGGATTTCAAACATAAAATAGCCGATAAAGAATATCCCAGAGGCAAAGCCAAAGGCCGAGGCGGTTAACCCCAGGCTATCTTCCAGAGCAATTGCCGCATAGACCATATTATTACGATCCAAAAAAGCCAGAAAGTATAATAAGATCATTAACGGGACAATATTCAGCGTCATTTTCCTAATGGCACTGCGTTCAATTTCCTGAGGCGTTCTTTTTTGCATAATAGAATACTTCCAATGTTGTTAATCGGAATAATAATCTGCTACAGGCATGCCTGATGGATACAGGTATATTTACCTGATAATAAACAATGCTATTTAATCGTTCTCGTTACACTATTTGCGTTATGGCGTAATAGTTATTACCGACTGGCGGCTGACTAACGTCGGCGGGAAAATAAACTCTTCAGGGATTAATGTAGGATCCCCCACGCGTTGCAATAAGCGCTCCACCATCAATTGGGCCATCTCGGCAAGCGGTGGCATGACGGAGGTCAGTGCGGGCCACACCAGCCCCGAGAGCGGAATATTGTCGATACCCACCACCGATATCTCACCAGGCACCGCCACTCCCGCTTCCCGCAGCCCCGCCAACAGGCCGATACCCAGAGCATCGTTGATAGCAACCACGCCATCCGGGCGTGGAGAAAGAGCCATTACCTGAGCGGCCAAGGTAAAGCCCAGTTCGGCCATCTCGGTATCGCCATACTCTCCACTGGCTTTGCCTTCTATCACCCGCTGCTGAGCGGGCAGGCGATGATTACGCACCACGGTGAGAAACCCTTCAATCTTATGGCTGCGGCTCATGGTCAGACTGGCCTCGGTGGCAAAGACGATATTGCGGCAACCGCGTTCGATCAGGTGTTGAGCCGCCAACCGCCCGGCCTCTACGTTGTCCATTGAGACGCTATCGAATAACCGGGCATCAGCGGTGAAGCTCCCCGCCATCCGGCTATCGTAGTTGACGATCATCATTCCCATTTCGGCAGCCTGTGCGAAATGGGTCTTACGGATATCACTCGCCGCAACGATAATGCCGCGCACCCCATGGGCGAACATATCTTCGATAAAGGTGCGCTCTTCATCTTCTTGCCGATAGGTGTTGCCCAACAGCACCCGGTAGCGGTGTTCTTTAGCCGCCAGGTCAACCTCGCGAGCCAGGGCAGAAAAGCTGGGGTTGACGATCGAGGGAACCAGCAGACCGATCATCCGGGCATGCCCGGTTTTCAACTGCTGCGCCACTCTGTTTGGCTGATAGTTCAATTCACGCATCACCTGTTCAATACGCAGCCGGGTTTCCGGGCGCATTTGATTACTGCGCCCATTTAACACGTTGGAAACGCTGCTCACGGAAACACCGGCGAGATGTGCGACATCACGAATATTGGCCATATTTTCGCTCCCCCCTCCGGTGCTGACGTTAATCGGTGACGTTATGGACGACAATCCGTTAAATCACCGCATAATCAATACGTTAAATAGAACCTCTGACATAATCTGTATCGTTTTAGTGAAACGATGCAGATCAATTTATAGCGGAGATATGACTCAATCAAGCGACTTTACCGGCCGCGCAGCGGTTGCGTGATGCTTTTGTGAAAGCAATCAAGCCCAGCGCCATGGCATTACTAAACACGGGTAAAATCCCCGGTTGTTTAGTCAGTGTTTAGTGGTGGGATTAAAGGCTGGAACGGGGTTTGGTCGGGCGCAGCATGCAGCGCCCCTACATAAATAGTCTGCAAAACAGGAGCGCAAAATAACAGGCAAAGAGAGTTCCTTCCTCCTATGTTCATATCCGACGATTTAATAACAACGTTGGTAGGCGACTCTGGTGAACAACGCCGATGATAGAAATTCCATCAGCGGCACGTTGATAATAGATCGTATGGCTCATATACGGAAAACTCCATATATCCAACCCTAAACTTTCAACTTCATTAGTGCCCATCCCCGGCATATTAGCCAAATGCTGCATAGTGGCACGCATACCAGCCAAGTATTCCCTTGTTGTCAACGTTCCAAACTGCCTCAGAGAAAATGCCTTTAATTCGCGCAAATCCTCTCGCGCATCGTCAGTCAGTTTGTAGTTAGCCATTAGAGATCCTTCATCAACTCGTCAAATACCTGATCACCCTCATGCAACTGGCCAGCCTCTGCCTGAGTAATGGAGCGCGCAAGCTTGGCGCGCAAGCTTTGCAGTTTCAACGCCTCAAACTCGTTGTAATCCTCAACAGACATAACCACTACGGAAGGTTTACCGTTTTTGGTGATGCTGATCGGCTCACGCTGAGCTTTAGTTATCATCTCGCCAAACTGGGTTTTGGCCTGGTTGGCCGTAAAGCTAATCATGGCAATCTCCTCAGTCGTTCAAATAGGTATAAATCGTTCGATTCATACCTATTCTAGACCAGTTAAGTTCTGCATACTAGCATAAGCAAATAATATGGTTATCCAATTGATATACTTGCATAAAATTAACAACTATAGGCTCGTATTCAACAAAAAAACCACCTCACCGCGATAATAAGGCGATGTGGCCAGCCGCCGTTGCCATTCGGAGTTCCAGTCGCCCTGCTGCACCAGACCGATTTTGAAGGGGATTTGTAGCTTAAGCAGCGCGGGGAGATAGCGTTCATATTCCGTGACCGTACGCCGCCCCTGATAGGTTTGGATCACCAACTCATCGATTGGCAACGCATTCAACTGGCTGACGTTACCGGTCTTTGCCCAATCGAGCAGGCCAGTCACGCCCAAAGCATATTCTTTAGGTAACCGACCGCGCAGCTTGTCGAGAAACTCCGCGTACTTATCCAGTTGATAGGTTGCCGCGTCAAAGTCGATCTGTAGCCCTACCACCCGATTGCCTGCCGCTGCCCAACGGGCAGGCAGACGCACCGCCGAGGCCAATACTTCGTCGGACATGTCCAGAGTAGCAACACGTACGGTGATCCAGACGGCGGGTGCCTGGAGCTTGCTCAGCGGCAGCCCTAACTTCAGAAAACGAGCGCCCTGGCGGCCGTTCACGATTTCACCCTGATGGAGATAGAGCAGATCGGCCTGCTGCAACGCAGGCTGCGGCCAAACCCCGGACCAAAGCCAGAATGCGCGGTAATTATGCGCATTGACATACCGGCCAGCTGCGTTATCCGCCGCTGCGGCGGTTGCAAAGACCGGCAACCACAGCAGCAGCAATAACCGCGTCACCAATAGTATTTGAGCTTTTGTTCCCATTGGTTACCTTTATACTGGCTCTTCAACAGGTTAAACCAACGTTGGCGAGTTTTTTGCGAGATCTCCTGCCGATCGCAGCTGTTGTAGCCGGAAGGTGAGAAACACATCACCGCCCGGTACAGCGCATAGGTTTTATCTTCCGGTTCGGCCTTGGGATCGGCGATCACTTGCTGATAATATTTTAATCTGCCGTGCGCTTTATCTTTACCCAGTTCGGCCCCAGCCAGGTCATCCAGCTGTTCATTACCCCCCATTTCCGCTTCGGTGCTGATATCGGCAAAGGTGGTACGCAAGAACTCTGCCACACAGTTCATGGCGTGCGCATCGGTCTTGTTCTTCGCCAATACGGCAACGTTAGCGTCTAAAGAAGCACAGAAATAGCCAGGCTCGGTCCGACTGCCATCCCAATCGAAAACGCTGAGTGCGACATCGCCAAATACCTGTGGGTCAGGCGTCTGCTTGATATTTTTTTTCAGTTGGCTGTCGTCAATAAACCCCTGGTAGTCGCCTACCATCAAATCCTTGAACAGCAGCGTATGCAGAGCGATGGTCTTTTCTTCGTCATTGGGTGCGCCCGCGGCTTGCTGTTGCAGCAACGCTTTGTTGGCCAGGCTTTTGAGCACCACGGAGCGATAACGCAGGCTATTGATTGGGCTGTCAGGGGCAAAAATAGCGGCAGTTTTATTTTCCTGCACCAAGGCGGTGGTCAACATCTGCTGCAGATACTGTTGCTGATAAGGGGCAAGCTTCATGCCAAGCAGATGACGCCAATGGGCTTCGGCACCCTGCCAATTTTCCTGCATCACCAGGGCATCGCCGTAGAGGATCTGTTGGCTGAACGCGATGAGATCGTTCGCTGCCAACTGTGCCGTTGGCTGGATCGCCCTGGTGACCGCGGCATAATCCTTTTGCTGATAGAACAGCCAGGCATTATGCATATATTCCCAGAGCGGCAACTGATTGGCGGCAACAAACATCGGTTTGTACCCCTGCAGCATCTCATCGCTCACTTTCGGCATCGACTGGTTATCGAGATTGTATTTACGCAGCCACTTCATGGTTTGAGTGAAGGTCAACAACGGGGCATCGGCACTGCTGACAAAGGGTTGCTCTGCGCTGTCATAAGGAATGTTGCGGCTCAGCAGGATTTGATCCCCTTCATCAATCATCGCGCCAAGCGTATTGATATCGGTGGCGGCGGCGATCTCGGTTTCATACAGCTGTGCCAATCGTGGCCAGTCGGACAGATACCAATTCACCCGGCGCTGTAATCCCTGCACGGAAGCCACATATTCACCTTTGGGGTAAGCGGCCAGATAGGCCTGCGCACGTTGCAATGCCAGAGCGCCCGCCTCTTTATTAGCCCGCTGCGGATCGAACATACCGTACTGATCCGTGGCATTTTCAGTGATCTGGTTCAAGGCCACGCGGAACAGCATATAAGCGGCGGTTTCGGCTACCCATGGTTGATCCGACTCTTTAAGCCGTTGGAACCCAGTATCCGCATCGGCAAACTGCCCCTGATAAAACTGTTCCGCACTGGTGAGGTAATCTCTGAACGCCGCCGCATGAGACCCTGCGGCATAGTTGGCCATCAGCGGTAAGAACTGCTCCGGCTGCGCTTCACCCCGGTAAATTTTGGCCCGGCGCAACGCCAGTAAATCGCGTTCGGCCTGATCTAACTGCTGGTCGTCCAACAAGGTCTGGAAAAATTGGCTGAGTGACAGCGGATTATTAGAGATCCAGCGGCCTTCATATTCGGCTGAAAAGCCGGTTAACCCCGAAGGTTTAATGCCCAGGCTTAATGCTAGCGCATCGAGTGGGTCTTCCTGCGGCACGGCTGTCTGGCCTGGTGTGGTGGTCTGATCGGTTGCAGGCGCTGCTTCACCAGGAAATACGCCAAACTGGTAGCCTCTACTGCGGCTGATATCCTGCGGCAATGACGACAACGCCACGGGTAAATTACGCATTCCCGCCGCCAGCATCAGTAGATTGACGCGGGTATCATTATCAGCGGCCAGGTAAGGCACACCGCCCATTGCGCAATAGTCGCTCCAGCGGCAGCCAGTTTCATCGGAAGAGGCCAGTGAGAACTGGCTGGTACCAGCGAGGGTTGAGACCACCGCGGCTACTATGAGTTTTTTCATCGATATCCTTACTTATCTCCAGTGCTCACTCTCATCCCGAGTGAATTTTGCCTGAGATAGTGTCGTAAGCATTGAGAAAAAACAATACGGCAAAAACCAACCGGCATAATTAGGAATTATGCGAGCCCAATCCTCCCCTAAACGGCCACAGGGCTCAACAAAAGGCTCTGATCTCCCACCGCTTGCGTCGCTGGCAGCTGTATTTGGTTTATCGCGTGCTATTTCCCAACCACAGGCCACCTTGCAGCAGCCAGTAATATAATTCGCCATTACGCTTGAAGCCCAGCTTGCGCATCGCCGTGAGTTTATGGGTGCTGACTGTCTTGACGTTAAGCGAAAGTTTGCTCGCGATCTCGTCAGGTGTTAATTCCTGTGAGATCCCTTGCAGAACGTCGCGCTCACGCGGGGTCAGATGCAAATGCCGACACACACTTACCGTATCGTCTGTCAAAGACGACTGACTTGCCTGCTCAAACAATTCCTCAACCAGACGCACCACGGCATCAGGCCGTTCCTTGCGACCTAATAGCGCAAGTTCATGCTGACGTATTTTATTCTCACCAGCCGTATCATTTATGATAATCGTCCCAAGCCGCCGGTTCTGCGGATTTTCCCGGCGAGAATTGAACCGCGAAGACCAGCCAAAGGGGTTGACACAAACCATCAGGTCGATCGTTATCCCAGGCGCAACCGGCACAAAACTCCATGTACAGCCTTTAGCTAAAAAATAGTCCTGCAAAATATGTTGAATGCCCAGAGCAAAATAACGGTTGCTATCCTGAATAGTGATAACAATATGTGGTGTCATTTTAGTTCCTTATAAATCGGCATGAAAACACGCGATAATATGGGTTTCGTTTATATGACAAATCATCCTTGACGCTAACACCCCCAAACAAGAGATGCGGATACCTCCGCATGCCAAAAATAGGTTATGCCTATAATGACGTAGCCGATGACTGGTCAGCTAAAGTGAGGCCGGCAACCGCCTTGAATTAGCCTTTGGTAACAGTGGCAGACGCACCATCCCCCTGCAGATAGGCACTGAAGTTCAGGGGATTATGCTTTTTGGCAGCTTTTGGATGGTGGTTGGCCCAGTCAGCTTAATAGGACCGCTAGCATCCTCAATGACGGGGCTAGCCCCCAATATCCAAGGGTCTGCGACGGCAGCGAGGTTACCATTGAAGGACACCGTCACTTTGTTGTTGGCATTTGGCTCGTTACCGATTTCACCGTTACGTACACTCTTTAAACGCTTTCGCCAGTGGTTTGGCGTTGCGATAAATCTTAATGACTAGATAGTGAACAAGCAAAATAACCTACTTAATAGATAAAAATTAGATTTAATGACTAAAAATTATCAATTTTAATATATTTAATTCCGTTTGGGGCAAAAAAAAACCGATAAGCGAGTAGGTAATACTGTCTTGAATTCAACTAGTTATTATTGCTGAAAAAATAGTTCAAATCAGGGTTGACTAGGGTAGCGGGTTACAACTAAATTCCTACGCACAGTCAAGCCATTAAGACTATTCTTATCACTGGACGCAGTTCAACACTAACACCAAGGATGCTCGGTTATCGCCATGAAATATATAATAAACCTTAATATTATCTTTGATCCTGACAATAGAATATTGACGGTTAAAAACGACATTCAGCAATCTGTTGAATTATCAAAGCCAGCAACCCGGTTACTCAGTGAGTTGATCAACAACAATAGAGTTAACCTTGCTCGCGATGACCTGCTAAAAAATGTCTGGGCGGACTATGGCTTTTCACCGTCTAATGCCAGCCTGAATAACCATATTAGTGAGCTACGCAAAGCCTTCACTAATCTCGGCGTGAGTAAGGATATAATTTCCACCGTTCCCCGCGTCGGTTTTAGAATGGATGCGGAAATCCATCCGATACAAAAATCGGAGCAGGGGATCACAGAAGAAGCACCGGTCTCCAGGGTTCCTGTCACTGAAGAATCTCACACCTCATCAGAAACCCTACCGCCGACAATGACTGAGCAAGGAGAACATCAATCTATCTATTTGTCGTTAAAAAAACACAAGATGATAATCTACATACTTGCTCTTTTACTGTTACTGACCACGGTAACTGGCACGACAATGCTGAGACACAACCAAAAAGAGAGCGTGAACTTCGTGGTGACTCATGAAAAATGCAGTATCTATAACTTAAATGACGACAAGCCAAATCAAGAGTTTACGGCTAAAATCGTCAAGGAGATAGCAGCGGAAGGCATAGACTGTTCGCGGGAGGATCTGGATGTTTTTTATGCAGAGGCACACCCTAATAACGACCGTTTCAGAGTTCGGCTGCTCGCTGCCTGTAGTAAAATTGATGCCACCAGTTATAAAAATTGTTTAAATTACAAAACAGTAGAGTAATAATATGAAAAAAATCGTCGTAGCCCTGCTGTTGATTATTAGTTTTTGTTCAACCCTTTTTTATATTTATCAGGTGCAGTCCCGCAAGCCGTTCCATTGTGATGCTCAGCTGTTCGCGCACCTCAGAATCAATGAAGCTGACGAAGTCGAGGTCAACACCCATGTCGACGTCATTTTTAGGTCGGCATATGATGGGATTTTGAAATTTTCCGGCTCAATCAAGAATAAGGGCCATGACTATATCCTGAGAAGGACAGTCTACTTTACCGTTGCCCCGTCAGAGCTGGAAAATGTGAACGAAATCGTCTTTACCCGTACAGAGAGCCACCCCACGGATAATACGCCAGCAGACCTTTGGCAGAACAGAGTGTTACCGCAAACCCCGGGCATCGGGTTTTACTCAAAGATCAGGGATTTAGATAGAAATGCCATTATTATCAAAGGATTTACTAATCCTCTGATCGTCTGTATTCGCCGCTAACGGCACCACGGATAGGCTGCTACCGGCAATGCTGCCTGAACAGGCGGGCCAGGTAGGCACCCATCGGCGTGAGCGTCATATCCTTTCGTTGGATCAGGTAGAAGGTAGCTTGTGGTAAGGCTTCATCCAATTCTAACGCGACCAGATGACGGCCCAGGATAGGATCGGAGATCACATCAACCGACAGAATGCTGACAAAGTCACTCTGCGCCACCAGGCTGGTACAGGCCATAAAGGTTTCGCAGGTGACACTGATCGCCGGTGCCATCCCCATATCACCAAACAGTTCATGTAGCAGGCGGTAGTAGCTGCCATTGGGGGTTGGCATAGTCCAATCGCAATGTTGCAGCTCCTTGAGCGTGCGGGCGTTCTCACAAGGGTGCCCTTTGCGCACCACCACCTTGTATTCTCTTTCCATCAGCCGCTCAAAGCTCAACTCATTGTCCATGCTGCTGGGGTAGTAGGTATTAATGGTAAAATCCAGTTCCCCCTGGCGTAACTCCGGGATCATCGAGACCAGTTGCCCCTCCACGATGCGCACCTTCACATTGGGATATTCGCGGTGAAACTGGGTGATCACTTTCGGCATTACCGTGCGGGCAACGCTGCCACCGACACCGATATTGACCGAGCCGCCCGCTAGCCCCAACCGCTGCTGAATATCCTCCTGCGCCACCCGCAGCTCTTCGAGGATCAGGCTGGCATGCTGAAAAAAGTTATCACCGCAGTCGGTTAAGACCACCCCTTTGCTGCGGCGGACAAACAGCTTGGCGCCGAGCACCTCCTCCAGTTCCTGAATTGACTTGGTCAACGCAGGCTGGGAAAGGTTACAGGTACGGCTGGCGGCGCGGATACTGCCCTGGCGGCTGACTTCCACAAAGGCGCGTAACTGGTGCAATTTTATCGAGGCTGGCATAGGCGATTGGCGATAACCGTTGTTTATCAGTAGCAAGATATTGGCATCTTATTTAACCCGATACCATTGTGTACATTCGAAAAAAACATAATAAATAACCCAATCATCATTTCGCTTATTTAAACGCAGTATCGCGCTCAATAAGCGCCATTCACGTCTTTTAGCAACTAATTACGTAAATATTCAATTTTAATTTAATTGTCTGACCTTCACTGCTGCCTGAGTTTTATTCAAGGCGTGATAACTAATGGAAAACTGCTATGAACACTCCGCTTTCAACGTTGGTGACCGAACTGTACCCGCAACTGCAAGCCTGGCGCCGTGACTTCCACCACTATGCCGAATCCGGCTGGCTTGAATTTCGTACCGCTTCACTGGTGGCGGAAGAGTTGGATCGGTTAGGTTATCAGTTGCAACTCGGCCGCGAGGTGATCAACGCCGAAGCCCGTATGGGGCTACCCTCTGCACAAATCCTGGCGGCGCAAGAACAACGCGCCATCGAACAAGGTGCCCAGGCGAAATGGCTGCCCTTCTTCTCCGGCGGTTTTACCGGCATTGTCGCCACGCTGGATACCGGCCGCCCAGGCCCCACCATCGCCTTTCGCGTCGATATGGACGCGCTCGATCTCAATGAACTGCTACATCCCGACCATCTGCCATTCCGTGAAGGCTTCGCCTCCTGCAATAGCGGCATGATGCACGCCTGCGGGCACGATGGGCATACCACAATCGGCCTAGGGTTGGCGCGCGTTTTCAAGAGCCTGGAGCCACAGCTGCATGGCCGCATCAAGCTGATCTTCCAACCGGCCGAGGAAGGCACCCGTGGAGCCAAATCGATGGTGGAAGCCGGCGTGGTCGATGACGTCGATTTCTTTACCGCCGTGCATATCGGCACCGGCGTACCGGCCGGGGATCTGGTGTGCGGCAGCGACAGCTTTATGGCTACCACCAAGCTGGACGTCACCTTCCGTGGCGTGGCCTCCCATGCTGGGGCCAAACCGGAGGATGGCCGCAATGCCCTGCTGGCGGCAGCTCATGCCAGCGTTGGGCTATATGCTATCCCCCGCCACAGTGAAGGCAGCTCCCGTATCAACGTTGGCGTGTTGCAGGCGGGCACCGGCCGTAACGTCATCGCAGACAGCGCCTTTATGAAGGTAGAGACACGCGGCGCCACCAATGAGATCAACGAGTTTGTCTATCAACAGGCGCTCAACGTCATCCAAGGGGCCGCGACCATGCAGGGGGTGGAATACGACATCACCCTGATGGGCGCGGCGCAAAGCAGCCAGCCGACGCAACCTTGGGTGGATTACATCCATCGCCAGGCACTCAGCATCAGCGAGCTTGGTTCAGTGGTGGATCGCCGCGAGCAGGCGGCAGGCTCTGAGGATGCCACCTACATGATGGAACGGGTGAAATCTCACGGTGGGCAAGCATCCTATGTGATTTTCGGTTGCGAACTCAGCGCCGGGCATCACAACGAGAAATTCGACTTTGACGAGCAGGTACTCACCGTGGCGGTAAAAACGCTGGCTACCCTGGCACTGAACCTACCGACTTTTGGGAGCGCAGTATGAAACAACCGGAACTGGTCTCTTTTATCCACCATTACATCGATAGTCATCAGGCCCATTTCAGTGCCTTAAGCGATGAGATCTGGGATCACCCGGAAACCCGCTTTACCGAAATCCACTCAGCCGAGCTACTGGCAAACGCCTTGGAACAAGAGGGTTTTGAGGTTGAACGCGGCGTTGGCGGCATTGAAACGGCGTTTATCGCCAGCTTCGGTAGCGGCCATCCGGTGATCGCCTTATTGGGTGAATACGATGCATTGGCCGGTCTGAGCCAGCATGCGGGCTGTGCCACCCCGTCTCCGCTGGTGGAAAACGGCAATGGTCACGGCTGTGGGCATAACCTGCTCGGCACCGCCGCACTGGCCGGGGCCTTTGCGGTTAAAGCCTGGATGGAACAGCAACAGTTAACCGGCACGATACGCTTTTACGGTTGCCCAGGGGAAGAAGGCGGCTCTGGTAAAACCTTTATGGTGCGTGAAGGACTGTTCGCCGATGTGGATGCCGCCCTCACCTGGCATCCGGAAGGCTTCAGCGGCATGTTCAATACCAGCAGCCTGGCCAATATTCAGGCTGCGTTCCGCTTCAAGGGCGTCGCCGCCCACGCGGCCAACTCGCCGCATCTCGGCCGCAGCGCGCTGGATGCCGTGACGCTGATGAACACCGGAGCCAACTTTCTGCGTGAACATATCGTGCAGGAAGCCCGGCTGCATTATGCGGTCACCAATACCGGCGGCAGTTCCCCCAACGTGGTGCAGGCCGATGCAGAAGTGTTGTACCTGGTGCGCGCTCCACAGCTCGATCAGGTGCAGGATATTTACCAGCGCCTGGTCAACGTGGCCAAAGGCGCTGCGCTGATGACTGATACTCAGATGACGGTGCACTTTGAAAAAGCCTGTTCCAACTACGTCCCCAATCGCCGCCTGGAACAGGCGATGTATCAGTACGTGTGCGATTTCGGCTTGCCGGATTACAGCGACGAAGAGCGGCGTTTTGCCACGGAGATCCGCCAAACGCTCAGTAAAGACGACCTGCGTAATGCCAAGCTGAACATTTCACGTACTGGTGGAGTGGCTGGGCAGGAATGGGTACGGCAGTTGGGCGATAAGGTGTTGATGGACGAGGTCGCTCCCTACTTGGAGTCACAAGAAATTCTGTACGGCTCTACCGACGTCGGCGACGTCAGTTGGGTCACGCCAACGGCCCAGTGCTTCAGCCCCTGCTTTGCTCTGGGGACGCCGTTGCATACCTGGCAGTTGGTCGCCCAGGGCCGCACCTCAATAGCCCATAAGGGCATGTGCCTGGCCGGTAAAGTGATGGCCGCTACCGCCGTCGCTTTACTGAGCGATAACGCCTTACTGAACGCCTGCCGCGAGGAATTCCGCCAGCAACGTGCCGAACACCCATATCAATGCCCCATCCCTGCGGGGGTGAAACCTTCCCCACTGAAGTAAATCCCGACCGTTCTGGCTCCCGTTCCGAGCCAGGACTCCATAGCGACCCATAAAACTATAAAAATCTGATGACGGACAAGAGGGTAATATCATGAGTGAGATAGCATCATCCGCCAATAAAAGCCCCGGGCGTATTTTTTACTGGGTAGAACGTATCGGTAATAAAATCCCCAATCCCTTCCTGTTATTCGTTTATTTGATCGTGGTGTTAATGCTCGCCACCGCGCTCATTTCCTGGTTGGGCCTGGTGGTGAAAAACCCAGCCACCGGGGAAATGATCCAGGTAAAAAATCTGCTGAGCGTGGAGGGAATACAATGGATCCTCCCCAATATCATTCACAACTTCAGCGGATTTGCACCATTGGGGGCGATCCTGGCGCTGGTGATCGGTGCCGGTCTGGCGGAAAAGGTCGGCCTGTTACAGGCGCTGATGTACAAAATGGCCTCACACGTCAGCGCCGGCTACGCCAGCTATATGGTGCTGTTTATCGCTTTCTTCAGCCATATCTCCTCCGATGCCGCGCTGGTAGTGATGCCGCCGCTGGGGGCGTTGATCTTCCTGGCCGTCGGGCGTAACCCCATTGCCGGGCTACTGGCGGCGATCGCCGGTGTCGGCTCGGGTTTTACCGCCAACCTGCTGATTGTCACCACCGATGTGCTGCTTTCCGGCATCAGTACCGAAGCGGCGAAAGCGGTTGACGGCGCAATCCACGTCAGCGTGATCGATAACTGGTACTTTATGGCCACCTCGGTGATCGTACTAACCATCACTGGCGCGTTGTTAACGGATAAATTTATCGAGCCACGGCTACCAAAATGGCAAGGCACCACCGAAGACAAGCTCGAGGAACTCACTCCATTACAAAACCGTGGCCTGATAATGAGCGGGATCTCCGCACTGGTGTTTATCGCCGTGATGGCCGCACTGGTAGTGCCAGAGGGTGCCCCACTGCGCGATCCGCAAACCGGCTCGGTAATCCCCTCGCCCTTTATTAAAGGCATAGTGCCGATCATCATCCTGTTCTTCTTCACCGTCGCCATCACTTACGGCGTCGTCACCAAGAGCATCCGCCGCCCGGACGATATTCCCAACCAGTTGGTCGAGCCGATGAAGAACATGGCGGGCTTTATCGTCATGGTGTTCCCGCTGTCGCAGTTTGTGGCGTTCTTCAACTGGAGCAACATGGGCAAGTTCATGGCCATCGGCCTGACGGATCTGCTGGAGGCGGCCGGAATGAGCGGCGCACCGGCGTTCCTCGGCCTGATGTTCCTGTCCGCCTTCCTGTGCATGTTTATTGCCAGCGGTTCCGCCATCTGGTCGATCCTCGCCCCGATCTTCGTGCCGATGTTTATGCTGTTGGGCTTTCACCCGGCCTTCGCCCAGATGATTTTCCGCATCGCGGACTCATCCGTGCTGCCGCTGGCACCGATGTCGCCATTCCTGCCGCTATTCCTTGGCTTTCTGCAACGCTACCTGAAAGACGCCAAACTCGGCACCTACTACGTGCTGATCATGCCGTATCCGCTGGTGTTCTTCGCCGTCTGGACCCTGCTGTTGGTGGTGTGGTACGTGCTGGGGCTGCCTATCGGACCTGGGGTCTACCCGAAAATGGGATGAAGGGGGGCAATATTTTGTACTTGATAACGCGACTTTTGGCGTAAGGTAAACTGATTATCCCCACCGGGTGCTTGTCCGCCAGTGGGGACATTTCTCCCAATGAGCTAAGGGCACGTCATGAGTCGTGAAATCAACAAAGATACGCAGCTGTGTATGTCGCTGGCCGGTCGGCCAGGCAATTTCGGCACCCGTTTCCACAACTATCTGTATCAGGAACTGGATCTGAACTTCATCTATAAGGCGTTCACCACCAAAGACATTCAGGCAGCGGTCGGCGGCGTGCGCGCTTTGGGTATTCGCGGCTGTGCGGTTTCCATGCCGTTCAAGGAGAGCTGTATTCCGTTCCTTGATGAGCTGGATGCGTCGGCCACGGCAATTGAGTCAGTCAATACCATCGTCAACGACGACGGCTTCCTGCGGGCCTATAACACCGACTATATCGCCATCGCCAAACTGCTGGCGAAATACCAGATCCCTCCGGCCACCTCGTTTGCTCTGCGTGGCAGCGGCGGTATGGCTAAGGCGGTCACCGCAGCCCTGCGCGATGCCGGGTTCAAGAACGGCCATATCATTGCTCGCAATCCACAGGCGGGCCAGGCTCTGGCGGCGCAATATGGTTATCAGTGGCAGCCAGAAGTGGGCGATTTGCAGGTTGAGATGGTGATTAACGTCACGCCGATCGGCATGGCGGGCGGTAGCGAAGCCGAGCAGTTGGCCTTTGAACCGGCCACTATCAAGGCTGCCAAGATCGCTTTCGACGTGGTTGCACTGCCAGCAGAAACCCCGCTGATCCGCTATGCCCGTGAACAAGGTTTGCAGGTGGTGACCGGTGCCGAAGTGATCGCTTTACAGGCTCTGGAGCAGTTTGTGTTGTACACCGGTGTGCGTCCTTCCGATGAGCAAATCACCCGCGCTGCGGCACATGCTCGTGGCTAAATAGCCCGAGAGAACATCAACCGGCTCACCACATAGGGGGGCTGCAGGCTGCGCCCGTTGAAATAATCAATGGATTAAATCGATTGAGATTGTCAGCAGTATCGTGGTAATTCGGGGGAGTTGTGCAGAAATAAGCAGGTAATAGGCCCTCTTCTTCGAGTCAGGCAACCCGAAGAAGAGGAAATGGCTGGGTCTCAGATTACTTGGCCACGCCTTCCATCCCCACCAACCCAACTTTCAGGTAGCCGGATTTGCGTAGCGTATCCATCACGCTCATCAGCGTTTCATAATCTACGGTCTTGTCCGCCTGGAAGAAGATGGTGGTTTCTTTATTCGACTGCGTGCGTTGATCCAGCACCGACGTCAGCTGTTCCGCCGTCACCGGTTCATCACCGACATACAGCTGCTTGTCTGCCTTCACCGACAGGAACACCGGTTTTTCCGGACGCGGCTGCGGTTTAGCGGAAGAAGCGGGCAGATCGACACGAATATCTACCGTTGCCAGCGGCGCAGCCACCATAAAGATGATCAACAGCACCAGCATGACGTCGATAAACGGCGTCACGTTGATTTCATGCAGTTCGCCGCTGTCGTCCAGATCTTCATTTAAGCGCATCGCCATAACTCACCCCACCCGCAGTTGGTGCGCATGCTGCGAACGTTTGGCATCGGCCGAGGCCGCCAGATCCAGATCGCGGCCCAACAGCAGCAGCACCTGTGCCGCCACATCGCCCACCTGAGCACGGTGGCCGCCAATGACACGAGCAAAGATGTTGTAGATCACTACCGCCGGGATGGCCGCAACCAAACCGAGCGCGGTGGCCAGCAAGGCTTCCGCAATCCCCGGTGCAACGACCGCCAGGTTAGTGGTTTGCGAATGGGCAATGCCGATAAAGCTGTTCATGATACCCCATACGGTGCCGAACAGGCCGACAAACGGTGAAATGGCGCCGATGGTAGCCAGGAAGCCATTGCCGCGCCCCAGTTGACGCCCATAGGCCGCTACGCGGCGTTCCAGACGGAAACCGGTACGCTCTTTAATACCGTTGTTGTCGTTAGAGGCCGCCGACAGCTCCAGTTCGTTCTGCGCGTCTTGCAGCAGCACCGCACTGATGCTCTCTTGCGAGAAGCTTTGCGCCAGTTCGGAGGCATCGTCCAGCGAACGCACGTCAGCCAGCGCCAACTGCTCACGGCGCAGACGGCGCTTGGAACGAAACAGCTCACTGCCTTTGGCAAACAGAATGGTCCAGGTGACGATAGACGCCAGCACCAGGCCAATCATCACGATTTTCACCACGATATCGGCGTGCTGATACATGCCCCAGACGGAAAGGTCCATACCACGCGTTTCTGGCGGTTGGATGGTCGGTTCAGGATTAACCGGAGTGATATTTTCCGGGGTACCCGCCACTGGGGTTACCGCTGTTGGTGTGGCTGGTGTCGTTGCCGCGGCAACGCTTTCAGCGACTGCTGGTGCAGTGGCCGGAGCCGCCTGAGCGTTGCCCGCCAACCCCACCACCAATACCAGTGAGGCGATCACACTACGCCCCAATGCGCCCCATTGCCCACGGCCTGCGCCCTGAGCACTTTGATTTGTCATTTTGCCAGCCGTTTTCACGCTGTGCCTCCACCCATTTCAACATTTAAGGAAGAATTCAGCGTGCGATCATATCAAACCAATCAGGGATTGATAGTAGTTATCATTATTATTTGAAGAATTACGCATCGACGAGCAAAAAATGATACAACCCCAGTCACTGTCAGTGTTTGCGCGTCGTTTGGCATAACATTGCCTACCCATAACGCTAACAAAATCATCACTCAAACTGCTGATTTATACCCCAACTGGCCACAAACGGAGTGAATAGCTCACGCCATCACTGCGGGAAAACGTCTGCGGGCGCAGCAAATGCAGCGCCCCTACGTAAGACCCATTTGATGACGAGTGGCTAGAATAAAATCACACAGTAAGGCGCGAGGTTTTACCGCGTTTTTACTTGGCCATACCCACGGTCACCTGTACTTTTTCCGAGTTTTACGGCCTTTGCCACATTTTCTATGCTCTGTTTAATGTCCGCTTAAGCTAATAGCGGTACACTATATAGTGCTCTAGGGCCTCACCGCCGTGTGTGGCCTATTTTTACCGGTGAGCACGGCTATAACAGCACGGTAGCCTATAGAAAGTCAGCCCAGGCACCCCAGGATAAAGAATGGATGTATTAAGAGAGATTGTTCACGCACTGTGGACGCAAGACTTTACTGCACTTGCCGATCCCAGCGTGATTTGGGTGGTTTATGCCGTCCTTTTTACCACCTTGTTTTTGGAAAACGGTTTGTTGCCCGCTTCCTTCCTGCCCGGAGATAGCTTACTGCTGTTGGCCGGTGCCTTGATCGCCAAAGGCGTGATGAACTTTATCCCCACGCTGATTATTCTGACGGTCGCCGCCAGCCTTGGCTGTTGGCTCAGCTATCTGCAAGGGCGATGGCTTGGCCATACCTCGGTGGTGAAAGGCTGGTTGCTACAGCTACCGGCGCAATACCACCAGCGCGCGCACATGCTGTTTAACCGCCACGGCCTGGTCGCTTTGCTGATTGGCCGTTTCCTGGCATTTGTACGCACCCTGTTGCCTACCATGGCCGGTATCTCGGGCCTCAATAGCGCCCGTTTTCAAATCTTTAACTGGCTCAGCGGCTTGCTGTGGGTAGGCTCGGTAGTCACGCTGGGCTATGCCTTTAGCCAAATCCCGCTTGTGAAACGCCACGAAGATCAGGTGATGGCTGGGCTGATGATCCTGCCGATGGTGCTGTTGGTCGTTGGACTGCTGGGCGTGATGCTGGTCGTTTGGCGTAAAAAACGCGCCTCCTGATTTGGGTGGCGGTTTTACCCACCGCCACTGTAACCCATATCGTGATGCCTCTTATCCCTGTTTAAAAAGTTGGTCGCAGATAAAATCCACAAATACTCGAATCTTTGGTGATAGATGCCGACTGGAGGGCCAGAGCGCCCAAAAGCCCCCCTGATCCTTGGTGTAAGTATCTAACAACGTTTCAAGATCGCCCACGGCCAACGCCTCCTTGACTAAAAAATCAGGCATGTAAGCAATGCCATGCCCGTCAACGGTCGCCATCAGCATTGCCTCCATGTTATTCAACGTCAGGGATGAGTTTAGGCGCAACTGGGTTATTTCCGGAGCTGCCGTTAATGTCCAGTCCATGATTTTACCTGTCGTGACAAAACGGTAACGAAGGCAATCATGCAACTCCAGATCGAGCAACTTCTCAGGTCGTCCTTTACGTTTCAGATAACCAGGGGCGGCACAAAGAACAAAACGGAAAGGCCCAAGCCTACGCGACATCAGCCGCGAATCCACAAGATCACCGCTCCGTATCACCACATCAAACCCATCATCGATGAGATCAACGAGTTGATCGTTGAAATCCAACTCTAACTCAACTTCTGGGTAGGCTTTGCGAAAGTCAGGCATCATTGGTAACAGAAAGCGGTACCCGATGGTGGGTAAACTGACCCGCAAACGACCTCGGGGCGCTTGAATCGAATGCGACAGCATGGCCTCAGCGTCCTGCAAGTCATCAAGGATTTTCCGGCATCGTTGGTAGAACATTTCCCCTTCAACAGTGAGACTAACCTTGCGGGTACTACGCTGAAACAAGCGAACGTTCAGAGACCCTTCAAGCCTCGCAACATTCTTTCCTACCGCCGTTGCGGAAATGCCTATGGCACGTGCGGCAGAGACAAAGCTCAACGATTCTGCGGTTTTCACGAACGAGAGGATGCTGGTGAGACTCTCCATAGGATTAAGACCTTTTTGTTCATTATAAGTGGAGTTTTAACCCATTTATTCAACATTGCGACCTCTATAGATTTAGTTTCCCAGATTGCTACAAAAATGAGGGATTACGCAATGGGTAACAATTCCGATCACTCCCTACAAAAAGGTCGTTACTACGTTCTCGGTGCTACTTGCCTAGCCGCCTTGGTATTACCGCTGAGTTTCACCGGGGGTGCCGTCGCCACCCCAACCATCAGCAAGGTTTTCAACGCCGGCCCACCTGCCCAAGCCTGGGTAACCAACGCGTTCATGTTGAGTTTCGGTAGCCTACTCATGGCCGCCGGAACGCTTTCGGACATTTACGGCCGTAAACGCTTATTCACCTTGGGCCTTATGCTATTCGTCATCGTCAGCTTACTTCTGGCCAGTGCCACCAGCATTGTCTGGCTGGATATATTGCGGGCAATTCAGGGGATAGCCGCCGCAGCAGCACTCGCTAGCGGTTCGGCCGCTCTGGCGCAAGAGTTCGAAGGGCATGACAGAACCCGAGCCTTTAGCCTGCTGGGAACGACCTTCGGCCTCGGCCTGGCATTTGGCCCAATGATTGCTGGTGCGCTGATTGAACAGTTCGGCTGGCGCTCGATCTTCATTACCACCGCAATACTCGCCGCAACAGCGCTGATCGCCGCCGTTTCACAGATGCACGAAAGCAAGAATCCGCAGTCTCAAAAGCTGGATCTTCCCGGTTTGGCGAGTTTTTCAGCGATGCTCGTGCTTTTCACTACCGGGATCATCCTCGCCCCACAAGCTGGGTGGGATTCATCGTTGATCGTGGGCATACTTATCAGCGCGCTGACTTGCCTGATAGCGTTCGTGGTTATTGAGCTACGCTCAAAGGAGCCGATGCTCGAACTCAGCCTGCTCAGGCATCCACGTTTCATCGGTGTCCAGATACTTCCTTTAGGAACCTGCTATTGCTACATCGTTCTGATAGTGCTGCTGCCATTCAGGCTGACCGGCGTTGAAGGTATTTCTCCCATACAAAGCGGCCTGGTCATGCTGGCACTTTCGGCACCGATGCTGGTGGTGCCGTTACTGGCCGCTTGGTTAACCCGTTGGATCACTGCTGGAACCCTCTCTGGCGTCGGTTTTCTGCTAGCAGCCACAGGGCTGTACATGCTCAGCCAAGTGCCCGTCGGCGATCACCGGCAGTTGATCTTGGCCATGCTAATCATCGGTATCGGAACAGGTTTTCCCTGGGGGCTGATGGATGGACTAGCGGTAAGCGTGGTACCTAAAGAACAAGCGGGCATGGCGGCTGGAATTTTTAACACCACTCGTGTCGCTGGAGAAGGTATCGCACTTGCAATCTCCATTGCCATGCTCACTACTCTGGTCAACAGCAACCTCCTTCGCCTGCAACCGCAGAGTGATAATGGCGAATTGGTCCAACGTTTGGTCATGGGGAATATGAGCCTCTCTCAAAACCTAGACCCTGCGCTGGTACTTGCCGTATACCAGAAGGGTTTTAGTACCCTAATGTTGATACTCACGCTCTTTACTATTATCTCAGCTGGCGCCGCGTTCTTCTTGCTGAGCCGAAAGGCGCGGCTATAGCGCCATCCTCACAGGCAGGTGGCTGACCAGCGCATCCACCGCCAGCCGCACTTTCAAGGGTAAATGCGGCGTCAGCGGCCAGACGGCATGCACTTCAAAGTCTTTCCCCGGGACTTCCCCCAACACCTGCTGCAATCGGCCTTCCAACAAGTCTTCACAGATTAGCCAGCATGGCAGCCAGGCAATGCCAAACCCGGCCACTGCCGCATCGGCAATCGCCTGCAAATCGTCCATCAACAAGCGGGATTTCGGCATCACTTCTCGCGTTGTGCCGTCTGCCAGCGGGATCAACCAGCTACGGATCATCGCGGCATGGCGATAAGCGATGGCATCGTGCTGGAACAGCTCCTCAACGCTGCTCGGCATACCACAGAGAGCCAGATATTCCGGCGAGGCGCACAGAGTCATACGGTTATCCCCTATCCTTCTTGCCACCAGCCCGGCGCTGTCCGGCAATGGACCGTTACGCACCGCCAGATCGAATCCTTCCTCAACCAAATCCACCACCCGATCGCTGAATGACAGATCGAGTTCCAATCCTGGATGCTCACGTGCCAACGCGGTAAGCACCGGCGCGATACACTGGCGGCCAATCAGCACCGGCACCGAGACACGCAACCGGCCACTGACCTGGCGTTTACCGCTTTCCAACAAGTTCTCTGCGACGCGGATCTCCTCCAACGCCCGTAAACAACGCTCATAGAACAGTGCGCCATCGTCAGTCAGGCTCAAACTGCGGGTAGTGCGGTGAAACAGGCGCACGCCCAACCGTTGTTCCAGCCGGGCGATAGTTTTGCCCACCGCCGAACGGGAAAGATGCAGCTTGTTGGCCGCCAGCGCAAAGCTGCCCGCCTCCACCACGCTGACCAATACCGAGATGCCGCTTAATCGGTCGCTCATTTTTTGTAGCCTTTTAGGAAACAATCTTGATAAATATTATCGCCACTGGTGACTTTAAATCAACGCTATTATCTCTGGATATCTTCAACCCATCAGGAGCACCACATGGCCGATACCATGCAACGTTGGACAATGAACGCCGTAGGGCGTGAGCATCTGCAATTAACCGAGAGCGCCATTCCACAGCCGGGCCCTCATCAGGTACGGGTGAAAGTGAACGCTGTGGCGCTGAACTACCGCGATAAGATGGTGATAGAAGGCACTATGCCGTTGGATCTGCCGCTGCCGTTTACCCCTGTCTCGGATATGGCTGGGGTGGTAGACGCGGTGGGAAGCGACAGCACGCGTTTTCGCCCTGGCGATCGGGTGATCTCTACCTTTAGCCCAGACTGGATCGACGGAAAACCTGACGGTGATGCCCGCACCCCGCCTTATCGTACGGCAGGCGGTACTTATCAGGGAATGCTGGCAGAATACGTAGTGGTCGATGAAACCTGGCTGAGCGAGTCACCTACCACTTTGGACGATGCCCAAGCCAGTACCCTGCCCTGCGCCGGACTGACGGCCTGGTTCGCCTTGGTAGAACGCGGCCATTTGCGTGCCGGGGAATCGGTATTAGTGCAAGGCACCGGTGGCGTTGCCTTGTTCGCGCTACAGATTGCCAAAGCCCACGGAGCAGAGGTCTTTATCACTTCCGGCAGCGAAGAGAAGCTACTACGAGCCAAGGCGTTAGGGGCCGATCACGGCATTCACCGCCTGCAAGGGGATTGGGTGGAGTCGATCTATCAACTGACGCAGGATCGCGGTATCGATCATATTGTCGAAACCGTGGGTGGCAGCAATCTGATCAACTCCCTGCGCGCAGTGGCGATCCACGGGCGTATTTCCGTGATCGGCATGTTGGAAAGCGCGGAAATCGCCATCCCCGCAGGCCTGTTGTTGCTGAAGTCGCCACAGATCCAGGGGATTGCCGTCGGCCATCGCCGCGCATTGGAAGATCTGGTACGCGCCGTCGACGCCAACGACATCAAACCTGTCATCGACCAGCGTTACCGTTTCGACCAGTTACCCGCAGCGCTCGATCACATCGATCGCGGCCCATTCGGCAAAATTGTACTGACGCGTTAACCCTGCATGATGGCGCTATTGTCCCGCAGCCGGGCGATTTCATCGCTCGGCGTAATGCCAAACAGTCGCTTAAACTCGCGGCTGAACTGCGAAGCGCTCTCGTAGCCCACGCGGATCGCCGCCGTGCTGGCCTTCAGGCCGTCATGCACCATCAGCAAACGCGCCTTGTGCAGGCGATACGACTTCACATACTGCAGCGGCGAGGTGTTGGTCACCGCCTTGAAGTTATGGTGAAACGCCGACACGCTCATGTTCACTTCGTACGCCAACTGTTCGACGTTGAGGTTCTCGGCATACTGATTCTCAATCCGCCGTAACGCCTTGGCGATCTGGCTGAAATGGGTATGCCGGTTAACCAGTTCCTGCAACGAAGCACCGCAACTGCCACGCAGCACGTAATAAAGCAGCTCACGCACGATCTGTGGCCCCAGCACCCGAGCATCCAGCGGTTTCTCCATCACGTCCAACAGGCGTTCGGTGGCGCACAACATTTCATCGCTAAGCACTGAGAGGTTAACGCCGCAACTTTCCCCCCTGGGTTGCATCAGATAATCGTCATCACCGATATCGATCAGCAAATCCTGTAGCATCTGGGTGTCGATATTGACCGCCAGCCCCACCAGCGGCTGTTCCGGGCTGGCAAAGGTTTCACACTCAAACGGCAGCGATACCGTCATCAGCAGGTAGTTGCGCGGATCGTACTGAAACACCTTGCTGCCACAGTAGCCCACCTTGTGGCCCTGAAAGATGATGACAATGCCTGGCTCATACATCACCGGCTGACGCGGGTAATATTCGTCGGAATACAGCACCTTCACCATCGGTACGGGCGTTGGGCTATAGCCTTTGGCAGCGGCAAAGCGCATCGCCTGGCGCGCCATACGGCTACGTAGTTCAACGTTGTCCATCAGCAAGCCCCTCTAGTCGCCTGAATAATTCGACACGGATAATAACCATAAAGATGCGTTTTCTACAGTGTAGTGTAGAAATAGGCAAGACACCGGCAGGAATGTGCATTGTGCGATCGGGCCAGGTTACCGACAATAGACTCCAGTTATTTTGCGCCGTTGGCGCTTCCTTTATAGCCATACCCTATGGATTTCAAGCTGCAGCTAGGCGACAAGCTATCTCAGCCCCAGGAGCTTACTTTTAGTAAGTGACTGGGGTGAGATAGTGCAGGTAACAACGCTGCAGCTTGAAAGACGACGGGTATACAAAAGAGAATACGAGAATGCAAAATTTCATCCTCCACACCCCAACCAAAATCCTGTTCGGTAAAGGCCAGATTGCCGAATTAGGCAAACAAATCCCGGCAGATGCCCACATCCTGATCACCTACGGCGGTGGCAGCGTGAAGAACAACGGCGTGCTGGATCAGGTCTATACCGCACTGGCTGGCCGCAACGTGCAGGAGTTCTCCGGTATCGAGCCTAACCCGACCTATGAAACGCTGATGAAAGCGGTGGAAGTCGTGCGGGCAGAAAAGATCGACTTCCTGCTGGCGGTCGGCGGCGGCTCAGTGGTTGATGGCACCAAATTTATCGCGGCAGCGGCCGACTACCAGGCCGATCGCGATCCTTGGCATATCCTGAAAACCGTGGGCAGCGAGATCGTCAGAGCGATACCGATGGGCTGTGTGCTGACCTTGCCAGCGACCGGCTCCGAGTCCAACAGCGGCGCGGTGATCACCCGTAAAAGCAGCGGCGACAAACAGCACTTCTTCTCTCCGCTGGTGCAGCCTCTGTTCGCCGTGCTCGATCCGGTGGTGACCTATTCACTGCCACCGCGCCAAATCGCCAACGGCGTAGTGGATGCCTTTGTCCACACCATTGAGCAATACCTGACTTACCCGGTCGATGCCAAGGTGCAGGATCGCTTTGCCGAAGGCCTGCTGTTAACGCTGCTGGAGGATGGCCCACGTGCGCTGGCCGAACCGGAAAACTATGCGGTACGTGCCAACGTGATGTGGAGTGCCACCATGGCGCTGAACGGCCTGATCGGTGCCGGTGTGCCGCAGGACTGGGCAACGCATATGCTCGGCCATGAGCTGACCGCCATGCACGGCCTGGATCATGCGCAAACCCTGGCCGTCGTCCTGCCTGCTTTGCTGGTAGAGAAAAAAGCCCAGAAACGCGAAAAACTGCTGCAGTACGCCGATCGCGTCTGGGGTCTGCGTGAGGGTTCCGAAGAAAGCCGTATCGACGGCGCGATTGCCGCCACCCGTGCCTTCTTTGAACAAATGGGCGTGCCAACCCGTCTGTCTGATTATCAACTCGACGGTAGCTCCATCCCTGCGCTGATCGACAAATTGCACCAGCACGGGATGACTGCATTGGGCGAACATCAGGATATTACGCTGGAAGTCAGCCAACGCATTTATCAAGCGGCACGTTAATTGCTAGCGCACGATTTCATCGCAACATCACAGTTTCCTGCTAGGCTTTAGTTTCTACTTACCGTGCCCGACCGATCAACGGGCACGGTTGTGCGCCTTATCCGCGCTTTCGATCGCATCGCATAACATCGTCTCGTTAACTCATGGGAGAATTTTATGGCGAATCAATCCAGCTCCACATCTGACAATAGCATTCGTGCCTGGGCCGCGCCCGGCAAGGGACAGCCGCTTGAACCTTTTACCTTCGACGCCGGTGCATTAGGCGACGATGAAATTGAAGTTGCTATCGATTACTGTGGCGTCTGCCACTCCGACCTCTCCATGCTCAATAATGAATGGGGCATGACCCACTACCCGTTCGTGCCCGGCCATGAGGTGGTGGGCAAAGTCACCAAGCTGGGGGCCCATGCGCAGAACAAAGGGCTGAAGATTGGCCAGGTGGTGGGCGTTGGTTGGAATCGCGGCAGCTGTATGCACTGCCACCCCTGTATGTCCGGGGATCAGCATCTGTGCAACGAGGTACAACCTACCATTATTGGTCGCCACGGCGGTTTTGCCGATCGCATCCGCAGCCACTGGGCCTGGGCGATCCCACTGCCGGAAGGCGTTGACGTGACCAGCGCCGGGCCGCTGTTCTGCGGCGGGATCACGGTGTTCAACCCACTTTTGCAATACGATGTCCGCCCAACACAGCGCGTTGGTGTGGTCGGTATCGGCGGCCTGGGCCACATGGCGATCCGCTTTATGCATGCCTGGGGCTGTGAAGTCACCGCCTTCACCTCGTCCAACAGCAAACGTGACGAAGCGCTTTCGCTGGGCGCACACCGCGTGGTAGCCAGCAATGACAGCGCAGCGTTGCAGGCCATCGCCAATCAGCTCGACTTTATTCTGGTCACCGCCAGCGCCTCTTTAGATTGGGACGCCTTTATCGGCACCTTGGCCCCGAAAGGCCGCCTGCACTTCGTTGGCGCGATCCCAGACCCGGTGCCGGTTCAGGTGTTCTCGTTTATCAGCAAACAGGCCGAGCTTTCCGCTTCACCTACCGGAGCCCCTTCACGCCTGGCCGATATGCTGGCGTTCTGCGCCCGGCACGGCATAGAGCCACAGGTGGAGCATTTCCCACTGAGCAAGGTCAACGATGCCATCGCGCATTTGGAAGCGGGCAAGGCCCGTTACCGTATCGTACTGGATATGCACGCTTGAGGTCGCAAACTCGGCAAGCGCTGAGGTGGCGAACTAAAATTCATGTAAGCAGGCCTTGGCCTGAAAGCAGTCATAAGGAGATAGCGCATGCAACCCATCATCAAACTCCACGATGGTAATCTGATGCCGCAGTTGGGTCTCGGCGTATGGCAAGCCAGCATTGAAGAAACCACGCAGGCCGTCACCAAAGCGCTGGAAGTCGGCTATCGCTCCATCGATACCGCCGCGATTTACAAAAACGAGGAAGGGGTGGGTGCCGCGCTGCAAGCCACCGCGATCCCACGTGAAGAGCTGTTTATCACCACCAAGCTGTGGAACGACGATCAGGGCGATCCGCAGGCGGCGCTGGAAACCAGCCTGAAAAAGCTGAAGCTGGATTACGTCGATCTCTACCTGATCCACTGGCCGAAACCGGCACAGGATCAGTATGTCGAAGCCTGGCGCGGCTTGATCAAACTGCGTGAGCAAGGGCTGGTGAAAAGCATCGGCGTCTGTAACTTCCACACGCCACATCTGCAGCGCCTGCTGGATGAAACCAGCGTCGCACCGGTGATCAACCAGATCGAACTGCACCCGCTGCTTCAACAGCGCCAACTGCGCGCCTGGAACGCGACTCATCACATCGCCACCGAATCCTGGAGCCCGTTGGCGCAAGGGGGTGAAGGCGTCTTCGATCAACCTCTGATCAAGAAGCTGGCGGAGAAGTACAACAAGACGCCAGCACAGATCGTCGTGCGCTGGCATCTGGACAGCGGCCTGATCGTGATCCCGAAATCGGTTACGCCAGCGCGCATTCGCGAAAACTTTGAGGTGTTTGATTTCAAACTGGACAAGGACGAACTGGGCGAAATCACCCAGCTGGATATCGGCAACCGCCTGGGGCCAGACCCGGATTCACTGTAAACTTGGCGGGGCCGCACTGTCGGCCCCGTTGCTTTATTGTTGGTAGCTTCTCGCGTTAATTGGCTTTTAACCCAAGATCTTATCGGTCGCTGGCGCTATGATATGGCGCAGCGATCCGATCACAGTAGCTTGGAGTTTCATGACCCTCTCTTTCTCATCTTTGCCACGCCTAACCATGGTGTTAATGCTGTTGGTGCTGGCGGGCTGTTCCAGTAAGCACCAGCGCACCAGCCACGATCCTCATGCCTATGACGATGAAATCGAAGACGCGGCCGACGAGTATGATGTCGATGAAAAACTGATCGCCGCCATTATTCAGGTAGAGTCTGGCTTTAACCCTAAAGCTGTCAGCCCTTCCAATGCGATCGGTCTGATGCAGCTCAAGGCGAATACCGCCGGTTGTGATGCCTACCGCTTTAAAGGCAAACGCGGCTGCCCGGATGATGACGATCTGTTGGATCCAGAAACCAATATCGATCTGGGGGCGGCCTATATCGGCGCGCTGCAACAGCAGCAACTGAAGTGGATTGACGATCCGGTGACCCGCCGCTATGCCACTGAAGTGGCCTATGCCAACGGCGCAGGAGCCTTGCTACGTACCTTCTCCAGCGATCGCAAAAAAGCCATCAGAATGATCAACAACCTCTCACCCGAGGCCTTTCACTGGCATGTGCGCCAGTACCATCCCTCACCGCAGGCACCGCGCTATATGCTGAAGGTCGAGGCGGCGTATAACAGTTTGTAGCCAGAATACTCAGGCTATCCCTGATAACCTACCGTGGAATTTCTGCAAATTTGACACGATGGAGCGGTAGACATGGGTTGAAAAATCGCCAGGTAAAGTTTTTGTTACCGCATCGATGGCTCTCGGAACGTTCTCCGCGAAATAATGCAGGATCTCCATCATTTGCTCTGCGGGGAAATTCACCTCCTTTGCTGTCGCCACAAAGTGACGGGGATAGATCTTGCCAATCTCGTTTTTCCTTCCCTTGCTGGCTTTCAGGCTCATTGCCAACTTAAGATCGCTCATATGTAAACCTTGCCCACCGAGCACGGGAAAGGCAGAAATAATGTCGTAGAAGGGAGTTAATCTAAAGCTACCGCCTGCCTGAATAAAAATGGAGAAATTTTTCGCATGCCCATCCGTTGCACCAAGCAGCCATTGAAAAACCTGAAATTTCATAAAGTCATATCGGTCTTTTAACGCGGTGCTGGAACCAAGCAAAAAATCCATGATCTTGGCAATTCCTGGCCCCCCGTCTGATTCATACTTCACTGATGAGGGCAGACCGAAAACTTGGCAGAGATCTTCTTGCGGCAAGCGAAGCAACTCGGTTCTGTTCTTCACCCAGCGACGATCAAACCGTTCAACTGCCAGAGCCCTGATGGTCTCAGTCCTGATGATCTCGGTATCAGGCACAGCAAATCCAAGTTCACGTGCTAATGCCAGACATAAATATTCATTATCAACACTCTCACGCAGATCCAGCGTGGCATTAGGCTGTTTTATTTCGCCTATCGGCAGCTTAATGATGTGGGTAGTTGGCGTCATTCCACTCGGGAGACACCAATCCTCATTAATCTTCAGCAGCGCCGTCTTTTCCTGGGCACCTGCAACCGATATTCTGAAATCGTCTTCTTCATTAATCATGCCAAGCGGAATATCTGATTGGTATGCGGTGAGTAACGTTTCCAGTCGGATTTTATCCAGTGGCTGCCATGTTAATGTCAGTTCGGTGACAGTTTTCCCTGGCGGAAGTAACGTCACAGCTCCCACACTATCTCTCCCTATCTCGGCAAGAAGATCAAAGGGTTGTGTCGATTTGGCGTGATACCTTTTAACAATTCGCTCCCGAACCTTTGGGTTGTCCGGCAACAGGTTATCAAAGTAGTTAATCACCGCATCAGATGTGATGTTGCCTACCTCTAAAGGCAGAGATAGAGAAAGAGGCCTAGCGCGCGGATTGCGCATCCAACTATCATCATATCTGAACGTATGCGCACCGGTTGTCTGCTTCGTCAACTCACCGACTAGTTCGTTGTTCATCCACGTAATAAGCGTTGCCATTACCAGTCAAGCTCCTGTTGATTTTCCTTATCACAGACGGCTGTCATATCATTTTTTTCGCATACAACCATAGACATTTCAAGTGATTGCAATATTTTAAACAGCGTAGTTAGCGTTGTTTTTTCGGGGTTGTTTTCGAAGTTGGAAATGGTTGCCTGCTTAATACCGATCCGACCGGCAAGATCGCTTTGCGTCCAATGGTTTCTCTGCCGCACTAGTTTTAGATAGTTTGCCAGTTGGGCCGGGCTATAAATTTTTGGTGGACTCATCACACTGACCTCCTAGGTATCCGCACTAAAGGATAATTATCAGTATATCCTCTGATGAGGATAAAGGAATAAATATCCTCACAAAGGGATAATGATAAGTATATCCCCACAAGGGGATAATCACGATTCTGGATCCAGCGGCTATTGAAAGTTTTTAAGTGATGTATAAAAAGCTATGCCCTCAGGGAGAGGGCTAGTACGAGGGAGCCACTTGGGCTCCCTGCTCTATCAGGCCTTACCGTTGCGGATAGGCTTGCGCGGTGGCTTGTTGGACGGTGTGCGCTGGCGGGTAATGTCCGTGTGCTTGGTCAACGCCGGGCGGGTATGCCGCTGTAGGCGCTTGGCCTCGCGCTGCTCGTCAATGCTCGGTGCTGGCACCAGGCATTCGCGACGGCCACCAATCAGGTGCTTCATCCCCATCTCCTCCAACGCCGTACGGATCAGCGGCCAGTTAAGCGGATCGTGATAGCGCAACAATGCCTTATGCAGGCGGCGCTGGCGATCGCCCTTCGGAATAAACACATCTTCGCTCTTATACCCCACCTTACCCAACGGGTTCTTGCCGCTGTAATACATGGTGGTGGAGTTCGCCATTGGCGACGGGTAGAAGTTCTGTACCTGATCGAGACGGAAACGGTTTTTCTTCAGCCACAGGGCCAGATTCACCATGTCTTCATCGCGGGTGCCCGGATGCGAGGAGATGAAATAAGGGATCAGGTACTGCTCTTTACCTGCCTGTTTGGAATACTGATCGAACAACTGCTTGAAGCGATCGTAGCTGCCCATCCCCGGCTTCATCATCTTGGACAATGGCCCGGTTTCGGTATGCTCTGGCGCGATCTTCAGATAGCCACCCACGTGATGGGTCGCCAGTTCCTTGATATAACGCGGATCTTCAACCGCCAGATCGTAACGCACCCCGGAGGCGATCAGGATCTTCTTGATCCCTTCCAGCTCACGGGCGCGGCGGTAAAGTTTGATGGTCGGCTCATGGTTGGTATCCATATAGGTACAGATTTCCGGATACACGCAGGAGGCACGGCGGCAGGTTTGCTCGGCACGCGGGTTGGTGCAGCGCAGCATATACATGTTGGCTGTTGGACCACCCAGATCGGAGATCACCCCAGTAAAACCTGGCACCTTATCGCGGATCTCTTCGATTTCACGCACGATCGAGTCTTCTGAACGGCTCTGGATGATGCGCCCTTCATGCTCAGTAATCGAACAGAATGAACAGCCGCCGTAGCAGCCGCGCATAATATTCACCGAGAAGCGGATCATATCGTAGGCTGGGATGCGATCTTCGCCATAGGATGGGTGCGGCACACGCTGGTAGGGCAGGGCAAACACGCTGTCCATTTCCGGCGTGGTGAGTGGGATCGCCGGTGGGTTGATCCACACGTAGCGGTCGCCATGTTTTTGCATCAAGGCGCGGGCGCAGCCAGGGTTGGTTTCATGGTGCAAGATGCGTGAAGTGTGGGCATACAGCACCTTGTCCGCCTTCACCTTCTCGAAGGAAGGCAGCAGCACGTAGGTTTTTTCCCACGGCTTGGGCTTGGCGGCACGCACGGTGACGGGCTTGGCCTCTGGCTCTGGCGTGCTGCCGTCGGCACAGGGCAAATCCTCACCGTAAGGATTAGGGATTGGCTCGATACGGCCTGGCTTGTCCAGGCGAGTGGAATCCACCCCGCTCCAGCCCGGCATGGCCCCTTTACGCATCACTGCGGTGTTACGGATATCGTGGATATCCTGAATTTTTTCACCTGCCGCCAGGCGATGCGCCAACTCCACCAGCGGGCGTTCGCCGTTGCCGTAGATCAGCATATCAGCCTTGGAATCCACCAGGACCGAGCGGCGTACGGTATCCGACCAGTAATCATAATGGGCAATGCGGCGCAGGCTGGCTTCGATACCGCCCAGGATGACGGGCACATCTTTATAGGCTTCTCTACAGCGTTGGCTATAGACCAGGGTGGCGCGATCCGGGCGTTTGCCACCCACGTTACCGGCGGTGTAGGCATCGTCATGACGCAGTTTACGATCGGCGGTGTAGCGGTTGATCATCGAATCCATATTGCCGGCGGTCACGCCGAAGAACAGGTTCGGTTTGCCCAAACGCATAAAGTCTTCTTTGTTGCTCCAGTCCGGCTGAGCAATGATCCCTACGCGGAAGCCCTGAGCCTCCAGCATGCGGCCCACAATCGCCATGCCAAAGCTTGGGTGATCGACGTAAGCGTCCCCGCTGATCACAATCACATCGCAGCTATCCCAGCCTAATTGGTCCATCTCCTCACGCGACATCGGTAAAAACGGCGCGGGGCCAAAACATTCGGCCCAATAAGGCTCGTAGGAGAACAATTCACGTTCGGGTTGGATCAGGCTGGTAGTGCTCATTCGGGTGCTCTTGTGCAGGTTAATTTATCACCGGGCGGCGATTATACGCACTCGCCGCCAAAAGAGCATGGTTATTTCTCAGATTACTCAGCTTTTGACCTCAAACTCGTACACATCGCTGCGGCACAGCGTTTCGCTGAACTCCAGCACTTCTCCCTGGGCATTGCGGCTGGTCTGGACAATGCGTAACAGCGGCGTGCCGCTTTGCACGTTGAGCAAACTGGCGTTTTCGTCACTGCTGGCAACCGCCTTCAATAAAAAATGCCTACCCTCTGGCACAATACCTCGCGACCTCCATAGGGCATACAGCGAGTGTTCCAGCTCTTCGGGATCGGGCAGAAAACGGGTCGGGATATAGGTGGTTTCCAACGATACCGGATTTCCATCCATCAACCGCAGGCGGCGTAGCTTGACCACGATACTGTCGCTTGCCAACTCCAGCGCCTTGGCTACCTCGCTGGGTGCCTTTATGCAGGAACGCAACAGCCATTGGTTACTGACGCTGCTGCCACTGCGCAAAACCTGCGCGGTAAAGCCGTTATCCTGATTGAGGGAATAACCGATGTGCATGGCCACTCGAGTACCAATGCCCTGTTGGCGTGAGACCAGCGCTTTTTCTTCCAGCAACCTCATCGCCTTACTGACGGTAACGCGTGACAAATCCAATGCTTCAGCCAGCATGCGTTCCGGCGGTAAAAAATCGCCAACGCCCAGGACACGCTGCTTGATGGCAATTTCCAGGGTATTCGCTAGCTGGATGTAACGTGGTGCCGCCGCTGCCTGTGTAAACTGCTGACGCAGCCAGGCAATAAAATCATTCATCGGACCCACCTCTGATTTGTTCGCATTCCTCAACCGCCTCGTTTTTACCATATTTGTCACATTCAGGGTAATTACACCATGTGCGCTTGCATTGGACTTAGATTGGAGTCACATTTTTCAACCATTGGACTTTAATTGGATCCATTTTACGACTAACATTAGCAACACTGATGTTTTACATCGGTTAGCACCAACACCAGGGAACACCCATATAAATGAAAAATATAAAAAATCCTCACCACGCCATACTCGGGGCGCTCTATGGGCAAGCCGTGGGCGATGCGATGGGGATGCCGTCAGAACTGTGGCCATTACAACAGGTTAGTGATTATTTTGGTTGGATCACCCACTTCCTGCCTGGCCCGGCAGAAAATATCGCAGCAAACGGCTTTATCGCCGGGGAATACACGGATGACAGCCAGCAGGCAGTGGCCTTGATGGATGCGCTGTTGGCCGCCGAGGGCCGGGTCGAGCCGGAACGTATTGCTCACCACATCATGCTGTGGGCAGAACGGATCGGAGCCTTTGAGAAAAATATCCTCGGCCCCAGCTCCAAAGCCGCGCTGTTGGCGTTTCGCGCCGGTACGCCGGTGGCAGAGATCGCCGCTAACGGCGTGACCAATGGAGCAGCCATGCGTGTAGCTCCGTTAGGCTGCCTGCTGCCAAGCGGCGATTTGCCAGCCTTTATCACAGCGGTAAGGTTGTCTTGCAGCCCGACCCACAAGTCGGATATCGCCGTGGCCGGCGCTTTTGCCATTGCCTGGGCCGTTAGCCGGGCTGTCGAAGGCGCGGATTGGGCCACCATCAAGCAAGAACTGCCCGCACGGGTGGAGCAGGTGCAACAGCAACATATCACCACCTTCAGCCCTTCGCTCAGTCGCCGTCTGGTTTGGGCGCTGGAGTTCACCGCTAACCTAGGCCATCTGCCGGATAGCGAAGCATTGGCGGAGCTTTACCATACCGTCGGTGCCGGGATGGACACTATCGAGTCGATCCCGATGGCATTGGCGCTGGTTGAACTGGCAGACACCGATCCGCAACGTTGTGCGATCCTGGCCGCCAATCTGGGTGGAGATACCGATACCATTGGCGCAATGGCAACGGCAATCTGCGGAGCCTTACGCGGCGTAGCCGCTTTCCCGACGGAGTGGATCGCCACGATCAATAGCGCCAATCAAATAGATTTTGAGCCCTACGCGGCCGCTCTCCTCAGGCTGCGCAAACAGGAATAAATCGCATCATGAGTGAAATCAACCGCAGTGAGACATGGAAAGTAGAAAGCACGGGGATCGATCGCGTACCGGATGCAGAGCAGACCGGTAAACCGCTCGAGCTGTTCTGGATATGGTCTGCCGCCAACATCGGCATTCTCGGCGTGGTGTACGGGGCAATTATTGTCGCGTTCGGCCTGTCCTTTATCCAGTCAATCCTGGCCGCATTGGTCGGGGTAGCCAGTTTTGCTTTGGTCGGTTACACCAGCTTCGCCGGGAAACGTGGCCGTACCTCTACTTTGACCTTATCGCGGGTGATTTTTGGCCTGAAGGGCAACATCGCCCCCACCACCTTCAGTTGGATCAACCTGATGGGCTGGGAAGCGGTGAACGTCATTACCGGCACGCTCACCCTGGCGGCGCTGTTCCAGGCCATAGGCCTGGGTGAAAGCCACTCCCTTACCGCTATCAGCCTGTTGCTGTTTGGTGGCTTGACCATCGTAGTCAGCCTGCTGGGCCAGAACACGGTAGTCTGGATGCAGAGCTGGTTCAGCCGGATATTCGGCACCATGACGCTGATTGTGGTGCTGTATATCGTCTTCACCACCGAATGGGGCAAAGTGCTGTCACTGCCTTCCGGCAGTTGGTTGACCGGGTTCCTGCCCGCCGTTTCGGTGATCGCCGCCGGTACCGGTATCAGTTGGGCTATCGCCGGGGCCGATTACAGCCGTTATCAAAGCCCAGAATCTTCAGATAAAAGCATCTTTGCCGCCGTGGTGGGCGGTGCCTGTCTGCCCCTGATCCTGCTGATGTTCACCGGCATTCTGCTTTCGGTACAGCTGCCGGATCTGGCCAGTGCCGCCAACCCGATTGCGTTAATCGGCTCGGTGCTGCCAAAGTGGATGGCCATCCCTTATCTGTTGGCCGCAACCGCCGGTATCGTCACTATTGCCGTGCTCAGCCTCTACTCCGCCAGCCTTAACCTGCTAACGCTAGGCGTGAAGGTGAAACAGTCGTTAGCCGTCTCCATTGACGCCGTAGTGATCCTTGGCATCGCCATTTATGTGCTGTTTATCTCTGGCGACTTTATGGGGCCATTCATCTCGTTCCTGGTGTTCTGTGGGGTATTCCTTGCCGCCTGGGAGGCCATTTTCATTCTCGATTATGCTAAAGTGCGCCGTCATCATGGTTACGACGGTAATGCCCTGTACGGCCTGAACGGACAGAACCGCGGAGTGCGTAAGGTGCCGTTATTCTGCTGGTTCCTCGGCGCCTTGTGCGGGCTGCTGGTGACCAAAACCGGCTTTATCGATGGCCCATTGGCTAAAGGCCTGTTCGCTGATTCCAGCCTGGGGCTGTTCGTTTCCTTCCTGGTCAGCCTGATTGCCTATGGCCTCTATCTGGCAAGTAACAAAGGACATCAATGAGTGAATTTGTCGCAGTAAAACCTATTCTGGTGGTAGGCGGTGCCGTAGGTGACGTAGTTCTCACACTACCAAAGCTGCCAGCCAGCGGTGAAGATATCGAAGCGCAGCCACAAGAGCGACAGATTGGCGGTTGCGCCTTCAACGTAGCACGGGCGCTACGCCGCCTGGATGTCCCCGTGATTAACGGTATGCCGGTTGGCAACGGAGACTGGGGAACGGCCATCGAAGCCGCCATGCAGGAGCTGGATCTGCCGGTGCTGTTACGGCATGGCCAGTTGGATAATGGTTGGTGCCTGGCGTTGGTGGAACCCAACGGTGAACGTACTTTTGTTACCGTAACCGGTTGTGAAGCGCATTGGAATAAGGCGCAACTGGCCACCCTGCCGCTAACGCCGGAAACGGTGGTGTATGCCAACGGCTATGAACTGGTGGGAGAACCCGGTGAAGCACTGCGAGACTGGCTTACCCGCCTGCCGTTCGATCAGTGGCGGCTGCTGGATCCCGGCCCGCGCGTCGATCAACTAGGTGAAGAGTTTTTCGCCATGCTTAGCGACAGCCACACCCTACTCACCCTCAACCGCGACGAAGTCGCGATCTTGTGTGGGGAAGGTGACGCAGTCAGCGCCGCACAACGTTATGCCACTGCGCATAACATTACCCTGATCTGCCGGTTGGATCGTGACGGTGCCTGGGTCTGTGATGGCCACAATGAGCCGCAGCATGTGCCCGTTTACCCGGTTGACGTCGTTGATACCATCGGCGCGGGGGATGCCCATTGTGCGGGTTTGCTAGCCGGACTTTCCGCTGGCCTGCCGCTGGTACAAGCCGTCGATCTTGCCAACCGCGTGGCCGCCTGCGTGGTAGCCAGCCGTGGTGCCGCCGGAGCACCAGACTGGCAACAGTTGCAACAGCGTTTTCCTATCTGATATCACAGGGGCTGAACCCAGCCCCTTTGTTTTACCTTAATGCGCCTTCTGCAGTTCGCCGTTCATCTCTTCCGGCCGATGTTGGTAGTTGAAAGACAGGGCAAAAATCACCCCCAGCACCAGCGTATAGGCGGCAAACACCAGCCAGATACTCTGCCAATCTTTCACCCCGTTATGGGTGAAGAAGTCCACAACCTCGCCGCTGGCGATGGCTCCAACGTAAGCCCCTGCCCCGTTAACCATGGTCATAAACAGCCCCTGAGCGCTGGCACGGATGCGGTGGTCGGTTTCCTTTTCCACAAAGATGGCGCCGGAAATATTGAAGAAATCAAACGCGCAGCCATAAACGATCATTGAAAGCAGAAGCAGCAGGAAGCCGAACCCGGCAGGCGTTCCGTAGGCCAGGAAAAGGAAACGCAACGTCCAGGCCGCCATGCTGATCAGCATCACCTGCTTGATGCCGTATCTACGCAGGAAGAACGGGATGGTGAGAATGAAAAACACCTCTGAGATTTGCGACAGTGAGAGCAGCACCGAAGGATAGCGTACGCTGAGGCTGTCCTGATACAGCGGGTTAAGAGAGAAATCGTGCAGGAACGGGTTGCCGAAGGTATTGGTGATTTGCAGCGCCGCCCCCAGCAACATGGCAAACAGGAAGAACACCGCCATGCGCTTTTGCTTGAACAGCACGAACGCATCCAACCCCAACATGCTGACCCAGCTTTGCGAGCGTTTCACCTTGTTGGTCGGGCAATTTGGCAACGTCAGGGAGTAGACTGCCAATAGCAGCGATACCGCAGAAGCCAGATACAGCTGCATATTGCTCAATTCAATGCGGCTGAAGCTGATCAACCACATCGCCAGAATAAAGCCTACGGTGCCATAAACCCGCACCGGCGGGAAATCCTTGACCGTATCAAAACCGTGCTTTTCCAGACAGAAGTAAGAAATGGCGTTGGAAAGCGCCATAGTGGGCATATAGACCATCGCGTTGAACAGCATGACCCAGAACATCACCATCGGCTGATCGACCTGTGCGGCGTAGTACAACGCCACCGCCCCCAGCAGATGACACAGGCCATACAGACGGTTGGCCTTGATCCAACGATCGGCAATGATCCCTGCCAGGCTTGGCATGATCAGCGCGGCGATCCCTTTCGAACTGTACACCATGCCTACCTGCGCCCCGCTGAAGTGCAGGGTGTTGATCATGTAGGATCCCAACGTCACCAACCAGGCGCCCCAGATAAAGAACTGGAGAAAGATCATCACCTTCAATCGTGTTTTTATTGCCATTACCATCACCTATTGTTGTGATTTACGCGGCAAGGTAGGGCTTGCCGCGGGGTAGTCGGATGGAAATAAGAATTACAGCGTTTTGAAGAACTCTCGGATCAGGCGCATAAAGTCGTCTGCCGCCAGCGCGGCGCAGCTCAGCGTCTGCTCATGGGAAAGCGGCGTATCGGATAACCCTTCGGCATAGTTGGTCATCGCCGAGACCACCAGCACTTTCAGGCCGCAGTGCCGGGCCGAAAGCACTTCGGGCACGATCGACATCCCCACCACGTCACAGCCCAGCGTCTGCATCATGCGGATCTCGGCCGGGGTTTCAAAGTTCGGGCCGGTGTAGGCGGCAAATACGCCTTCTGCCAGTGGGATACCGGCCTTGACCGCTACCGCCGCCAGTTGCGCACGCAGGTCACGATCGTAGGCGTTAGCCAGGCTGAAGAAGCGTGGACCAAAACGCTCGTCGTTAGCCCCCACCAGCGGGGATTCCGGCATAAAGTTGATGTGGTCGGTCAGTGCCACCAGGCTACCCGGAGCTACCGATTTACGCAGTGAACCAGCGGCATTGGTCGCCAACAGGAATTCACAGCCCAGCAGTTTGAAGGTGCGCACGGCGGTGGTCATCACCTGCATGCCACGGCCCTCATAGAAATGCCCGCGTCCTTTCATGCACAGCACCGGCACGTCCTCCAGCCAGCCCGCCACCAGTTGCCCTGCGTGGCCCACTACGCCGCTCACCGGGAAACCTGGTAATTCGGTATAGTCGATGGTTACGGCGTCGGTCATTACGTCTGCCAGCGCCCCCAGTCCCGATCCCAGAATCAATGCAGCACGGGGTTGAAAGCCTGGTAGTCTGGTCCGCAGCACGTCGGCACAAGAAAAAGCATCGTCTTGATTAAACATAGTATTCTCTTCTGTAGGGGGTTAATCCCCATAGTAGAGAGCGACAGCGGGTGGCGACCAATACATTGTTGCCCGCTGATTTATTCTGTTTACCTATAAATACCCTGCATCGGGAGGCCCGAAAAAAACCATGAAAAAGCCACTACCCGACCCTAGCCGGATCAACTTTCGCCTGCTGCACTATTTCCGCGTGGTGGCAGAGGAGATGAACTTTACCCAGGCCGCACAGCGGCTGAACATGTCCCAACCGCCGCTCAGCAAACATATCAAAGAGCTGGAAAGCCAGCTGGGAGTGGAGCTATTCAAACGCACCACCCGCTCCATGGCGCTGACGCAGGCTGGCCGCACGCTGTTCCATAACGTCGAAACGTTGCTGGATCAGGCAGGCAATGCGCTCAATCAGGTGCAGCAACTGGGCCGTGGCGAGGCCGGCCATATGGTAATTGGCATGGTAGGCACGTCGGTCTGGGGCGGTTTGATCCCGGCACTGAAACGCTTTACCGGGCAGGAAGAGAAAGTCACCTGGACGTTGAATGAACAAACTCCCAGCCAGCAGATCGTCTCATTGCAGAAGCGACATATCGATATCGGGGTCTGGCGTGAGGCAAAACAACAGGCGCTGCCGGGGCTGGCCTGTCAATTATTAGCGCGGGAGAAGATCTCGGTGGTGCTGCCGACGGGGCATCCACTGGCTACGGGGGAAGAAATCCAACTACAAGCCCTAGAGCATGACAAATTTATCGTGCTGCCGCCCAACGAGGCCAGCCTAGGACTGTATCTGCACAACCTGTGTCTGCAGCATGGCTTTGCGCCAGACATCGTCCATCAGGTCAATGAGCCGCAGACCTTGATGGCGTTGGTGGCGGAAGGTTTTGGCATCACGTTACTGCCGGACAGCTATGGGCGCATACCGTGGCCCGGCGTGCGTTTCTGCCCGTTGCAGGCGGCCCCTTCGGCGGATCTGTATGCGATCTACCACGCCGAAAGTGCCACACCGGTGGTGAAGGCGTTCTTGAAAATGCTGCGAACGCCCGGGGTTGTTTAAGCGGAAGCCTGAACCACAAACTGGCCGGTCGAACCGCGATCGGCCATTTCCAGCGTCTGGCTGTAGAACAGGAACGGGAAGTGCTCCGAGGAAACCTGGTTGAAGTACACCAGCAGCTCCACGTCGCCGTCGACCCAGACGGTATCCTTCCAGCCGCGATCTTCCGCCATCGGCTGTGCGCCATTGACGCGTTTCACCAGGAGCTGCACGCCCTGGATGTGGAACGCCTGCGGCGTATCGGCATGAATGGTCCAACGCTCCCAGGTACCCTGCATCGTTTGTACGTCGATGCGGTTCATGTCCCAGATAGCCCCGTTGATGCCAGCCATCTTATCTCCCAGACGGAATTCACGCGAGCGGCTGACGTTACCATCCAGCAGTTGATCCGCCAGCAGGCGCATCGGCAGATTGTCGGTGACCAGCGGCAACAGGCCCGTCGGTTTCAACGTCAGTACCTGGGTAGAAACCAGCATGCTGGAAGGTTCAAACAGACCGCGCAAACGATCCATGATCCCTGCCGCTTCACCGGCGGTTAGGGTCACTTCAGCCCCCTGCGACATGTCGATCAGCACTTCGCGGCGCTCACCTGGAGCCAGAGAAAGTTGCTGTACCGCGACCGGTGCAGGCAGGAACCCTTGATCGCTGGCGATCACGTTGATCGGCCGCCCATCACTCAGTTGCAACGAATAGCGCCGTGAGTTTGAAGCGTTCAACAGGCGCAGGCGAACCCAGCCACGTGAAACTTCGATAAACGGGTTCTGCACGCCGTTGACCAACAGCGTATCGCCAATAAAGCCCCCCTGCGCCGGAGGATCGTATTCCGGCGTACCGAAGTTATCCAGGCGCTTGTCCTGAATGATCAGCGGGAAATCATCGACGCCATAATGGTTCGGCAACGGCAGGTTTTTACTGATTTCATCCTCGACCAGCCATAGGCCAGCCAGGCCGTTGTAGACGTGCGGCGCCATACGGTTCGGCGTGTTGGCGTGATACCAGCAGGTGGCCGCAGCCTGACGAATAGGGATCACTGGCGACCAGTCAACGTTGGGCGACATCATGCGCGGCGCACCGCCCATCAGGGTACCTGGCACCTGCAACCCGCTGATGGTCATCGATACCGGCTCAGGCAGACGGTTGCTGTAGATCAGTTTGACGTCGTCACCGTTGTAGACCCGCACCGTCGGCCCCAGATACATGCCGTTAACCCCCCAGACGGACGCTTTACGGTTGTCCATAAAGGCCCAATGGGCTCGTTGCAGGGTTAAAAACAGCGGCTGGCCACGGCGGGATTCCAGCAGTGGCGGGATCGGTAACGGAGTTGGCATCCCGCTCGCTTCAGCCCTCAGCGGCACCGTTCCCGCGCATAGCGCCAAGCCCGATGCTTGAATAAACTGACGTCGACTGAGTGACATATCTTCTCCATGAAAACAAAGCTGAACCTTGTGCAAAGCCCCGCTAAAGCGGGGCATAAACGGCATGAGGCCGTATGAAAATAGCTTACTGCGTTCTATTATTTTTTGGCGGCGTCTAACTTGGCGACTTCCGCATCCAACTGGTCAATCTTCGCCTTCATCAGCTCGCGACAATGGGCCGCCAGCTCACGCACCTGTTCTTTACTGTAATGACTGGTATCGACAGGTTCCAGCATCTCCACAATCACATGGCCGTTGTTCCAACGGTTCAGCTTGATCTTGTCGGTAGAAGAAACACAGATCGGCACAATCGGCACACCGGCCGCGATCGCCGCGTGGAACGCACCGGTTTTAAACGGCAGTAAACCACGGCCACGGCTGCGGGTTCCTTCCGGGAACATCCAGATCGAGATGTCCTGTTTCTTGAAGGCATCCACCACCTGAGCAATGGTGCCATGGGCTTTAGCGCGGTTATCCCGGTCGATCAGCAGGTTACCGGTCAACCAGTAAAGCTGGCCGAAAAACGGGATCCACACCAGGCTTTTTTTGCCCACGGTCACGGTGCGTGGCTGTACCGCATTAGAAACCGTCACCATGTCGTAGTTGTTCTGATGGTTGGCAATGTAAATACATTTGCCGTTATTGTCCGCGCTAGCAGGCTTACGGAGTTCAACCTTGATGCCGAACACTGTCGACAGGCGACCGAACAAATGGCCAAAGGTCGCTACATGGCGGGGGTTACGCGGGCTGAACAAGCAGTAAAGCGAACCGAAAAAACTCACCAACAGGCAATAGACCGTGACAATGATCGCACGTAATATCAATAACATAACAACCTCATTAGCACACTGCCAACCCGGCCGCTGAGCGGCAGGGAAGATTTCTTTTTGTATGAGGAGCGCAGGCGGAAGAACGCGCGGCGCTTCTAAGTTCTCTATTTTCCTGCCAGCCAGCGATCGGCACAATAAATTTATAGCCGGAAAAATTAACTAACTTAAAAAAACATCAGGATAAAAAAGCCTGAACGTGCGAAGCATGCAGCTAAGCGGGCGCAGCGTGCAGCGCCCCTAGTAGGAATACCCGAGATCGTATGGGCGCAATTTATTGCACCCATGCAGGGTATATCACCGCTTTACTCTTCGCTGTCACCCAACGATTCGCGCTCTGGCATATCCACCTCAACCCGATCGATACGCTGCAGGCCACGTGGCAACAACGTACCTTTACGGCCACGCTCGGCGCGGAATTTCTGCAGATCTTCCGGGCGCAGTTTCAGCTTGCGCTTGCCCACGTGCAGGGTGATCGAGGTCTGCGGCGGCAATACGAACAGCCAGGCCAGTTTATCTTCCCCGCTGGCGGCCTGCGCCGACGGTATCGAGATAATCTTGTTGCCCTTGCCCTTCGACAGCTGTGGCAGATCGGCGACCGGGAACATCAACATACGGCCAGCGGTGCTGATAGACAGCAGCATATCGTCGCTACCGTGGATTTCCATCGGCGGCAGTGCCTTGGCGTTGTCCGGCAGGGTGATCATCACCTTACCGGCGCGGTTGCGTGCGACCAGATCGTTGAAGGTACACACGAAGCCGTAGCCAGCATCGGAGGCCATCAGCAGCTTCTGATCGTCCGCAGCCATCAGTACCTGCTCGATGGTGGCACCTGGCGGTGGCGTCAGCTTACCGGTTAACGGTTCACCCTGGCCACGTGCCGAAGGCAACGTCAGCGGATCAAGCGCGTAGCTGCGGCCAGTCGAGTCGATGAACACCACCGGCTGGTTAGTCTTGCCGCGTGCGGCGGCAAGGAAGCTATCCCCGGCCTTGTAACTCAGGCCGCTCGGATCGATATCGTGGCCCTTGGCGCTACGCACCCAGCCCATTTGCGACAGCACAATCGTCACCGGCTCTGAAGGCACAAAATCGTGCTCGCTCATGGCTTTGGCTTCTTCACGTTCGGTCAACGGTGAGCGACGATCGTCGCCATAAGCCTGCGCATCGGCCTGGATTTCTTTCTTGATCAGGTTGTTCAGCTTGCGCTCGGAAGCCAGCAGCGCCTGCAGATGATCGCGCTCTTTTGCCAGCTCATCCTGCTCGCCGCGGATCTTCACTTCTTCCAGCTTGGCCAAATGGCGTAGCTTCAGCTCGAGGATCGCTTCGGCCTGAGTATCTGAGATGCCAAACCGCTGCATCAACACCGGCTTTGGCTCATCTTCGCTGCGAATGATGTGGATCACTTCGTCGATATTGAGGAACGCAACCAGCAAACCTTCCAGGATGTGCAGCCGTTTGAGCACTTTTTCCAGGCGGTAATTCAGGCGGCGGCGCACCGTATCACGGCGGAAGACCAGCCATTCGGAAAGGATCTCCACCAGCCCTTTAACCTGCGGGCGGTTGTCCAGACCGATCATGTTCATGTTGATGCGGTAGCTGCGCTCCAGATCGGTGGTGGCAAACAGGTGGTTCATCACCTGATCCAGATCGATACGGTTCGAACGCGGCACAATCACCAGACGGGTCGGGTTTTCGTGGTCGGATTCATCGCGCAGGTCTTCCACCATCGGCAGCTTTTTGGCGCGCATCTGGCTGGCGATTTGCTCCAGCACTTTGGCACCGGAAACCTGGTGCGGTAAGGCGGTGATCACCGCGCTACCGTCTTCTTTCTTCCAGATGGCACGCATGCGTACCGAGCCACGGCCATTCTGGTAAATTTTGCGGATCTCTTCGCGCGGGGTAATAATTTCCGCTTCCGTCGGGAAGTCCGGCCCCTGCACAAACTCCAGCAAATCGTCGAGCGATGAGCCTGGCTTGTCGATCAGGGCTACCGCCGCGGCGGCAATTTCACGCACGTTATGCGGTGGAATATCCGTTGCCATCCCTACCGCGATACCGGTTGTCCCGTTGAGCAGGATGTTCGGCAGGCGTGCAGGCAGCATCTTCGGTTCTTGCATGGTGCCGTCGAAGTTGGGCACCCAGTCCGTGGTGCCCTGGCCCAACTCGCCCAGCAGCACTTCGGCATATTTCGACAGGCGCGATTCGGTATAACGCATCGCGGCGAAAGATTTAGGGTCATCCGGTGCCCCCCAGTTCCCTTGGCCATCTACCAGCGGGTAGCGGTAAGAGAAGGGTTGCGCCATCAGCACCATAGCTTCATAACAGGCGCTATCACCATGCGGATGATACTTACCCAACACGTCACCGACGGTACGGGCAGATTTTTTGAATTTGGCGTTGTTGCTAAGCCCCAGCTCCGACATTGCATAGATAATGCGGCGCTGTACCGGCTTTAAACCATCGCCGATATACGGCAGCGCCCGATCCATGATGACGTACATGGAATAGTTCAGATAGGCGTTTTCAGTGAATGTGTGCAGCGGTAGACGCTCAACACCGTCATGAGTCAGTTCGCTCATTACTCAGATATCCTCAGACGACAAAGGGTCGATTCTGCCCGCGATAGTAACTCATCTGCGGGGTGGCTGTCACAGATGCTGCGTGGATTGACCATTGATGCTGGCGATCGCCCCGCTTTATGCGAAATTTCGCCATCAGCGGCCGACTTTCTTGACTCACAGTCAACACTGTTGTGCGCTAGATCGCATTTTTCCCAGCTTCAGGAAGGATTACACTCCGTTTCAACGATATGCCTTACGACCATCACATTCTACATTCTGACAGGAACCCAGCATCCATGAGTAATATCCTGATTATTAACGCCAAGAAGCAATTCGGCCACTCCAACGGTGAGCTGAACCAGACCCTGAGCGACGTAGCCGAAAGTTTCCTGCGCGATGCCAAGCACGATGTACAGGTCACCGTAGTCGATGACGGCTATGATATCGAAGCCGAAGTGCAGAAGTACCTGTGGGCCGATACGGTGATTTACCAGATGCCAGGCTGGTGGATGGGCGAGCCCTGGATCCTGAAAAAATACCTCGACGAAGTGTTCACCGCTGGCCACGGCAGCCTGTATGCCAGCGATGGCCGCACCCGTTCCGATGCCAGCAAAAAATACGGTTCTGGCGGGCTGATCCAAGGCAAGACCTACATGCTGAGCCTGACCTGGAATGCCCCGTTGGAAGCCTTTACCGATCCCGACCAGTTCTTCCACGGTGTGGGCGTAGACGGCGTTTATCTGCACTTCCACAAGGCCAATCAGTTCCTGGGGATGGAAGCACTGCCGACCTTCATCTGCAATGACGTCATCAAACAGCCGGATATCGCCAACGATATCGCACGTTTGCGCGCACATCTGGGCGAAGTGTTTGCTTAACTGTGATGGGTTTTATAAATCATACCGTTAACCAGTGAGGCCGTAATGATCACCGTAATTGCAGAAATCAGAACCAGACCGGGTCATCGTGAAAGCGTCTTAAAAGCGATTGAAAAGCTGTTGCCAGCGGTGTTAGCGGAAGAAGGCTGTGGCGGCTATCAGCCGATGATCGATGCCGATACCCAGGCTCCTTGGCAGAAGCGTTCGCCGGATTCGATCTTTATGTTGGAGAAGTGGCAGAGCCAGGCGCATCTGGAACAGCACCTGCAGATGGATCACATGCTCAAGCACCGTGAAACCATCAAGGACAGCGTGCTGGACACGACCATTTATGTGCTGGATAACCCCTCACCCTAACCCTCTCCCACAGGGAGAGGGGACCGATCGAGTTGGACTGAAAGCATAGTGATTCTCCATGAACGCTGGCTGACTCACCTAGGTGAAGGGGCAATCGAGTTTTTTGATTGCGCTGCGTAATACTCTATATTTCTTGCTCTTACGCCCTACTTTCCGAAGTGGCACGGGCCTATCACGCGCTCCGTATCAGCCCCCTCTCCCTGTGGGAGAGGGCTGGGGTGAGGGCAACAGACATCTCCGCTCTACAGGCTCTGTGCATCGGTGATATGCGCGCTGACATAGTCCAGAAAACAGGTGATCCGTGCGGCCAACTGGGCATTGCGATAATACACCGCGTTAATCGGCTGGCGGACATCCAACGTTTCGGCCGCCAGCAGCTGAACCAGACGCCCTTCCCGCTGATCTTCCCGCGTCATAAAATCGGCCAATTGAGCGATCCCTTCCCCTCGTAGCGCCAGTTGCCGCAGCGTTTCGCCGCTGGAGGCCGATAGCGTTGGGGTAATGGCAAAGCGCTCCGCCTGCCGATAGCGCAGCGGCCACAGGTTGAGCGACTCGGGCTGTGTAAAGCCCAGCAGACTATGGTGATTTAGCTCTTCGACACTCTGCGGTGATCCAAAGCGGGCAATATAATCTGGGCTGGCAAGGATGCGTAACCGGCTCGCCCCCAGCAGGCGCGCATGAATAGTGGAGTCTCGCAATGCGCCAATACGAATGGCGATATCGGTGCGTTTCTCCAACAGATCGATAATCAGGTTATCGGTGTTCAGCTCGAGCTCAATCTGTGGGAAACGTTGGCGGAAACCGGCGACCAGCGGCACGATCACATGTTCCATAAAGGGCGCGGCAGCGTTGACCCGTAGCCTGCCTGCGGGGTTCAGACGACGTAGCGCCATCTGTTCCTCAGCATGTTCCACCGAGTTGATAATTTCCCGCGCATGGGCCAGAAAGCTCTGCCCCTCTTCGGTTAATTCCAGACGACGTGTGGTGCGGCGCAGTAAGGTGGTATCGAGTTTTTTTTCCAGACGGCTCAGCGCCCGGCTGATGCCAGAGGTGGTTTGGCCAAGCTGCTCGGCGGCGGCAGTGATTGAACCGCTGTCGACCACGGAGGTATAAGCCAAGAGTTCTTCGAGGGTGATTTTCATGCATTCCGCCCTGGGTTATCGGGCGCAGCACGCAGTGCGCCAGGGATGGCACAGTGTAAAAACTTGGGGCCGCGGTTGCGGCCCCACAGGCATCAGACTGAAAGCTCGGCGGTATCGCCCTTGTCTTGCAGCCAGTTGCGGCGGTCTTCCGAACGCTTCTTCGCCAACAGCATGTCCATAATGGCCATGGTCTGATCGGTATTCTCGTCATCGATGGTCAACTGCACCAGACGGCGAGTGTTGGGATCGAGCGTCGTTTCACGCAGTTGCAGCGGGTTCATCTCACCCAGCCCTTTAAAGCGCTGTACGTTTGGCTTGCCCTTCTTACGCTTCAACTGCTCCAGCACGCCGGCTTTCTCTTCCTCGTCGAGGGCATAATAGACTTCTTTACCCAGGTCGATACGGTATAGCGGTGGCATCGCAACGTGCACATGGCCACCCTTTACCAGCGAACGGAAGTGGCGGACAAACAGCGCACACAGCAGCGTGGCGATGTGCAGGCCGTCGGAGTCCGCATCCGCCAGGATACAGATTTTGCCGTAGCGCAGTTGGCTGAGATCTTCGCTGTCGGGATCGATGCCGATCGCCACGGAGATATCATGCACTTCCTGCGAGGCCAACACTTCGTCTGAGGACACTTCCCAGGTGTTGAGGATCTTGCCCTTCAGCGGCATGATCGCCTGATATTCGCGATCGCGCGCCTGCTTGGCCGAGCCGCCCGCCGAGTCCCCTTCCACCAGGAACAGTTCGGTCATGCTCAGATCCTGCGAGGTGCAGTCCGCCAGCTTGCCCGGTAACGCAGGCCCGCTGGTCAGCTTCTTACGCACCACTTTCTTCGCCGCACGCAGGCGACGTTGAGCGCTGGAGATCGCCAGTTCGGCCAGTTGCTCGGCCGCCTGGACGTTCTGATTCAGCCACAGGCTGAAGGCATCTTTCACCACGCCGGAAACAAACGCCGCGCACTGACGGGAAGAGAGCCGCTCTTTGGTCTGGCCCGCGAATTGCGGATCCTGCATTTTCACCGACAGCACGTAGGCACAGCGGTCCCAGATATCTTCCGCAGACAGCTTCACCCCGCGCGGCAGGATATTGCGGAATTCACAGAACTCGCGCATCGCATCCAGCAGCCCTTGGCGCAGGCCGTTGACGTGCGTCCCGCCCTGCATGGTGGGGATCAGGTTGACGTAGCTCTCCGTCAGCAGTTCCCCGCCCTCCGGCAGCCACAGCAACGCCCAGTCCACCGCTTCGGTATCACCGGCAAAATTGCCGACAAACGCCTTTTCCGGCAGGGTGATCAGGCCGTTCACCGCTTCCATCAGGTAGTCGGTCAGGCCGTCCTGGTAGCACCAGCGCTGCTCGGTATTGTTCAGCTTGTCGATAAAGTAGATTTCAACGCCGGGGCACAGCACCGCTTTGGCTTTCAGCAGGTGCGACAGGCGGGAAACCGAGAAACGCGGGCTGTCGAAGAACTGTTCGTCAGGCCAGAAGTGAATGCTGGTACCGGTGTTGCGCTTGCCGCAGCTACCGGTCACCGCCAAATCCTGCACCTTGTCGCCGTTCTCAAAAGCGATGCTATAGACGTTACCGTCGCGCTTGACGTTGACTTCCACCCGTTTGGACAGGGCGTTAACCACCGAAATCCCCACGCCGTGCAGGCCGCCGGAGAACTGGTAGTTCTTGTTGGAGAATTTACCGCCCGCGTGCAGACGACACATGATCAACTCAACCGCCGGTACGCCTTCTTCAGGGTGGATATCCACCGGCATGCCGCGGCCGTCGTCGATCACTTCCAGTGACTGATCGGCGTGCAGGATCACGTCGATACGCTTGGCATGGCCCGCCAACGCTTCATCGACGCTGTTATCTATCACCTCTTGACCGAGGTGGTTCGGACGCGTCGTGTCGGTATACATACCGGGACGACGGCGCACTGGTTCTAGACCGCTGAGTACTTCAATGGCATCAGCGTTATAGCTGGATTGAGTCATCGTTGATTATTTTTTCGTGGTTGAGGGAAGGTGCCGAAATCGCCCGCTGCCTGTTCAGTATATCTGTGATAGCTGAAGTTGCTGCGGCGTCATAGCCCTAAAAAATCCACAATCTGGGGGAAGTAGTGCTCGAAACCGACGAAAGCGTGGTTTCCGCCCGACTCCACCGTCTGCCGGCAGGCGGTGTAATAAGCCACTGCCTGACCGTAATCGAGAATTTCATCGCCCGTTTGCTGTAGCAACCAGATTAAATCCGGCGACTCCAAGGGATCGACCTGCATCACTTTCAGATCATAAACGTGGCGTGACTCTAACACATATTGCTGCCCGGTGTAGGGGTTCTCGTTGCGCCCAAGATAGTCGATCAGCAGCTCATACGGCTTCACCGCAGGGTTTACCACTACCGCTGGCAACGCAAAACACTGCGATAACCAGGTGGCATAATAGCCGCCCAACGAGGAGCCTACCACGCCCATCGTCTGGCCTGCCCGCGCCATCACCAGATCTTCCAGCATTTCTGCCGCCTCCGCCGGGTAAGGCGGCAACTGCGGTACCAGCATGTCGATATGGGGATGATGTTCCGCCAGCCAGGCTTTGAAAGCCGTGGCCTTGGCCGAAAGCGGCGAGCTGTTGAAACCGTGCAGGTAAAGTAAGGTTGAAGGCATCAGTAGCCGTCCGAATCCATGTCGGGGCGGAAGTCATCGTTTTCCAGCCGGAATACCTGGGTTTCCACCCGGCCATCCGGCAACAGGTCGAGATAGCGCCAACCTGGGGAAACGTCGTCGATCGTAAAATTGGTGCAGTGTGGCTTGAATTGCACGCAGGTGGACGGCGTGGCCAACAGCCGACGCCCGTGCCAGCCCAGATCCAATTCCTGGTGGATATGCCCGCACAGCAGGGTATTCACTTTCGGATAGCGCCACAGCATGGCCGCCAGCGTATGCGGGTTACGCAAACTGTGTTGATCAAGCCAGGTGCAGCCGGAAGGCAACGGATGGTGATGCAGTAATAGCAGCGTATAACGCTCTGGGTAAGCCTCCAGGCAACGCTCCATCCACTCCAGCTGGTATTCGCTCAGCTCGCCGTGCGGTACGCCAAACACCTGGCTATCCAGCAATAGCACCTGCCAGTTGTCCCCCAGCAGCACCTGCTTGGAAGGCGAGATACCGGCAGCGGCCAGTGCATCTACCATCGCAGGCTGAAAATCGTGGTTCCCCGGCAGCCAGACACAGGGCGCGGGCAAACGGGTGATGCCATCGGCAAAGTGCCGGTATGCCGCCTGGGAATGGTCCTGCGCCAGATCGCCGGTTGCCACGATCAGGTCGCACTCACGCTGCTGCGCGATCACCGCATCCAGCACCGCGTGATAGCTGGCATAGGTATTGATGCCGAGCAAGGTCTCACTCTTGCCAGCAAACAGGTGGGTATCTGTTATTTGTAAGATCCTGACCTTGGCCCCACTCGCCACGGGCAGTCTAAACAGGCTTTCCAAATGGTGTCCTTTGTTATCTCATTCTGCCTAACAAGCCGGAACCGCCATTGCTCCATGCGCTAAACAGTAGCGCAACCAATCAGCAAGAAACTGGTTAATTTGATGCTTTTCGTCGCGTTGATGCAACTTTTTGTTCGGATAATCATAACGCGCTTTAAACCGATAGATCTGCTGACTGGAACACACTTCCGCAACCATCGCGTCATGGTACAGCCGCACCGTCATCGCAGGCAGGCTCCAGTAGCTGACCGCAGGCGCAGTCTGCTCAATCTGCACCAGCGTGGTGTAACGGGTAGATTCAACAATAATCAGACGATAATGGGCGCCATTCACCTGATAAGTGACGGTTTCATCGACTTCGTCGTTACGCGGCATCAAACGCCGCAATTGCGCGAAGTTGGTTTCACACAATCTCATCATTTCGGGGAAGTCAGGGGTATAGCGCTTTTGCATTTAGTTGGCCCATTCTGCTTTAAGCGATTCATGGTGCAACGCCAGCCACTGCAATGCAATCACTGATGCGGCATTATCAATCGCGCCTTCTTCAACCCAGCGGTAAGCCTGTTCGCGGCTGACCACGTGGACACGGATATCTTCATGCTCTTCGGGCAATCCGTGGATCCCTTCGGCCGTCAGGGCGTCGACCTCGCCGACCATAATAGACAGGCGTTCGCTGGTGCCACCAGGGCTGGCCAGATAGCTCAGCACTGGCTTGCAGCGCCCCACCACCACGCCAGCCTCTTCCAATGCTTCGCGGCGGCATACGTCTTCAACGCTTTCTCCCGTTTCGATCATACCCGCAACCATTTCCAGCAGCCAAGGAGAAGCTGAACTATCAATGGCCGGGATCCGCAGTTGTTCAACCAACACCACTTCGTCCCTGATGGGATCATAGGGTAGCAACACCGCCGCATGGCCGCGCTCAAAAACTTCGCGGGTGACCTCACCGCTCATCTCACCGTTGAACAAACGATGGCGAAAGCGATATAAGTCGAGTGAAAAAAAACCACGGTATCGCGTCTCCCGTGCAATAATTTCTACATCATTTTTGTCGAAAGTAACGGGTGAAGGTTGCGAGCGGTTCATCTACGAATTCTCCTGTGTGATTATGCCGACAAAATAAAGGGATTTGATGACAGAAACGGCGGGATTATCTTCACCCGCTTTGTGTTAGATTGTGAACCATGATATCAGGTAGCGCCGATGCAAATAGCCCAGTGTCAGTAAACGTAGCGTACACCAAGGTAAAAGTTCTGTGAGATGGCACATTAAGCCACCCTCAGCGCTCGGCAGACTCTGCTAGAATTGGCAACTATTCGTCTATCGTCAGCGCTAACATAGCAATATTGCTGCACAACAAGGAATGCAAATGAAGAAACTGCTCCCCCTTCTTATTGGTCTGAGCCTCGCAGGCTTCAGCACCATGAGCCAGGCAGAGAACCTGTTGCAGGTTTACAAACAGGCCAGGGAAAGTAACCCAGATCTGCGTAAAACCGCTGCTGACCGTGATGCGGCGTTTGAAAAAATCAACGAAGCACGCAGCCCGTTGCTGCCACAGCTTGGCTTATCTGCCGGTTATACCTATAACAACGGCTTCCGCGATGCCAATGGGCTTGACAGCAACACCACCCAAGGCTCGCTGGCGCTGACCCAGACTATCTTTGATATGTCCAAATGGCGCGCGCTGACGCTGCAGGAAAAGGCCGCCGGTATTACCGATGTCACTTTCCAGACGTCATCCCAGAAATTGATCCTGGATACGGCTACCGCCTATTTCAACGTACTACAGGCGATCGATGCCCTGTCCTACACCCAGGCGAATAAACAAGCGGTTTACCGTACTTTGGATCAGACCACCCAACGTTTTAACGTAGGCTTGGTTGCCATTACCGACGTGCAGAACGCCCGTGCCAACTACGATACCGTGCTGGCCAACGAAGTGACCGCCCGTAACAACCTGGATAACGCGGTAGAATCGTTACGCCAAATCACTGGCACCTTCTACCCGGAACTGGCCTCGCTGGATACCAACAAGTTCAGCACCAAGCGCCCGGATGCCGTCAACAGCCTGTTGAAGGAAGCGGAAAGCCGCAACCTGAGCCTGCTGTCTGCCCGCCTGAGCCAGGATCTGGCCCGTGAGCAGATCAAATCGGCGCAAACCGGCTATATGCCAACGGTTGATTTAAATGCTTCTACCGGGATCACCAATTCCAAATACAGCGGTTCCAGAGCTAACACCGGGACTAGTGGCAACGACTCGATTAATGGCCAGAACCAGGTCGGCATCAGCGTTAGCGTGCCACTGTACAACGGCGGCGTAACCAACTCGCGTGTAGAACAGGCGCAGTACAACTTCGTCGGTGCCAGCGAGCAGTTGGAAAGCGCCCACCGCAGCGTGGTGCAAACCGTGCGTTCCTCCTTCAACAACGTTTCTGCGTCTATCAGCAGCATCAGCGCTTATAAACAAGCGGTGGTTTCTGCCCAGAGTTCTCTGGATGCGACCGAAGCCGGTTACGAAGTGGGTACCCGTACCATCGTTGACGTGTTAGATGCGACGACCACGCTGTATAACGCCAAGCAACAACTTTCCAATGCACGTTATTCTTACCTGATCAACCAGTTGAACATCAAATCGGCGCTCGGCACGCTGAACGAAAACGATCTGATGATGCTGAACGGAGCACTAGGCAAGCCAATCTCCACCGCGCCAGACGTGGTAGCACCACCAACAGCGGCGCAAGATGCTTATGTTGACGGTTCCAGCACCACCAGGCCGTAACCAGCCGCTTTGAGCTACCGAATAACGGGGCCCGGCATTTGCCGCGCCCCGTTTTTTTATCCAATAATCCCGCTTCTGCCCATCGCCTCACAGCCTCTGTAAATGGGTTAATGTTATGATTCGCTCCCTATTTGGGTTTACCTGCTGAACGGGATCTGATGGACAACGCTTCACTCTGGCAACGGTTGATCACCGAAGGCGCGTTACCGCCACAGCTGCGCCCCTCCCCGGCCATTTATGCCTCCTGGCTACGCTGCAGCCACCTGATGCAACCCGCCGTGTGGAAAGCCCCACATCGTGCCCTGGGCACCACCTTCGACTCGATCTGTCGGCGTAAGGATGATTTCATTACGCTCGGCCAGGCGGCGTTGGAAGATGCCTGGGAATATATGGAACAGCGCCACTGCGTGTTGCTGATCCTCGACGAAAGTGGCTGTACGCTGTGGCAATGCGGCGACAAGACGACCGGCGAACAGCTGCTCGAACTGGGTTTTGCGCCTGGTGCTTATTGGGCGGAAGGCGATATCGGCACCAATGCTCCTTCCCTGGCCGCATCCGAGGGCCATCCGGTACAGATCCATAGCGATGAACACGTGCGCCAGGCGCTGCATGGCTGGTCATTCTGTGCAGCACCGGTGCATGACAATAGCGGCCGCCAGCGCGGTATGTTGGCTTTGGGTTGCCAACTGGCCGATTGCAATGCGGGCGATCTCTCATTGATCCTGGCGATCGCCCGGGAGATCGGCAATGCCCTGAACGCCGACGGCCTGCTGGCCGAATCCAACCGCCATCTCAATCAGCTCAACGGACTACTGGACAGCGTAGACGACGGCGTCTTGGCCTGGGATCACCGGGGCTATCTGCAATATATCAACCCGCGCGCCGCCGCTATGCTGAAGCTGCACGAACAGCAGAGCCAGGGCAAGCCGCTGGCACAGTTGCTGACGTTACCGGCCTTGCTTAACCGCGCCATCAGCCAACGCCAGCCGTTACAGCATGTGGAAGTCACCTTTGAAAGTCAGGGCCAGTTTATCGCCGCGTTGCTCACCCTCAAACCGATCGTGGACGGTGAGCACTGTAGCTTTATCGCCTTGCTGCACCCTCTGGAAAGGCTGCATCAATACGTCAGCAGCCAGATCGGCCGGGTCAGCCATACTTTCGAACAGATGCCCTCAGGCACTCAGGAAATGCGCCGCCTGATCCGCTATGGTCAGCAGGCGGCGAAGGGCCATCACCCGATTTTGCTGTGTGGTGAAGAAGGTGTGGGGAAAGAACTGGTCAGCCAGGCCATCCACAATGCCAGCGAACGTGCCGCCGGGCCTTATATCGCCTTAAACTGCCAGCTGTTGCCCGAGGCGCAAGGATTGAAGGAGCTGTTGGGCAGTGATGCCAACGAAGAACAGGCCGGCCAGCTCAGCAAGTTCGAACTGGCCAATGGCGGCACGCTGTATCTTGAACAGGTCGAATACCTGCCACTGGCCATGCAGTCCGCCCTGTTGCAGGTGCTAAAAACCGGCGTGGTGATGCGTATGGATTCCAGCCGCGTGATCCCGGTGAACGTCCGGGTGATCGCTACCAGCGCCGCCAACCTGCCGCTGTTGGTGCAACAGAACCGCTTCCGCCGCCAGCTGTTTTATAGCCTGCAGGCCTTCGAGATCCAAATTCCGCCGTTACGCCAGCGCCTCAGTGACATCCCTTTGCTGGTCCAGCATCATCTGCGCGCCCTGGAGCAACACTTCCAGTGCCGCTTCCGGGTAGACGACGAGGTAATGACCCAGCTTGGTCTGTACCTGTGGCCGGGTAACGATCTGGAACTGAAAGGGGTGATAGAGCGCGCCGCGATGATTTGCCACGGCCACCATATTCAACTGGCCGACCTACCCGCTCACTTGCTCAGCCATCAGCCGCTTGTGGAAAGCGACTCTCAACCGGCCATGCCACTGATGACGCTGGCGGAAATGGAGCTGCAGGCGATTATCCGCGTGGCCAACGTCAGCCACGGGCAACTTAACGAGATGGCGCAGCTGCTGGGCATCAGCCGCACCACTCTGTGGCGTAAAGTCAAACAGCTGAATATCGATATCAGCCAGTTCAAGCTGCGGGGTTAATGGCTGAGCTGTAAGGTACCGCGCGCCGCGTCCAGCATCGCTTTCTGGCCGCTGCGGGTCTTGCTCATACATTCGCTCATGCCGACTACCATCGGGATCCCCATCGCTTTGGCCAGGATCGCGGTGTGTGACAAGGCGTTGCCGCCGCTCAGGCAAATACCGAGTACCATGCGCCGATCGAGCATCACGACGTCGGAGGGCATCAGTTCATCCATCACCAGGATCGCAGGTTCATTGAGCACGATCGCCGGGATAGGTTGCCGTGCCAGATGGCTCAGCGTACGGCGCAGCATGTCGCGCACGTCCAGTTCCCGCGCCTGCAAATACTCATCATCCAGCGCCCGATATTCGGCGGCAATCTGCTCCAGCTCCTGCCGCCACGCCAGTTCCGCGCTGCATTGCTGTTGGGCGATACGGGTAAAGGCGGCCTGTTGCAGGTCGGGATCGTCTAGCAGCATACTGTGCGCCCCAAAGATCGCCGCCTGCGGTTTGCCGATCAGATTGCCAGTGCGATCGGCCAGCTTGTTCAGATCGTCTAACGTCTGCTGCAATGCGATACGCAGGCGCTGCTGTTCATTGAGCACGTCATCGGCCCCTAGCTGGCGTTCTTCCGTTTGCGGCCAGAAGCTCGACACCTGGAATATCGGACCACTGCTGACGCTTTCCTCCACGGGGATACCGTGCAGCGAAGGCAGTTGCTGCTCAGATACGGTTTCACCAAAATGCTGCTCTGCCAACGCCTTGAAAGCCGCCAGCGCTTCATCGGCCTGGGCACCATCTGCAATCAGACGGATTGTGTCACCGTGGCGAACCTGCAACAAAGCCAGCTGATTCAGGCTGCGCGGGTTGGCACATTGGCCATGCTTTTCCAGCACCAGTTCCGCAGCAAAAGGAGCCAGAACCTCTGCCAGACGCGCCGCCGGGCGAGCGTGCAACCCGTGTGGATTCTGTACCGTCCAACTCAGGCTTTTTCCCTGACTCAGCGGTAAATTGAGTGGTTTGCTGGCGGGTATCTCCTCACCAAGCTGTGCCTGCTTGGCCTGCAGGGCTCCTTGCGCCTCTGCCAGCACCTGCTCCAGGCTACCGCCCGCGTTAGCCGCTACGACCGCCGCCAACGTGCCTTCCACCAGCGGTGCCGCACACAGCACCACCTTGGCCGCCACCTCTGGGTCGAGTAACTCAAGCGCGGTTTCTGCACTCAATAATGCGCTGCCGAGATCCATCAGCACCACGATCCCTTCTCCGTCCGCCACGGATTCGATCGCTTCCATCACTTTTACCGCATCCGTGCCGATCGGGTGGAGCTCATCATCGACCCCCGCCGCCAGCACCAGTTTGCACCCCTCGCCGCGCATCATCTGGCGGGCGAGTTGCTCAACACCCTGCGCCAATTGTGCACTGTGCGAAACCACGACGATGTTGATCATCCTGCCTCCTCGACCACCTGGGCCAGGGTTTTTATCATCAGCATCACGGAGGTTGCGCCCGGATCCTGATGGCCGATGCTGCGTTCGCCCAAATAGCTGGCGCGCCCTTTACGGGCCTGCATCACGATGGTGGCCTGTGCGGCCTGCTCCGCCCGAACGGCGGCCTGTTGTAGCGCCTGGGTCACGCTGAGCTGCTGCTGTAGCGACTCGCCCAGGCTTGCAACGACCGGCCCCCAGACATCACACATGGTTTTATCACCCGGCTCTGCCTTGCCACGCATCGCTACGCCTTCCGCGCCTTCCTGGATCACCTGTTTCAACTCCGCCAGATCCAGGCTCTGCTTGGCGTTGGCTGCCTGAGCCGCACGGATGAAGAAGGTGCCGAACAGCGGACCACTGGCACCACCAACGCTGGAGAGCAGCGTCATACCGGTGTTTTTGAGAATAAAGCCGATGTCCTTGTCCGCGACCGAAGGCAGCTTTTCTACCACCTTGCTAAAGCCACGGTTCATATTCAGGCCGTGGTCGCCATCGCCGATATCGCTATCCAACTGAGTCAAGAAATCACGCTCGCGGGTAAAGACCTCACCACAACGCATCAACCACTCAACGACCTGCTGTTTGCTTAATGTCATGTTACCTCCTCAGCCCCAGCGCAGCGCTGGTGTGTTCACCGGTGCATCCCACAGCGATAACAACTCGTCATCCACTTGTAGCAAGGTGATGGAAACCCCCTGCATATCCAATGCGGTGCAGTATGAGCCTACCAGGTTACGCTCGATCACGATCCCGGCTGCGGCGCAACGCTGCGCCAAACGGTGGTAAACCCCGTACAGTTCGGAAAGCGGCGTAGCCCCCAGGTTATTGACCAGCGCAATCACCCGATCGCCCTGCGTCAAAGCTCGTTTGCTCTGGCTCTCTTCACGCCACTCCCCCTGCTGACGATCCCAAACGCGGATCGAGCGCTGGTAATCACCGTGATCGATCAAGGTATGGAACATGTCATCCACCGTTTGATCGAGGGTGGTGAACGTCCGCCGTTCGATCCCCGGTTCGCCGTGGATGCCAACGCCAAACTCCATCTCGTTATCCGCCAAAGTAAACGACGGTTTACCTGCCGCAGGCACGGTGCAAGCGCCCAGAGCGATCCCCAGTGAGTGGCCTTGGTTGTTGATTTTGTGCCCCAGCGTGACCAGAGCGTCCAGATCGTCACCCCGTACCGCTGCCGCGCCGAGCAGTTTTTCCATCAACACCGTATTGGCAACCCCACGTCGGCCAGCGGTAAATAGGCTGTCTTTAACCGCCACGTCATCATCCACCAGCACCGTAGCCACAGGCACGCCGCTGTCATGCAGCAATTCAGTCGCCGTTTCAAAGTTGAGGATGTCACCGGTGTAGTTCTTGATGATCAGCAACACCCCGGCACCGCCGTCAATGGCCTGGCCGCAGTCGTACATTTTATCCGGCGTCGGCGAGGTGAAAATCTCCCCTGGGCAGGCACCATCCAGCATTCCCTCGCCCACGAAGCCGCAGTGCATCGGCTCATGGCCGCTACCGCCGCCAGACAGGATCGCCACTTTGCCTGGGATCGGCCCCGCCGTGCGGGTCACAAATACCGGATCCTGATGCACCTGCAGCTCCGGGTGAGCAGCAGCCATGCCGAGTAACTGTTCGTTAAGTACCGAATCGACCTGATTGATTAGCTTTTTCACGGTTAATTCCTCTGTAGGGAACAGCGGGCGCGTTAACCGCGCCCGCTGATTTATGCGCGTTGCAACCAGGCGCTGCCCAGTTTGTCTGCCGTCAGGATGGCCGCCAGTACACTTTCCGGCGTCACGCTAAACGGCATGTTGTGGATGGTTTCACCCTTGGCACAGCTGGCCTCTGCCACCTTGCCGACTTTTTCTGTCAGTTCACCGGTGACGCCCATTTGTGCCAGGGTGATCGGCAGCCCGACCTGCTGGCAGAAGTTCAATACCGTTTCAATCTGTGCCATTGGGCTGTTTTGCAGCACCAGTTGCGACAGGGTGCCGAACGCCACTTTTTCCCCGTGATACAGATGATGGCACTCTTCCAGCACGGTAAAACCATTGTGGATGGCATGCGCCGCCGCCAGGCCACTGCTTTCAAAACCAATACCGCTCAGATAGGTGTTGGCTTCGATAATGCGTTCCACCGCTTCGGTGACCACACCAGACTCCGCAGCCAGCTTGGCCTTAACTCCTTCAGCCAACAGCGTTTCATAGCATAGGCGCGCCAGATTGAGCGCCGCCAGCGTAGACTTGCCGCCCGCCATGCTGGTGGCCTGAGCATCGAAGCAGGCCTGAGCTTCAAAATAGGTGGAGAGCGCGTCGCCCATGCCCGCCACCAGCAGGCGTACCGGCGCTTTAGCGATAATCGCGCTGTCCATCACCACCATATTCGGGTTGGCGGGGTAGATCAGGTATTCTTCAAACTCGCCGCTTTCGCTGTAGATCACCGACAACGCGCTGGTAGGCGCATCCGTCGAAGCAATGGTTGGCATCAGAACCACCGGCACATGCTGGTAATAGGCAATCGCCTTGGCGGTATCTAACGTTTTACCGCCACCGATGCCGATCACCCCTTTGCAGCCGTGGCTTTTCAGCTCCTGGCCAAGGCGGTCGATTTCCTTGCGGCAGCATTCGCCATTAAACGTACCAGCGTGATATTTCACCCCATGCTGATGCAGGCTGCCCATCACAGTATCGCCCGCTAATTTCATAACTAAATCGTCGGCGATCACAAAGTAATGATCGGCAAGGGCTTTGGCATATTGGCCAACGGAGGCCAACGCATTGGCTCCCTGGATGTATTTGCTCGGGGATTGAATGATTCTCAACATAACTGACTCCTTGTAGGGACGTTAACCAAATAACGTTCAGATTTCAGATGGTGATATCGACGTATTGTTCTGTTGCTGACTATACGACCTGCCGGCCGCTTGGCGAGTAAGGAAAAAAACGTTACATAATGGAACGTAGCTTCGGGCAAAACGTTCCATTATGTAACGCTTTTGCTGCAGTTATGCGCCGTAAAGCGAACTGGCGCACACCGTAACGTATAAGTGCGTAAAGAGTGGATCCTGCGGGTGTTTCAGCTTTAATTTTGAGCATCTTTCCCCTATCCTATCGACCACTACTGGGCAAGGGCGAATACAGCCCGCATGATGGGATAAATATCGATGAAACGGACCAAAAACATCAACAAAGACACCTTCCGCAAATCCTGGCGCAGCTACCGTGTTGCTCCCGTGGCTTTGGCGATCAGCGCAGTGTTTATGCTGGCCGGCTGCGAACAGGCGGATGAGACGGTTTCCCTGTATAAAAATGCCGACGATTGTTCAACCTCCAACCCGTCGATGAGCGAGCAGTGCACCACCGCGTATAACAACGCGCTGAAGGAAGCGGAAAAAACCGCGCCTAAATACGCCACTCGTGAAGACTGCGTAGCCGAATTCGGCGAAGCGCAATGTACTCAGGCTCCAGCACAGGCTGGTATGGCCGCAGAATCACAAAGCAGTGGCAGCATGTGGATGCCGCTGATGGCGGGCTACATGATGGGCCGCATGATGGGTGGCGGGGGCTACGCTCAACAGCCGCTGTTTTCCTCTAAAAACGCCGCCAGCCCGGCAAACGGCAAGTTTGTTGACGCCAGCGGTAAAAGCTATGGCCCGGCAACCGCAGGCGGCCGCTCCATGACGGTACCTAAAACCGCAATGGCCCCTAAACCCGCGGTGACCAATACCGTTACCCGTGGTGGTTTCGGTGAGTCCGTGGCCAAACAGACCAGCATGCAACGCAGCAGCGCCACCTCCAGCAGCTCACGCAGCATGGGCGGTTAAGACATGAAACGCGTTGCGATTAGCGAGCGCCCAGACTGGCGCGAAAAAGCCACCGAATTTGGTTTCGCCTTTCACACCATGTACGGCGAACCCTACTGGTGTGAAGATGCCTATTACCAATTCACATTGGCGCAGATCGAAGAGATTGAAGATGCCACCGCCGAACTGCACCAAATGTGCCTGAAGGTGGTTGATAAGGTGGTCAACAGCGATCAACTGATGACCAAATTCTGCATCCCCAAGCACACCTGGGAATTCGTTCGCAGCTCCTGGCGCACTAATCAGCCCTCGCTGTATTCACGCCTCGATCTGGCCTATGACGGCATCAATCCGCCCAAGCTATTGGAAAATAACGCCGATACGCCAACCTCACTGTATGAGGCAGCATTCTTCCAATGGCTGTGGCTGGAAGATCAGATCAACGCCGGCAAGCTGGATCCCGCCGCCGACCAGTACAACAGCCTGCAAGAAAAACTGATCGAACGTTTCGCCGATCTGCAAGCCAACCACGGCTTTAGCCTGCTGCATCTGGCCTGCTGCCAAGACAGCGAGGAAGATCGCGGTACGGTGCAATATCTGCAAGATTGCGCGCTGGAAGCGGGCCTGCCGACCGAATTCCTGTTTATGGAAGAGATTGGCCTGGGCGAGAAAGGCCAGTTCACCGATCTGCAAAATCAGGTTATCAGTAACCTGTTCAAGCTCTATCCGTGGGAATTTATGCTGCGCGAGATGTTCTCCACCAAGCTGGAAGACGCTGGCGTACGCTGGCTGGAACCGGCCTGGAAGAGCATTATCTCCAACAAGGCTCTGCTGCCGCTGTTGTGGGAAATGTTCCCGGATCATCCAAACCTGCTGCCAGCCTACTTTGCCGAGGACGATCATCCGCAGATGGATCATTACGTCACCAAGCCGCTGTTCTCACGCGAGGGTGCCAACATCCAGATCGTCCAAAACGGTCAGGAAGTGGCGCGCGTAGATGGGCCATACGGCGAAGAAGGCATGATTGTGCAGCAGTTCCATCAGTTGCCACAGTTTGAAGGCAGCTATACGCTGATCGGCAGTTGGCTGGTCAACGATCAGCCTTGCGGTATTGGCCTGCGTGAAGATCGCGAGTTGATCACCCAGGATCTGTCACGCTTCTACCCGCATATTATTCTTGGTTAATCCGTAGGGTCGAACCTATTCGACCGTAGAGGCGCGAAATTTTCGCGCCTTTTTTATTCAACCAATCTGCACCGAAAGCATGCTCAGCGCGGCCATTTCGATCCCATCGATCGGTACCGAGATCGGCTCTTTACCATCCCAGCCGCCCAACACATACAGCAACGGCAGATAATGCTCTGGTGTCGGGTTCGACAACGCTGCGCCTTCATGCTGCATAAAATTCACCAGCGGGTGATGTTCGCCCTGATAATCCAGGTTATCACGTACGTACTGGTTGAATGACTCCGCCCAAGGATACGGGCTGGTGTCACTCTGCCATTTCACCATGCGCAGGTTATGCACCACGTTGCCGCTGGCCACGATCATTATCCCCCGATCGCGCAGCGCCGCCAGCTTACGACCGAGCTCAAAATGGTATTCCGCTGGCTGAGTTCCATCGATGCTCAGTTGCACCACAGGGATATCGGCTTGCGGGTACATCTTGATCAGCACGCCCCAACTGCCGTGATCCAAACCCCATTCACTGGTATCAGCAATCACCTGCGCCGGGGCCAACAGGCTTTGCAGCTCTGCCGCCAGCTCTGGTGAACCCGGTGCCGGATACTGCGTATCAAACAGCGCCTGCGGGAAGCCGCCAAAATCGTGAATGGTTTTTGGATGTTCCATCGCCGTCACTGCCGTCCCACGAGTGTACCAGTGGGCAGACACAGCAACGATCGCCTTTGGCCGTGGCAATTGCTCACCCAACGCACGCCAGGCCTGGGTATAGCGGTTATCTTCCAGCACGTTCATCGGGCTTCCGTGGCCAAGAAAGAGTGCAGGCATACGAGAGGTGGTCATAAAATATCCTTGGTTAGCATGACAAGTGTTCTGCTGACTACATTACGCTGTTTGCCTTACCAAGGCAGCCGGATAACCCTGATGGTGATATTCAAGAAATTTGAATGGCTGGAGTGATTGAAACCATCAGCCAAATCCACTCGATTTATGACTTGGCTCTGTTAGTATCAGAAACTGATAAATATTATTGGCATACAAGGAGAATGCATGTCTGTACCGCTGATCCTGACCTTGTTAGCCGGGGGCGCTACCTTTGTCGGTGCCCTGCTCGGCATTATTGGCCAGAAGCCCTCCAACCGCCTGCTGGCGTTTGCGCTCGGCTTTGCCGCAGGGATTATGCTGTTGATCTCGCTGATGGAAATGCTGCCCGCTGCGCTGCACACCGTCGGCATGTCACCCATGCTTGGCTACGGCATGTTTATGCTCGGGCTGTTAGGTTACTTTGCGCTGGATCGCATGCTGCCACACCAGCACCCGCAAGACCTGGTGCAAAAGCCTATCAAGCCCCATAACCTGAAACGCACCGCTATTCTGCTGACGCTCGGCATCAGCCTGCACAACTTCCCGGAAGGGATTGCCACCTTTGTCACCGCCAGCGCCGATCTGGAACTGGGGATGGGCATTGCGCTCGCGGTCGCCATCCACAATATTCCAGAAGGATTGGCAGTCGCCGGGCCGGTGTATGCAGCAACCGGATCCAAAACTAAAGCGCTACTGTGGTCCGGGATCTCCGGGATGGCAGAAATTCTGGGTGGCGTACTGGCCTTCCTGGTGCTCGGCCCGATGGTTTCACCGGTGGTGATGGCGTCGATTATGGCTGCGGTGGCCGGGATTATGGTGGCGCTGTCGGTAGATGAATTGATGCCCTTGGCCAAAGAGATCGACCCACACAATAACCCAAGCTATGGCGTGCTGTGCGGCATGGCGGTGATGGGGTTTAGCCTGACGCTGTTGCAAAGCGGTGGCATCGGTTAAAGAATTTTAAGCACAAAAAAAGCCGCGTGTTAAGCGGCTTCAGATTGATAACTGGCAAATAATGCTACAGATGGGCGCAGCATGCAGCGCCCCTACGTATTTCGTCAGCTAATCAGCTGGCTTTCTTTTCGCGTGACTGGCGATAGGCCACCAGATCTTCGATAGTCAGCACCACCATGTCATGCTGCTTGGCAAAGGTGATCACTTCCGGCGCATGCGCCATGCTGCCGTCATCGTTAGTCAGCTCGCACAGCACGCCAGCGGGTTTGAAACCGGCCATTGAGACCAGATCGATGGTCGCTTCAGTGTGGCCACGGCGGTTCAATACGCCACCAGGCTGAGCACGCAGCGGGAACACATGGCCTGGGCGGTTCAAATCGCTTGGCTTGGCACCGTCTGCAATGGCCGCACGGATGGTCGTCAGACGATCGCCAGCCGATACGCCAGTGGTCACGCCCTGCGCCGCTTCAATCGTCACGGTAAAGGCGGTCTGGAACTGGCTGGAGTTGTTGGTGACCATCATCGGCAGCTCAAGCTGCTGGCGGCGATCTTCGGTGATACACAGGCAAACAATGCCGCTACCGTGGCGAATGGTCAGCGCCATCTGCTCAACGGTCATGGTTTCTGCGGCAAAAATCATGTCACCTTCGTTTTCACGGTTTTCATCATCAAGCACCATCACACCGCGCCCGTTGCGCAGTGCATCTAGAGCGCGTTCAACGCGTTCTTCCGGCGTGCCGAAATCTGAAAGTAGAGTCTGATTCATGGTAAAAAACCTCATTAAAATTATGGATTACCAGAACCAGGGCGATCTTGAGGAGTGGCTATGCCAATAGCCAAAAAAATAACGCAAGCGGGGCATACGCCCGACAGGTGTCGTTACTCTCTCCCATCCGGACTATAACCGTCGGCCCCGGAATTACACCGGATCTGCTGACCTCTAACCCACTCCTGAGAGATAGGTTGAGCGCTCGCGGGCTTTCACCGTGAATGGTGATTTACCGCCGGTGGGGACTTGCACCCCGCCCTGAGAATAAGCATCTCGACTATAACCCCATCGCTTTAGTGTTTCAAGCCATCCGGTCGCGTAATGAGGGATCGCGCAGCAAACACGGTAATGGTTTATCCGGCGAGCAACTCGCATTACACTAAGCATCTGCCACCAAATATCAGAAAGGGAAACGCCATGATTGACCCGAAAAAAATTGAACAGATCGCACGCCAGGTCCAAGAGTCGATGCCTAAAGGCGTACGTGAATTCGGGGAAGACGTTGAGAAAAAAATCCGCCAGGTACTGCAAGCGCAGTTGACCCGTCTGGATCTGGTTAACCGCGAAGAATTTGACGTGCAGACTCAAGTCCTGCTGCGCACCCGTGAAAAGCTGGCATTGCTGGAACAGCGTCTGACCGAACTGGAAGGCAAGCTGAATACCGCGCCGGTAGCCAAGCCAGCAGACGAATAAGTTGTTGTAAGGGGCGCATCAATGCGCCCTTATTGCTTGGAGACCACCGCCGGCGTTTTACGCGGCAGCACCAGCCAGATCAGCACCAACATCGCCAGCGCATACAGGCTTTTCCAGCCGATAATCACTAGTAACAACAAGCACAAAGCGGATCCGACGATCGCCATCAGCCGCGAACGCCCCTGCAAGATCCGCCAACCCGCCAGCATACACAGCAGATAAATCAGCACGAAAATGCCATTGGCATACACCAGCAACGTATCCAGCGGCAGCTTCAGGGTATAGATCAGCAAAGTGAACAGCAGGCAGCAACCTACCACTGCGCTCAATGCATTGACCGGCACCTGACCCGCAGAGAGTTTGGCTAAACCGCTAGCAGGCTTTTCCTGGGCCTGAGACCAGACCAGGCGGGCAAAGCTCTGGGTGTAGATATTCACACTGGCAAAACAGGCCAGATAGCCGATGATGCAGGCAATCCACAGCGCATGTTCGCCAAACAGTTGCACCACGATCCCCGGCAATGAAGCGGCCGCCGCCTGATGTTCGCCGTAAGCATGGAAGTGCAGCACCGCTACGGTACAGCCCCAATAGACCGCTCCCGCCACCAACAACCCGAGCATTAACGCACGTGGAAAGTCCCGCTCTGGATGGCGAAACTCGGTCGCCAGATGAGCAAATGCCTCCAGCCCGACAAAGCACCAGAACATCACCGCCAACGCGTGGAACATATTAGGAGGAGAAATATCGCTGACCGCTGGCCATGGGATTTGGGATGGAATAATACCGCCTTGCCACCAGATAGCCCCCACCAGAGCGATCACCAGAAGGGCAATCAAGGTCTGAATATTGGCACTGGAACCGGCGCTGCGTGTGCCAAGCAGCCAAATCACCACTAGCGTGACAATTTGCACCAGCAACAGGCCGTTGGCATCCCAACCAAAGGTGGCCTGCCAGAATCCTGCGGCGATTTGTAATGCGGCGGGCAAGCCCACGGGGATCACAGAGAGGAACAGCCAAGCGGTTACCTTTGCCATACGTGGCCCAAAGGCCAGGCCGACAAAATGCGCGGCACCACCGGCGCTGGGAAAATGGCGGCCCAACGCCGCAAAAGCGATGGCGATCGGGAATACCAGCACAATCAGTATTGGCCAGGCCCACAGGCTATCGCCGCCCGCCACCTGTGCCGCCAAGGCCGGGACGGCAAAGACCCCGGTGCCCAGCAGTGAAGTGGACAATAGCCCAACGCCCTGCGCTAAACTCAGCTCCTGCTTTAGTCCACTCACTGCAAACCACCCTGTTTACCCGTCGTCTTTCAAGCTGCAGCGTTGTTACCTGCGCTTACCCACCCCAGTCACTTACAAAAGTAAGCTCCTGGGGATGGGTAAGCTTGTCGCCGCTGTGCTGTACAGGGATGTACAAATGCCGCGAGTGCAGGGATGCACTGAGAGCGGCCAGCTTGAAATCCATAGGGTATAGATATACAGATAAAGTTAACCACGACCATCCTTGATAGCCTTGATGATGTTGGTGGTGGATAACCCATCTTCAAAGTTCAGTACCCGCACATCGCCACCGTTGGCCCAGACTTCAGCACTGCCAGCAATTTCATGCGGCTGGTAGTCGCCGCCCTTCACCAGTAAATCTGGCAGAACTTCGGCGATCAGGCGTTGCGGCGTATCTTCTTCAAACGGCACTACCCAATCCACAGCACCCAGCGCGCCCAACACCACCATACGGTTTTCCAACAGGTTAACCGGGCGGGTTTCCCCTTTCAGGCGTTTGGTTGACGCATCGCTGTTCACCGCCACGATCAGGCGATCGCCCAATTTACGCGCATTCGCCAGGTACGAGACATGGCCTGCGTGCAGAATGTCGAAGATGCCGTTGGTCATCACCACTTTCTCGCCGCGTTGGCGCGCCTGCGCTACCGCTTTTTTCAGCTCGGCCTCGGTCATTACACCAAAGCCGGTTTCGGCGCGGCCACGAATGGCGTTTTCCAGTTCGACTGGCGAGACGGTCGAGGTGCCCAACTTACCCACTACCACACCAGCGGCGGCGTTGGCCAGGAAGCATGACTCTTCCAGCGTATTACCCGCAGCCAGGGCGGCAGCCAGTACACCGATCACCGTATCACCGGCCCCGGTCACGTCGAACACTTCCTGCGCCTGAGTTGGCAGATGCAACGGCTCACGGCCCGGTTGCAGCAACGTCATCCCCTGCTCGGAACGGGTGATCAGCAATGCAGACAGTTCAAAGTCCGCCACCAGTTTCATCCCTCGCGCCACCAGCTCTTCTTCGCTTTGACAATGACCGACCACGGCTTCAAATTCGGACAGGTTTGGTGTCAGCAGCGTGGCGCCACGGTAACGTTCAAAATCGGTGCCTTTCGGGTCGATCAGTACCGGAACCTTCGCAGCACGTGCCAGCGCGATCATGCCCTGCACCTTGCTCAACGCGCCCTTGGCGTAATCCGACAGCACCAGTGCGCCAATCTGCGGTAATGCCTGCTGGATACGCTCCATGATTGGCTGCGGATCGACGTTGGAGAAACCTTCCTCGAAGTCCAGGCGGATCAGCTGTTGGTTACGGGAAAGTACACGCAGCTTGGTGATGGTTGGGTGCGTAGGCACCGAGACAAAGTCACAGCGCACGTTAACTTCGTTGAGCTTGGCGCTCAGCGCACGCGCAGCGTCGTCGATCCCCGTCAGGCCCACCAGGCGTGAATTAGCACCCAACGAGGCGATGTTCATCGCGACGTTAGCCGCACCACCGGGACGCTCTTCGATGGTTTCAACCTTGACCACCGGCACCGGCGCTTCCGGTGAAATTCGGCTGGTCGGCCCATACCAATAGCGATCCAACATGACGTCACCAACCACCAACACACCGGCGCGGCGAAAATCAGGTAGTGTAACTTTCATCCGATAACTCCAAACAAGTCATAAAAATAAATTCGGCAGATATTAGCATAATAGCCTGCAATACCCGTAAAAACTGCCAACCAGCTCAATGCTTCAGCAAACGATACGTCTCCCTCACCCCAACCCTCTCCCCAAGGAGAGGGAGCTGGTACGGAGTTGCTGTCAGGTACCGGGGTCTATCTTTGACACGTTAAATCCGCCCTCCCTGATGGAGCTACAGACAAATGACAGAGCCAAGTTGTGGCATGGACGATCGCCTCCTAAGCCAGGGTGAGTCACTATAATTTCAAACCACACTCGATCGGTCCCCTCTCCCTGTGGGAGAGGGTTAGGGTGAGGGAACACATATGACTCCCTCAGCCCAGCCATTTGCTCCAACTGACACGCACCTGCTCACGCTCGGCAGCAAACAGTTCGCTGCTGACTTTGCTGGAGTGTTCCTGCAACGCCAGATGGTGGATCTCATCACGCATGGTGACATAGGCCTGGGTCAACGCCCGGGCCTCGTTTTCCGGCATGATGTCGTAATTGGCCATCAGCTCAAAGATACGCACGTTATCCGACCAACGCGTCAGGCGCGGTTCGCCCGCGGCATAACCTAAGACCAGGTATTGGGCAATAAATTCGATATCGGTGATCCCGCCTTCGTCCGCTTTGATATCAAACAGATCGCGCTGTTTGCTGCCCAGATGGTTGCGCATTTTCTCGCGCATTTCACGCACCTCCTGCTGCAGCTTGTTCACTTCACGTGGTTTGCATAAAATTTCGCGGCGGATCGCATCGAACTGCTGATGCAGCGCCGGATCGCCATACACAATGCGCGCCCGCACCAGGGCCTGATGCTCCCAGGTCCAGGCTTCGTTACGCTGATAGTCGGCAAAGGCTTCGACGGTGCTGACCAACATCCCGGCAGCACCGGAAGGACGCAGACGGGCATCCACCTCATAGAGAATGCCGGAAGAGGTGCGGGTGCTGAACAGATGCATCACCCGCTGTGCCAGACGCAGATAGAACTGGCGTCCATCGATGCAACGATCGCCATCCGTCATTACGTCTGGTGGACAATCCAGCAAGAACACCAGGTCGAGATCCGAGCTGTAACCTAGCTCCCAGCCCCCCAGCTTACCGTAGCCGATCACCGCAAACCCTAACCCCTCCCGCTCATGCAGATGGGTCGGTTGGCCGTAGCGCGCGACCATGTCTTTCCACGCCTGCTGCACCACCGCATCAATGATTGCCTCGGCCAGATAGGTTAAGTGATCGCTCACTTTCATTACCGGCAACGCTTCGGCGATATCCGCAGCGGCAATGCGCAAGTGCTGTGCCTGCTTGAACTGCCGCAACGCTTCCAACTGCTGTTCTTCATCGTCTTCCGGCACCCGCAGGCGGTATTGGCGCAGTTCGCTACGATAGGCATCCGGGGCCACCGGTTGGTACAGCGTGGCCGGATCCAACAGCTCGTCGAGCAACAGCGGATAACGTGCCAGTTGGCTGGCCACCATCGGAGATGCAGCACAAAGGCGGATCAGGTGGCTGAGAGCGGCATGGTATTCCACCAGCAGCTCGAGGTAAGTGGTGCGGGTCACGATGCTTAGCAAAAGCTGGGTCAGTCGCGTCAGAGCCGTGGCCGCGTCCACGCGCGAACACACTTCGGCCAGCAAGCGTGGCATCAGTTGATCCAGCACGTCACGGCCACGCGGGCCAATGGTGCGTTTGTCCACGTCGTGGCGGAAGTCGGCGATGGAACGCAGCATCTGCCGCCGCGCCTCTTCGTCCAGATGGGGCGTCAGTGGCGCTAGCTCGTTCTCGTCCAGCGCATCCTGCCACAGGCTGTGATAATGCTGGTAGTTGGGATCTTCGCCTACGTCTGGGCTATCGTCGCCGATCAGGTCATCAAATACCGCACGGACCTGGCGCATATGCTCTTCCAGCACCGTCATCAACGACGGCCAGTCTGGCTGATCCATTCCCCAGGCCAGGCGCGCCTGATCCAGCTCGTCCTGCGGTAAGGTTTGCGTCTGCTGGTCGGCAATCGCCTGCAACAGATTCTCCAGACGCCGCAGGAACAGATAACCGTCACTCAGCTCAGCGACCTGCTGAGCAGTCAACAACCCCAGTTCACCCACCGCCTGCAACGTCGGCAGCAGTGATCGCCCCTGCAAACTGGGCTCACGCCCACCACGGATCAGTTGGAAGACCTGGGTGATAAATTCGATTTCGCGGATGCCACCGGCCCCCAGCTTGATGTTGTCCTTCAGCCCCCGCCGCCGCACTTCGCGGGCAATCATGCCCTTCATATTACGCAGCGACTGGATCACGCTGAAATCGATATAGCGACGGAACACGAATGGCCGCAATGTCTTGCGCAGTTCCTGGCTGTAGACATCTTCATGCCCCCCCATCAGGCGCGCCTTGACCATCGCGTAGCGTTCCCAATCGCGCCCCTGCTCCTGGTAATAATCTTCCAGCGCGGCAAAGCTCATCACCAGCGGGCCGCTATCGCCAAAGGGCCGCAGACGCATATCGACGCGGTAGACAAAGCCGTCGATGGTTTGCTGATCCAACGCTTTGATCAGCCGTTGCCCCAGGCGGGTAAAGAATTGGGCGTTATCCAGCTCACGCCGTCCACCTTGGGTGTGGCCGTTTTCCGGATAGGCAAAGATCAGATCGATATCAGAGGAGAAATTCAGTTCGCCACCGCCGAGTTTGCCCATCCCCAGGATTAGCAAAGGCTGCGGCACGCCATCGGCATTACAAGGCGTGCCCCATTCGCGGCAACAGGTTTGATAGAGCCAGTCACGGGCGCTAACGATTAGCGTTTCTGCCAGGGCACTCAGCTGTTGTAGCGTTTCTTGCGTGGTACATAGCTGCTGAGCCTGCACCCAGGCAATGCGCACCAGGCTCTCACGGCGGAACAGACGGAGCACACGCATCAACTGCGCTTCGTCCTGCACCTCTTCAAGCTCATCCTGCAACCAGGCGGCATAGTGTTGCCACTCATCGGCCACCGGCGGCTGCTGGCGTAACGTTACCAACCATTCAGGATGGCCGAGCAACATGTCGCTGACAAAATCACTCGAGGCCAGAACGCTTTGTTCTGCGGCGCTGAGCATCAACTCCGCGCCCTGAGTTTCCTGAAATCGCTGCACGATGTTCTGTGCCTGAAGCTGTAACGCAGCAGAGAGTGGCAACATAGTGAATGACCCGTTCTGTGGCCTGCAGCCCGGCAGGCCCGCTGGAGTTAACGAACCGCGCCGTTTAACCAGAATGGCGCATGGGATAATGCCTGTTTGCGGCTGGCTTCATACCAACCCTGCCGACGTTCGGCAATGGCTGATTGCAGCTCGCGCCAGCTGTCGATATACGGCCCGGTTTCGCTATCCGGATAGGCACCAGAAAGCAGAATAAATGCCAACACCTGGCGCGTCAGACGGGGCAGTTGCTCTTGATATTCATCTTCATTCAGGGTGCGTGTAAAGGCTTCTTTCAGCTCTGCGGCGCTACGGCCCAGCATGATGTCGCTAAAACGCTTGAATGAACCATCCAGCTTAGCCTGTGATTTGGCATCGATAAACGGCCGCCATGCGCCGGTGATCAACCACGATGTGAGTGCCAACTTACATTGCAGATACTCCGTGCTGTAGCACAGCTCCTGCGGCTGGGTGGTTTTATCCACCAGCAAAGGCTCCAAAGCCGTCAGCCGAGCGCGCAGATCGGTGCTTGCCTTGCGCGGAACCAATCCGCCAAAGATCACCAGCGCCTGGCGGATCAGGCCGATCGCTTCCATTACCGCACGACGTGCCTGCTTGTCGCCACGCAGCCACAGCTCTTCGTGATACTGCCAGTGGCTCAACGCCAGCTCGAAAGCGGCCACCATGCCCTGTTCTACAGTGGATTTAGGAGCTGGTTTCAACACGCTTAATGGGCGTAATTCACGTTCGGCATTGCCCTGCGCCAGATGATAGCCCCGAGCCGCTTTGCTGAGGCTGCCCTGGCGTAAACCACCCTGTTCCGCCAATGCGGTGGCCAATGCCAGCAAATCAGCAGTCTCACCGCTTTTCAGCTCAAGCTCCAGCTCGCATAACGGTTCGGCCAGTTCACCCGCGCGCACTTCACCCTGGTCGAGGCCAATCTCAATCTCGCTTGCGCCGTAAGTGACCACCCACTTTTCACGTACAAAGTCGGTGCGGAACAGCGGCTGTAACGCCTTTTGCAGCGGAGCCAATTTACAGCCCTCCGGCCAGATATCCGCCGGGAATTTTTTCAGCGCCAGCGCGGGTTTGGCGATGGCGACGTTATATTCCGGCCGCTGGTGCAACCCACCCACCACCGAACCGGCGGTTTTGATGGTCATTTCATAGCTATCGTCAAAACCGCGGATACGCAGGCCCATATCATGGTTGCGCAGGAAGTTGTCGGCGGTTTCATAGTAGATATTGGTCAGCTTCTGTGGCGCAGAATGCTGATTAGGCCAGGCGGCAATCCGCTCCGGTAAGCTGGTAATCGCTGCGGGGGAAACAATAAACTTCAGTTCTATTTCAACGCTCATAGTTCTTTTACACCAATAGGTTAGGCATTCGCGTGAGTCTTCACGGCGGCGGAGTCTGCCGGCCGCACTCAGCCCGACGACGCACAGTGAGAGTATCTTACCGCGATTCCCCCTGACTTGACTCTGCCAACTGCAGAAAAAACCTGTTACGTTATAGAATGCTGCGCAACTGACGGGATTTAGCATAGTAAGATAGTTCCCATTCCGGTTTTGGCGTTGCGCCGTCAGACTGAACGCTCTACTATCGTTCCATAAATCCACGCAGAAACGATGACATAATGCAGAAATTACGCCTGATTTGCCTTGCCGTGCTAAGTTTTAGCATCACTTGGGGCGCACATGCCGAAGATAAACGCTATATCTCCGATGAATTAAATACTTATGTCCATAGCGGCCCAGGTAACCAATACCGTATCGTCGGCACCTTGAATGCCGGTGAAGAAGTCACGCTGTTGAGCGTCAACGACAGCACCAGCTACGGCCAGATCCGCGATTCCAAAGGACGCAGCGTCTGGATCCCACTGGATCAGCTGAGCCAGACGCCAAGCCTGCGCACCCAAGTGCCAGAGCTGGAACAGCAGGTGAAAACCCTGACCGACAAGCTGGCCAATATTGATAATAGCTGGAACCAGCGCACCGCCGAAATGCAGCAGAAAGTGGCCGCCAGCGACAGCACCATCAGCGGCCTGCAGCAGGAAAACCAGGATCTGAAAAATCAGCTGGTTGTGGCGCAGAAGAAGGTGAACGCGGTGAATCTGCAACTTGATGACAAACAGCGCACCATTATTCTGCAATGGTTCATGTACGGCGGCGGCGTTGCCGGCGTTGGTTTGCTGCTCGGTCTGGTGTTGCCGCACCTGATCCCACGTCGCAAGAATAATCGCTGGATGAACTGATTGCTGTTCCGCCAGTTTAAGCGCCTACGGGCGCTTTTTTATTGCCTGGCGCATCCGTTGCCCAATTGATGTAATCTGATCAAACGAACCACCTATATATACCCTATGGATTTCAAGCTGCAGCTAGGCGACAAGCTTGTTCATCCCCAGGAGCTTACTTTTGTAAGTGACTGGGGTGGACAAGCGCAGGTAACAACGCTGCAGCTTGAAAGACGACGGGTATACCGCATTTAGGAGTTAAACCGTGAATATTTACCTGGTCGGCGGTGCCGTCCGTGACACCCTGCTTAACTTACCGGTAGTGGATCACGACTGGGTGGTGGTCGGCGCAACGCCTGCCGATCTGTTGGCTCTTGGCTATCAGCAGGTGGGTAAAGACTTCCCGGTATTCCTCAACCCTCAAACTCATGAGGAGTATGCGCTGGCCCGCACCGAACGTAAATCCGGCCAGGGTTACACCGGATTTACCTGCTACGCCGCCCCGGACGTGACGCTGGAAGAGGATCTGCTGCGGCGCGATCTCACCATCAACGCCATGGCGCGGGGTGATGATGGAGTACTGGTTGACCCCTATAACGGCAAGGCCGATCTCGACGCCCGCCTGCTGCGCCATGTCTCCGACGCTTTTGGCGAAGATCCGCTGCGAGTGTTACGCGTGGCGCGTTTTGCCGCTCGCTTTGCCTCCCTGGGCTTTACCGTTGCCCCTGAAACCAGCGCGCTGATGCAGCAGATGGCCGAAAGCGGTGAACTGGCCTCCCTGACGGCGGAGCGCGTGTGGAAAGAGACCGAAAAGGCGTTACAGAGTCAGAGCCCGCAGGTGTATTTCCAGGTGCTACGCGACTGCGGAGCGTTGAAAGTGCTGTTCCCGGAAATCGACGCCCTGTTTGGCGTACCAGCCCCAGAGAAATGGCACCCGGAAATTGATACCGGCGTACACACGCTGATGACGCTGGCGATTGCCACCCAGCTCAGCCCCGAGGTAGATATCCGTTTCTCAGCGCTGTGCCACGATCTCGGTAAAGGCATCACGCCGCAAGAACTCTGGCCACACCACTATGGCCATGGCCCTGCGGGCGTCAGGCTGGTAGAGAAGCTTTGCCAACGGCTGCGTGTGCCTAATCCAGTACGTGAACTGGCGAAGCTGGTGGCGGAGTATCACGACCTGATCCACACGGTCAATAAACTGCGGCCAGAAACGCTGTTAAAACTGTTTGATGCCATCGACGTGTGGCGTAAACCGCAGCGGCTGGAGCAGATGATCCTCACCAGCGAAGCCGATGCCCGCGGGCGTACCGGTTTTGAAAACAACCCTTATCCGCAGGGCGATTACCTGCGCCAGGCCTATCAGATCGCCAACGCGGTTTCGGTCAAAGAGGTGGTGGAAAGTGGCCTGCAAGGGCTGGCGATCCGCGACGAGGTCAAACGCCGCCGTCAGCAGGCGCTGGCGGATTGGAAGAAACAGCAGGAACCTCAGTCTTAAGTAAAAACGGGCGCAGCATGCGCCCCTACCTATCCCTCCAGCACCAACGAATCACGGCTGATTTCAGCGATACTTTTCGCCCCCGTGAGCGTCATCGCTACGCACATCTCTTTTTTGATCAATGCGAGCAGGTTTTCCACCCCAGCCTGGCCTGCTGTCGCCAGCGCATAGAGATAAGCGCGCCCAAGCAGCACACTGTCCGCCCCGAGCGCGATCATGCGCACCACGTCTAACCCGCTGCGTATCCCGCTGTCTGCCAGGATAGTGATATCGCCCTTCACCGCGTCGGCAATCATCGGCAGCGCACGGGCAGAGGAGAGCACCCCATCCAACTGACGGCCACCGTGGTTGGAAACCACAATGCCGTCGGCGCCAAAGCGTACGGCATCACGTGCATCGTCAGGGTCGAGAATGCCCTTTATCACCATCGGCCCCTGCCAGAAATCACGGATCCATTCCAAATCACTCCATGAAATCGAAGGGTCAAAGTTGGCCCCCAGCCACCCGATATAATCTTCTAATCCGGTGGGCTTTCCGAGGTAAGCGGAAATATTCCCCAGATCGTGCGGACGCCCATTCAGGCCAACATCCCACGCCCAGGCAGGATGGGTAACGGCTTGCCAATACCGCCGTTGGGCAGCATAGGGACCACTCATTGCCGAATGCGCATCGCGGTAACGAGCACCTGGTGTCGGCATATCCACGGTGAAGACCAAGGTGGTACAGCCCGCGGCTTTCGCCCGCTCCAAGGCATTACGCATAAATCCACGATCCTTCAACACATACAGCTGGAACCACATGGGCCGCTTGATGGCCGGCGCCACCTCTTCGATTGGGCACACCGATACGGTGGAAAGCGTAAACGGAATGCCTTGTTGTTCTGCAGCCCTTGCAGCCTGCACCTCACCACGGCGGGCATACATGCCACATAACCCAACCGGGCCAAGGACAACAGGCATGGCCAAAGTTTCGTTAAACAGCTTGGTTTCCAGGCTGAGCGCCGACATGTTCTTAAGAACACGCTGCCTCAATGCGACCTGAGCCAGATCTTCCACGTTACGCCGTAAAGTGTGTTCGGCATAAGCGCCGCCATCAATGTAGTGAAACAGAAACGGCGGCAGTTTACGTTGTGCCGCAGCGCGATAGTCCGTGGCTGCTGAGATAATCATCAAACGATCTCCCTTTGTTACGGTGAATTGTCATCAGGAAGGCGGGTTATACGCGCCTGCCTGGCCTCATCTTCATGCAGATTCTTAATGGTGGAATGCACGAATCCCAGGTGAGATTTGGCCGCTTTACCCGCCCGTTCAGGATCGCCTGCCAGGATCGCCAGCAGCAGTTCCTCGTGCTGTTCAGTCAGCCGGGTGAAAATCGTCGGCTGGGTGTACATACGCTGGCGGCTATGCATGACGGAGGTGCGCATTAAATCGAAAAAGCCGCGCATGGTTTGCAGCAACACCACGTTGTGTGAAGCCTCGGCAATCGCCAAATGGAAGCGCACATCCGCCTGAGCGGCAAGTTCAGGATGATCGCTCTCCTGAAGCGCTAGCATGGCGTCAAAGCAAGCCTGTAGCTTTTCTTTGTCTGCGGCGGTGGCGCGCATTGCCGCGTGCCAGGCGGTGCTGGCCTCAATGGCGTGGCGAGCTTCCAGAATGTCATAACGATAGTCAGGATCGTCGGTAACCAAGGTTCTCAGCGGTTCCACGATGCATTGCTCCGACCAGGGGGAAAGCTCGTCGCAGACATAGGTTCCACCGCCACGTCGGCTAATGAGCGTTTTTTCACCAATCAGCTTTTGAATCGCCTCACGTAAAGAGGAACGCGAGACGCCCAACTCGTTGGCCAACTGGCGCTCGGCGGGCAAGCGCATCCCCATTTCCAGTTGGCGTTCGCGGATCATCACCTTGATACGCTCAACCAAACGATCGGCCGAGCGTAGTGGATCAGTGGGTTGAAGATTTGCAGTCATGGGATCATCCAGGTCAGCCAGTAAGCCTGAAGCGTAGTAATAACCCCCACCATACAGGTGAAGATCAGGCTGTGTTTTACCGTAAAGCGGAACAGGTCAGACTCTTTCCCCACCAACCCCACGGCAGCACAGGCAATCGCGATAGACTGTGGTGAGATCATTTTGCCTGTGACTCCGCCAGTGGTGTTAGCCGCAACCAACAGCACATCCGAAACGCCGATCTGCTGGGCGGTGGTGGCTTGCAGAGCGGCGAACAACGCGTTGGACGAAGTGTCTGAGCCGGTCAGGAACACGCCCAACCAGCCAAGGAACGGTGAGAAAAAAGTGAACGCGCTGCCGGTATGCGCCAATGCCAGTGCCAACGTTGCCGACAGGCCGGAATAGTTGGAAATAAAGGCAAAGGCTAACACCATGCCAATGGAATAAATGGGCAGCATCAACGCCTTTAGCGTTTCAGCCAGCGTGGTGAGCGCGTCTTTGGGCTTCATGCGCAGGTAAATCACAGAGGCGATAGCAGCAACCATAATGGCTGTGCCGGTGGCAGAGAACCAGTCAAGTTTGAAAACGGCGACATAAGGCGTGATGTTTGCCACCACCGGCGGCATTTTGGCCACCAGCTTATCCAGAAAAGGCACCGGAATAGAGAACACCCACTCGTACAGCGCACCACCTTGCGCGAACAACGCTTTAAACGGCGGGATGCTCCACAGGGTGACCGTAGCGGTCAGAAAAATAAACGGCATCCAGGCGCGAATAATCTGCCCTAACGCATAGTGCTGCTGCACCAGCTTTTGGTCGACTACCGCCCCCTCTGCATTATCGAAGCGGAACAGGCGTTTTGGCTGCCAAACCCGCAGAAACAGCGTCAGGCATACCAGTGAAACCAGCGAGGAGATGATGTCTGGCAACTCTGGCCCAAGAAAGTTGGAGCTGAGATACTGCGCCAAGGCAAAGCTTCCCCCCGCCACGACCACCGCAGGCCAGGTTTCTTTAATGCCGCGCCAACCGTCCATAATTGCCATGATCCAGAACAGCACGATAATCGTCAGGAACGGCAATTGGCGCCCGACCATCTGGCCGATTTCAAAGCTGTCCAACCCGGTCACCTGGCCCGCAACGATAATCGGGATGCCCATAGCGCCGAAAGCCACCGGGGCGGTGTTGACGATCAGACACAGCCCTGCGGCATACAAAGGATTGAACCCCAGCCCAACCAACAAGGCGGCGGTACGGCGGCTCCTTCCAGAAAGGCACCAAAACAGAAGCCAACGATCAGCATCTGTAAACGTTGGTCGGGAGTGATAGAGAGAATGGAGGAGCGGATGACGTCAAACTGCCCGGTCTTCACCGAAATCTGGTAGACAAATACTGCGGCAATAATGATCCAGGCTATCGGCCACAGCCCGTAGAAAAAACCATAAACCACCGCAGCAAGCGCTCGGTCAATGGGCATCCGGTAGAGGAATAACGCCACCAGCAAAGCTATCCCAACGGTTAACGTTGCTGCAATATGCCCCTTGAGCTTCAGTTTAATCAGCGCCAAGAAAAAAAACGCAATGGGCAGCGCCGCGATCGCACTTGATAGCCAAATATTGCCAATGGGATCATAAACTTGTTGCCAGACTTCCATGTAGATAACTCCCGCGATTATTCACATACTCCTCCGCTTAATGGGTCGTACCAACAGGGCGAAGTCATATAATTGATAACCGATAGTTAACTTACTGTTAAAAACATGCAATGTGTCTGTTTGGATTTTTGCCGTTTATGTGCCAGAGGTTCACATTTTTCCGGCATTGGTCGGACCAAAAGGGGGGAGGCGAAGGCAACTAAATATAAACATAGTGGGCAAAAAGCCCACTATTGGAGAGGAGAAACCGTTCGAGCTGGCGCCAGAATTAATTAATAAACACCATGTAGACAGCCGCCGCGACGATAAAGCGGTAGATGGCGAAAGGCACAAACGAGATACGCTTGATCAACTGCAGGAAGGTCTTGATGGCGATTAGCGCTACCACAAACGCAGTAGCAAAACCGACGGCAAACATCGGCAGGTCATTGAGCGTCAGGAAGTGCAGGCTCTTGTACAGATCCAGACCGCTAGCCCCGAGCATCATCGGCACCGCCAGAATGAAGGAGAATTCAGAGGCCGCATAGCGGCTCACGCCGACCAGCATACCGCCCGAAATGGTAGAGCCGGAACGAGAAAAACCAGGCCACAGCGCCAGACACTGGAAGCAACCGATCAAAAATGCCTGACGGTAGGTAATATCATCCAGCCCGACCGCGCGCGGCTTTTTCGGCTTCAGCCATTCGGCGGCCAGCAACAACAGCCCCCCAACGACCAAGGCATACATCACGTTTTTCGGTTCAAACAGGGATTTGATCACATCGTGGAAGATCAGCCCCAAGACAACCGCAGGGATCATCGCCAGCAGGATATGGCCCAGCTTCAGCCGCCCTGCCGTGTGCCCTTCATGGGGTACCGGTTTGCCACCAAAGTGAATGCCGATCAGGCCAAACAGACGGCGCCAGAACACCACTACCACCGCCAGGATCGAACCCAGTTGGATAATAACTTCGAAGGTTTTCGCCTTATCGCCGGTAAAACCCATTAACTCACCAACTATAATCATGTGCCCAGTTGAGGAAACCGGCAGGAACTCTGTCAGCCCTTCGACTACCCCAAGCACAAATGCCACAAACAATGAATGCATGTCCGCCATCAGACCACTACCCCATTTCAAAATTAACGCTATTAAAGGTACAAGCACAAAAAAGCGGCAATGTTCAATACCTTGCCGCTTAAACAATTCTAGTTACAGACCAGCATATCGGTCTTTAGTTGCATATTGGTGACAACTTGTCAGGCTGGGCGCTGACCGCGCTCGATGATCACCCCAACCCGGCTGGCGTGCGCGACTGCACCCGGCTTGCTGACCTTAATACGGACCCAGGGAGATTTAAAGCGCCGTAGCAAAATTTCGGATACCTCCTCTGCTACACGCTCCACCAACGCAAAACGATTGGGCTGCACATGCTGAATGACCGCATCGCTGATATCGGCATAGCTCAGGCAATCATTCACATCATCGCTGGCGGCCGCCTGGCGGTTGTCCCACGCCATTTCGATATCGAACACCAGCTTTTGCTGAATGGTTTGTTCCCAATCATAAACGCCAATGGTGGTGATCACGGTAAGCTCTTCAATAAATACGATATCCATCACGTCATTCTCAGTTTTTGGCCTTGCCGGATACCACTTCCGACGGAATATGCGTATTATCCATAGATGTTGCGAGTAAAACGACCATTATTAAACGGAACCGCGTTATGAGTGCTACCGCGCTTGGCATGATTATCTTCGCGTATCTGTGTGGCTCAATTTCCAGCGCGATCCTGGTTTGCCGGATCGCCAGGCTACCGGATCCGCGTGAACATGGATCGGGAAATCCAGGGGCGACCAACGTCCTGCGTATCGGTGGCCGCCTGGCGGCGGCTACGGTGTTGGTGTTCGATATTCTCAAAGGGATGCTGCCAGTCTGGTTGGCCTATGCGTTCAACGTCCCACCGCTGTATCTGGGCCTGACGGCAATCGCTGCCTGTCTTGGGCATATCTACCCGGTATTCTTCCACTTCCGTGGGGGCAAGGGCGTGGCGACGGCATTCGGTGCCATTGCGCCGATCGGCTGGGATCTCACCGGCCTGATGACCGGCACCTGGCTGCTGACCGTGCTGCTGAGCGGCTATTCTTCGCTCGGGGCGATCGTCAGCGCGCTGATTGCGCCGTTCTACGTCTGGTGGTTCAAACCGCAGTTTACCTTCCCGGTAGCGATGCTCTCCTGCCTGATCCTGATGCGCCATCACGACAATATCCAACGCCTGTGGCGCGGCCAGGAAGGGAAGATCTGGGGTAAGTTCCGCAAGAAGAAAGACGGTGTTTTAGAGCAGGAAGAGCACAAAGAAGAATGATTAAAGGGCCGGGGATTCCGGCCCTTGGCTTTTACACCGCAGGCAACTCTGCCAGCGGCCAGCGAGGGCGAACGGTAACGCCCAACTCCGGATTACCCCCGTTTTTCATTCGAACCATCCCGGCATAGGCGATCATCGCCCCATTGTCGGTGCAGAATTCCGGGCGGGCATAGAACACTTCACCACCGCGTTTTTTCATCAACTCTGCCAGCTTGCTGCGCAACGTGCGGTTGGCGCTGACGCCACCGGCCATCACCAGGCGTTTAAACCCTGTCTGCTCCAGCGCTCGTTTGCATTTGATCGCCAGCGTATCCACCACCGCATCTTCAAAAGCACGGGCAATGTCGGCACGGGTTTGATCGTCGTTGCCATTAGAGCGGATGGTATTGGCGGCAAAGGTCTTCAGGCCGGAGAAACTGAAATCCAGCCCTGGACGGTCGGTCATTGGGCGTGGGAAGGTAAAGCGCCCTTCAGTACCCTGCTGTGCCATTTTCGACAGCATCGGCCCGCCTGGGTAATCCAGCCCTAACAGCTTGGCCGTTTTGTCGAACGCTTCGCCAGCGGCGTCGTCGACCGACTCCCCCAGCAAGGTATATTCACCAATCCCGGTCACGCTGATCAGTTGGGTATGGCCACCAGACACCAGCAGCGCCACAAACGGAAATGCGGGCGGATTATCTTCCAGCATCGGTGCCAGCAAGTGGCCTTCCATATGATGCACCGGCACCGCAGGCACGCCCCAAGCAAACGCCAGTGCTCGGCCAATGGTTGCCCCGACCAACAAGGCCCCCACCAGACCCGGCCCGGCGGTATACGCCACGCCATCGATATCGGTAGGCTTCAGGTTCGCCTCTTTCAGTGCGGCCTGGATCAGCGGCACGGTCTTGCGCACGTGATCGCGAGAAGCCAGCTCCGGCACCACGCCGCCGTAATCGGCATGCAGTTTCACCTGGCTGTAGAGTTGGTTGGCTAACAAACCGGCTTGATCGTCATACACTGCAATACCGGTTTCATCGCAGGACGTTTCTATACCCAATACGCGCATTACATTTCCCATCATTCACGTGCGACCGCCAGTTTATCACAATCAACGCCATTTACCGCCAGCCTGCAGCACCCTGGCCGCGATGGTGCGCTATGTCGATGATTCACAAGGTTGCCCGCCGGGTGATTAAAAACGAGCAATTTTTTCTGATTAGTCTATAATCGGCGGCCGATGCATAATTGCGCGAGTTTGCCGGAACGCGGCGTGTTTCAATTTGCTATGGTGCTTTACAAAGCAGCATCCATTGAAGTAAAATTCCGCACCATTTTGAAAAGGCTGGCGCTTGGCCAGCAGCAAACCGAATTCTATTGAGGTGAGAGGCACATGCCGGTAATTAAAGTACGTGAAAACGAGCCATTTGACGTTGCACTGCGTCGTTTCAAGCGTTCCTGCGAAAAAGCAGGTGTTTTAGCTGAAGTTCGTCGTCGTGAGTTCTATGAAAAACCGACTACCGAACGTAAACGCGCTAAAGCTTCTGCAGTAAAACGCCACGCGAAGAAACTGGCTCGCGAAAACGCACGCCGCACTCGTCTGTATTAATCCTTCGGGGGTAACCCCACCGCGTGATTTTTTTCTTTTTCAAGAACACGCAGACCGAGTAGTTGCATACGAAGGCCGTGCTTTCCGAAAGGAATGCGCGGCTTGTTCTCGTTTATAGGCAATCGTAACAGGGGCTTATGGCTGGACGAATTCCGCGTGTATTTATCAATGACTTGCTGGCTCGCACCGACATCGTCGATCTGATCGACGCCCGGGTAAAGCTTAAAAAGCAGGGCAAGAACTATCACGCGTGCTGTCCGTTCCACCACGAAAAAACGCCTTCATTCACCGTTAATGGCGACAAACAGTTTTATCACTGTTTTGGTTGTGGAGCGCACGGTAACGCCGTCGACTTCCTGATGAATTACGACAGACTCGAGTTTGTCGAAACCATCGAGGAACTGGCCACCATGCACGGGCTGGAAGTGCCTTACGAGGCAGGCACCGGACCGACGCCAATCGAACGCCATCAGCGTCAAAGCCTATATCAACTGATGGAACAGCTCAGCGCGTTCTATCAACAGTCACTGCATCAATCTAACGGTACGCAGGCGCGCAACTACCTGCAACAGCGCGGATTGAGTGACGACGTTATCCGCCATTTTGCCATCGGCTTTGCACCTGCCGGTTGGGATAATGCGTTAAAACGTTTCGGGCGTGATACCGACAGCCGGGCAGCACTGAACGATGCCGGAATGTTGGTGACTAACGATCAAGGGCGCACTTACGATCGCTTCCGCGAACGTGTGATGTTCCCCATCCGCGACAAACGCGGGCGGGTAATCGCTTTTGGTGGACGCGTACTGGGCGACGGTATGCCCAAGTACCTGAACTCGCCGGAAACCGAAGTATTCCACAAGGGCCGTCAGTTGTACGGCCTGTATGAAGCGCAGCAGAGCCACGCCAATCCGCAACGTTTGCTGGTGGTCGAAGGCTATATGGACGTGGTGGCGTTAGCGCAATATGGCATTGATTATGCCGTTGCCTCACTCGGAACCTCGACAACGGCTGAACATATTCAGCTGCTGTTCCGCGCCACCGATAACGTTGTCTGCTGTTACGACGGCGACAGGGCTGGCCGTGAAGCCGCCTGGCGCGCGTTAGAAACCGCACTGCCCTATCTGAACGATGGGCGTCAGTTACGGTTTATGTTTTTGCCAGACGGCGAAGACCCGGACACCCTGGTCCGTAAAGAAGGCAAAGACGCCTTCGAACAACGAATGGAGCTGGCGCAGCCGCTTTCCACTTTCCTGTTCGAAACGTTGATGCCACAGGTCGACCTGAGCAGCCCGGATGGCCGTGCCAAACTGAGTACCTTGGCGCTACCGCTGATCACTCAGGTGCCGGGCGAGACATTACGTCTCTACCTGCGCCAACAGCTAGGCAGCAAACTGGGCCTGCTGGACGATAGCCAGCTCGACAAGCTGATGCCCAAACAGGCGGAAAATGCGAATACTTATCAGGCGCCCCAGCTAAAACGCACAACCATGCGTATACTGATAGGATTACTGGTGCAAAATCCGCGTTTGGCTACACTTATCCCTTCCCTGGAAGGGCTCGAGCAGACTAAACAGGCGGGTTTACCGCTATTTGTTGAACTGGTGCAGACCTGCTTAGCGCAGCCGGGCCTGACTACCGGCCAGTTGCTGGAACTGTACCGGGATAACAAATTGAGCCAGCAGCTTGAAACCTTGGCGACATGGAACCATATGATCGTTGAGGAACAAGTTGAGCAACACTTTTTAGATACACTGACGAATCTCTATGACTCGGTGCTGGAAAAACGTCAGGAAGATTTGATCGCACGTGACAGAACGCATGGCCTGAATGCAGACGAACGCAAAGAACTCTGGTCATTACAACTGGCATTGGCGAAGAAAGACTGAATACCAAACGGCTTAAGTGCCGATAAATGCGAGGGCAGAGCCCTGCAATATGCCGCCACAGTGGGCCGCGGCAACAACAAAAACGCCCCAAATGCTATTGTTGGCGGTTTCGCCGACCGACACCAACCCAAATACTCTGAAGTGTGGATACCGTCTTATGGAGCAAAACCCGCAGTCACAGCTTAAACTTCTTGTCCAACGTGGTAAGGAGCAAGGCTATCTGACCTATGCTGAGGTCAATGACCATCTGCCGGAAGATATCGTCGACTCCGATCAGATCGAAGACATCATCCAGATGATTAACGACATGGGCATCCAGGTGATGGAAGAAGCACCGGACGCCGATGACCTGCTGCTGGCCGAAAACACCAACAGCACAGACGAAGATGCGGAAGAAGCTGCCGCTCAGGTGCTGTCCAGCGTAGAATCTGAAATCGGGCGTACCACTGACCCAGTGCGCATGTACATGCGTGAAATGGGTACCGTTGAGTTGCTGACGCGTGAAGGCGAAATCGACATCGCCAAGCGTATCGAAGACGGCATCAACCAGGTGCAGTGCTCGGTTGCTGAGTACCCTGAAGCCATCACCTATCTGCTGGAGCAGTACGATCGTGTCGAGGCTGGCGAAGCACGCCTGTCCGATCTGATCACCGGCTTCGTCGATCCTAACGCGGAAGAGGACATCGCCCCTACCGCTACGCACATCGGTTCTGAATTAACCACCGAAGAGCAGGACGACGACGAAAAAGACGAAGACGAAGAAGACGAAGCTGAAGACGACAACAGCATCGATCCAGAACTGGCGCGCCAGAAGTTTACCGATCTGCGCGATCAGTACGAAGCCACTCGTCTGGTTATCAAAAAGAACGGCCGCAGCCACGCCAGCGCAGCAGAAGAGATCCTGAAGCTGTCTGAAGTGTTCAAGCAGTTCCGCCTGGTGCCAAAACAGTTCGACTTCCTGGTCAACAGCATGCGTACCATGATGGATCGCGTTCGTACGCAAGAACGTATCATCATGAAGCTGTGCGTTGAGCAGTGCAAAATGCCGAAGAAAAACTTCGTCACCCTGTTCGCCGGCAACGAAACCAGCGATACCTGGTTCGCAGCGGCACTGGCAATGGGTAAACCATGGTCAGAGAAGCTGAAAGACGTTAATGAAGATGTTCAGCGCAGCCTGCAAAAACTGCGTCAGATCGAAGAAGAAACCGGCCTGACCATCGAGCAGGTGAAAGATATCAACCGTCGTATGTCGATCGGTGAAGCGAAAGCCCGCCGCGCGAAGAAAGAGATGGTTGAAGCCAACTTGCGTCTGGTTATCTCGATCGCCAAAAAATACACCAACCGTGGCCTGCAGTTCCTGGATCTGATCCAGGAAGGCAACATCGGCTTGATGAAAGCGGTAGACAAGTTTGAATACCGTCGTGGCTACAAGTTCTCAACTTACGCCACCTGGTGGATCCGTCAGGCTATCACCCGCTCTATCGCCGACCAGGCACGTACCATCCGTATTCCGGTGCATATGATTGAGACTATCAACAAGCTCAACCGTATTTCGCGCCAGATGCTGCAAGAGATGGGCCGTGAGCCAACGCCGGAAGAGCTGGCCGAGCGTATGCTGATGCCAGAAGACAAAATCCGTAAGGTGCTGAAGATCGCCAAAGAACCGATCTCCATGGAAACGCCGATTGGTGATGATGAAGATTCACATCTGGGCGATTTCATCGAGGATACCACCCTCGAGCTGCCACTGGATTCTGCCACTTCTGAAAGCCTGCGTTCTGCCACGCACGACGTCCTGGCTGGCCTGACCGCACGCGAAGCGAAGGTGCTGCGTATGCGTTTCGGTATCGATATGAACACTGACCACACGCTGGAAGAAGTGGGCAAACAGTTCGACGTTACCCGTGAGCGTATTCGTCAGATCGAAGCCAAAGCGTTGCGTAAACTGCGCCACCCAAGCCGTTCAGAAGTGCTGCGTAGCTTCCTGGATGACTAAGGTTTAACGACCTCGTAAGAACCCCGGCTCGCCGGGGTTTTTTTATGCCTTATTTTAACGCCAGGAATAGCTCGCGGTAACTCTCGGTAAGCTGCTCCAGCGTGGCACGATTCAATCCGCTGGGATTAGGCAATACCCACACCTCGGTTTTACCCAGCATCATCTCCTGACGCCCCCAGGCGGCATTACGCACGCCAAACGCACTGCTGAACGCCTGCTTCCCCAGGATCGCCAAAGCACGAGGTTGGTAACGCAGAATTTTTTCTTTGAGCACCTCACCGCCACCGCGTAATTCATCACGTGAAAGTTCACTGGCCGCCACCGTTGGCCGCGCGACTAGAGCGGTGATCCCACAACCGTTATCTTGCAGCTGTAGCCACTGTTCCGGGGCCAACTGGCGATCGGTGAAGCCCGCCTGATGGATCACTTTCCAGAAGCGGTTACTGCCGTTGGCAAAGGGATAGCCCTGATGGGCAGAGGAAAGGCCAGGATTGATGCCGCAGAACACCACCTGTAGGTTTGGCGCCAAGAGTTCCATGAGTATCACCAGTCCGTTAAAAGGAATTAACAGCGGTTATCGCAAAATCTGCCTGCAATTACAACAGGCTAGAACTGTGCATAAAAACATCATATGGTTTTATGGGTGTAGACCTGCATCCCATGATTACCGTATAATCACGCCGCCTGGCCCCTTAGCTCAGTTGGTTAGAGCAGGCGACTCATAATCGCTTGGTCACTGGTTCAAGTCCAGTAGGGGCCACCAAATTTTAGCTTTAAAATCATATGATTAAGCCACCCTACAAGGTGGCTTTTTTATTGCCGTATAGGTCACTGTCCCCTTTTCGTCCCCCCATTCAAATTCTTGCCCCCTTGCTATCCCTCTTTTTTCGTGAACCCCAGGCATAAAAAAGCCCCGGATTTCCGGGGCGATTCACTTACATCATCATGCTTTGTTGGCCAAAATGATTTGGGTGCGGTGGCACGGGGTTCACCCTGCCGGGTGACATTATTGACCGGTCAACGGTCTCCATCGTGACGAACGTGTGCCCGCAATTGACGTTCTGGCATTGGTGGTAACGCTCTTTTGTGTTCTCGCTTAAGTAGCGACTAGAGCGAGCATGTGCAGATGAACGGCATAAGTTGCAATGAAACATGATTTACCACCTCTCACTATTCTCAAATCATGAACAGATGATAATCAATCATTCTCATTTTGTGAATAACTTTATTCACTTTCGTTCTCTGACTCATACTCAACATCAGAAAGCCTTACCTCAAGCTCTAGCGCCGTCGTGTAGCCACCATCACCCAGTGAGTGGGTTACCTTGGTGATTATCCATGCTTGTTCGTCTATGACGCGCTTAAAGCCTCTTACCGCAACCGGCGTTTCTGGGTATAAGTCGGCACGCCCCATGGCGAGATTGAGCGAGAACTCAGCCACACCGCGTTGTAACTTGTCCCACTTGGCCTTGGCCGCCCGCATGGCCTGGGTCTTGGTGGCGTAAATGGTGGTCAGCGCAAACACGTTGTCAGCTTCACCGACCATATACTCACCCTCGCGTTCTTCCTTTAGCTTTGCCGGTGCCTTCTTGCTCGCCGTGGGTTGGGTGGCTTTGGGGTGTTGCAGCGCGCGCAGGTTTTCCACCTTGGGCTTGCGCTTGAGTTTGATCTTTTTCTTTTGCGGTGCTTTCGGGTCTTTGGTGTGAAGCCATTTAGCTGTTACGCCGGTATAGGCGCCCCGATCGGCAATAGCAAACTGATGCTGGTCACCGTCACTGCGCTCGATGGTCACCTGCGGGATGGGTTTACCGCTGGCGGTAACACCGCTGCCACCGTTGAGAAACAGCAATTTACCCGCCTTGACCGACACCTCCGCCCCGTTGCGCGTGGCAAGGCGGGTCAGAAACTTGGCGTCAGACTCCTGTGACTGGTCAATGTGCGGGATGGCAATGCTGGCTAGTCCCTCGGCAACACTGGCGGTCAGCTTGTTGCGTGCCGCAATCTTCTCCAGCACCGCGCCGAGAGTGGTGTCGTGATAAGACTCCTCCCGGCGTGAATTGAGCGTGCCACGAAAATCCGCGCTACGGGCGCGAATAGTCAGCGTGTCGGGCGCGCCTCGGTGCTCCACCTCATCCACCGTAAAGGTGCCTTTGTTGACCAACGGCTGCCCCTGCCAGCCCAACAACAACGAAAGCACCGCACCGCGCACAGGCATCATGACCTGCCCGTCAGCATCATCCAGTTCGATATCAAGCTGGTCAGCCTCAAAGCCGCGGTTATCAACCAGCGAAAGTGACAGCAGGCGCGGGCTGATGTTCTGCGTGATGTCCTTGCCCCCCAGGGTGAGCATAAAGGCCGGGGCCACCTTTGCCCCTGCATCTAACGTCAGCCCCGCCATCATGAGAACAGCCCTCCCATAGCTGCCCCGGCCTTATCGGCCAGCGCGCCAGCCTGACCGAGCAAGCCCTCAGCCTGCGTCCGCAAATCTCCATAAAGCGCAGACAGGGACTCATCCACGCGGGTCAGCGTAAGCGAGAACTCAATGCACCGGGCACTACCGTCGGAAAAGAACTCGCTACGGGTCTCGCTGACGCTGTTGACCACAAACATCCCGTAAATGGTGCCAGTGCCCTCCAGCAGTGGCCATGCCCGACCCTCGGCGGCCATCGCGTCAAGGAGCTGCAACGAGACCTTACCGCCGGTGATCTCCGGCATCAGCACCCCGGATAACGTAATTTTCTCCTCACCGACGCCGAGAAACTGCAACGCCGGACGCAAGCCAATCCGGCTATTGGATGGCCAGCGATAATCGACATTGCGTAGCATGGTCTGATAGGGCAGCGTTTGAAGCCGAAACACAAACAACCCCAGGATTAACATCATGGTGACTCCCCTCTTTAGTCGCTAGCCAATGTGGAACGCTGCGCCGCGCGTGCCTTGCGCTCGCGCTCCTCAACCACTTGCAACAACATCCGCTTGGTTTGCGCTTCGGTCATGCCGCCCGGATGGCTGCTGGCCACGTGGTAGTTGTTGACACTGTTGTCCGTGTAGGATTTCCCACCCCCGGCGCTGACCGGCACATACGTCCCTGGCATTGCACCACCTACCGGGTAATAACCGCCACCGGCCCCGGCTGCATAGTCGTTGGCTTTCTGCGCCTTCTTGTCGATGTCACTGGACTCACTGTTGATAATGCCAAGCTTCTCCAGCACCCAATCAATCCCCTGGCGTAGCTTGTTAAACGCTTTGAGCGGCAACATCAGCGCGTCGGCCACTGAGCGGCCAAACTCAACACCGGCATTCTTGCAATTGTTGAGGGTCTCTTGACTGGCTTTCACTGGCCTCAACAGGTCAGTGAACCACTGCCACACTTCCTTTAGCTTGCCGCCAAGGTAGTCAAACATCGGTTTAAGCGGAGTAAACAGCTCGCCAACCGGGGCGAACGCCGCAGCAATACCGGCAATTACCCCACCAAAGAATGCACTGATAGGCTCCCAGTACTTGCGGATAAGCAGCGCCCCCGCAACGAACGCAGCGCCTACAGCAACAATCGGCCACGTCAACGCCCCCAACACATTCATTATTGATAAACCGGCAACACTGAAAATCGTACTCATCAACCCCGCAGCCGCAACGATGCCGTTAATCCCCGCAATCACCGGCCACGCGACCAGACCAATCCCACCCAGCACACCAATGACGCCCAGGATAGCCGTGGTGACCATAAAGATTTTTTTGGTCAGTTCGGGGTTTTCCTTTGTCCACTTGCCCACCGTTGCCAGCCAGCCCGTCGCGGTGCGCGTCAGTTGCCTCAGTGCCGAGTTCTGTTTTTCAAACACCTCTATGCGCACATCTTCCCAGGCTGACGTAAGGTTTTTTAAGTCCCCATCAAGGTTGTCGGTCTGGATTTTTGCAATCCTGTCCGTCGTCCCTTTCGCCCCGCCAATCGCCGCACGCTTCTCGGCCAACTTTCCGTTACCGGCGGCGGCCACGAGCTTGATCGCGCCCTTCATGGCCTCTTCACCAAAAATGACTTTCAGGTATTCCGCCTGCTGCGCCGTACCGAGGTCATTTTTCTTGAATGAGGCGTGGATAGATTTAAGGATTTTTTCAACGGGCAGCATATTGCCTTTGCCGTCGCGCGTTTTAACACCCAGTTCATCCAGGGCCTCAGGTGATTGCCCTTGCGGAGCCTGCAAGCGGCTAAAGATGGCGCTGGTGCCCGTCCCTGCCATAGACGCCTTGATGCCGTTGTCCGCCAAAATACCCAGCATGGCGGTGGTATCTTCAATACTCGCGCCAGCAGCTTCCGCAATTGGTGCGACGTACTTCATTGCCTCGCCCAACTCGACAAGATTGGTATTTGACGAGGTAAACCCTTTGGTCATCACGTCAGCAATACGCTCGATGTCCGCATTGGCAAGGTTAAAGGCTGACTGCATGTTGGTGATGATATCCGCCGCCTGCGCGATATCCACATCGGCGGCCAAGCTGAGATTCACCGTTGAGCCGGTAGCAGCCAGCACCGCATCGGCGTCATACCCTGACCTGGCCAACGTCGTCTGCGTACGCGCCACATCACCCGGAGAGAATGCCGTTGTAGAGCCAATATCGCGCGCCTGCTGACGGATTTTGACGAGCTTCTCGTCGCTCTTATCAAGACCCAAAATAGCCTGAGTCCCTGACATCTGCTTGTCAAAACCCACGCCGGGCGAAATAAATCGACCCGCCGCATACAAGCCCGTCGTCGCAATCCCCATCCCGGCTGCGCCCATCCCGGCCACATTACTCGCCAACTGCTTGCCCGCCTGATAGCGTCGCTGGACGTTACTTAACCGCTCCTGTTGCTGACTGACACGCACCAGCGCCTCACGCTGGCGATTGAGCTGGTTGGTGGTATCACTAATAGAGGCCCTAAGCCTGCGCTCGTCGTTGGCCAGCGTGCGGGTATTAATCCCCGCTTGCGTCAACTCCTGCCGCTGGCGATGCACCGACTCTCGCAGCCCGTTATGCTTGATCTGCAACTCGGAGGCCGCGCGCTTGGCTATCTCCAGCGCCTTTATTTGTGCGTTGGTGGGGTTGACCGTACTTCTCATCGCAACTGCCAGAGCAGCAGCGTCCTGCTTGGCTTTTTGCAGTGCTCGACCGGTAACCGCAAGCTGCGCACTCGACTCGCGAAAACCCTCAATACGTCTGGCTTGAGCATTCAGCTTTTTGAGGTCTTGCTGCGTTGTGCGGATGTTCGCAGACAGCGACTTGCTCGCTGTCTGGATGTGCTTGAATGGGCGGCTGGCTTGGTCAACGGCTTTGAGTAGCACCTGCAATCTAACGTTGTTACTCATTCGCGTGTCCGCTTCGTTGGAGCGCTTTATCGCGCCAGTTGATAACCTCCATCAGGCTCATCGGGTAAAGCTCTGACGGCGGCCAGTGGAAAATCACCGCGATATCCGCCATCAGGTCATCAACCGACATCCCGGTGGGAAACGTTAGCGTTCCGCATTCGGCGACAAAAAACCAACGACCTGACCCGCCAGCGCCACAAGGTCAGGCAGCTCCAGCAAAGCAACCTCACTTTCGGTCAGTGACGGGTAAGTCATGCGCGGCAAGACCTTGATAAGCGCGTCAACATCCGAACCGGCCACCGAGGCCAGACTCACACCACGCAGGGTGCCCGCGTTTGGCTTAATCAATGTCACAGACGTAATCTCGGTATCGCCGCGCTTTACCGGTGTATCCAGGGTGACCACGTTCGGGTTTTCTGCTGCTTTGTTTGCTTTGCTCATGGGGTTCTCTCACTTATTTAACAGGGGACAAGGGGCGGCCAGCATTGCTGACCGCCGGTACATTACGACAGGCCGATATTGCGGCGATGGCGCTCCAACATATCGACACCGTTCACGCGCTCAATCATGTTGATGGTGTCGATTTCGATGCGCTCTTTACCGTCAATCGTCAGCTTGTAATAGGTGCATTGGGTGGTGATTTTGGTTTCGGTATCCTCACCCTGTTTCTGCTCGCCAAAATCCATTTCTTTGTGGCGACCACGCAGCACAATCTCGACGGCCACCACATCGCCGGTGTCATCACGCTGGTAAGAGCCGCAGAAGCGCAGCGGCACGGTTGCCGCACTGGCGGCAGCGTATTGCCCCCACAATGCATCATCAGGCAAGCCGCCGATGGCCCATTCCACGTTCAGCGCTTCATCGTCCAGGCCAAAATCCACCGGGGCGCTGCCGTTCATGCCACCGCCGCGATAGTTCTCCAGCTTGCGGGTCAGTTTCGGCAAGGTCACCGAGCTGACAATACCCATGTAGCTCAAGCCATCGTTAAACAGGTTGAGGTATTTCAGTTTGCGCGGGAGTGCCATGTGTTACATGTCCTCTTAGCTGTTGATGGATGCAGCAAGCGGCACCAAATATTTATCGGTAATACGCTGGCGCAGGGTCAAGTCTTCCAGTGGAGGGACAGGGGTATAGTCGTAATCGATATACAGCTTCCCGCCTTTCAAGGACTCCTTATCGTTTGAACTTTCGTCATACCAACAATCCGCATCAACGATATAGCCGCTGGTTTTCAGCTCGCGGAATTTAGCCTTGATGCCGTCAATGATGTCGCGGACCAGCGTTGGGGTGACGGGCTTATCCACTGCCCACATGTGCGCCTCGGCCATGGTATCGGCCAACACTTGCGCGGTGCGGGTGTAGTTTTCAAACAGGAAAAGCGGATCATCAGAACAGGTGCGGTTACCCCAGAAACGGAAACCATCCTTACGGATGAGGGTGGTGACTCCCGCCTTGTTGAGCAGGTCGGCATCAGTGCCGGGTGTCTGCAAATCCCAGAACACTGAGGCGCTGATACCAGTCACACCGTTAACGCCGACGTTGGACAGGGTTTTATGCCACCCCTGCTCCTGGTCGATTTTGGCCCGCAGGCCGAGGGCACGCGCGGTGGCATAAGCTGTGTTGCTAGCATTGGTCGCGGTATCCCAGGCAAGGAAATCCGGCCAAATCAGCATCAATTCACGCTGGCCAAAGTTGTCGCGGTATTTGAGGGCGTCAGGGAGGGTTTTGCAGCCCCAGGCACTGATGTAGCCAAAGGCACGCAAGGACTGGCAGACCGTGGCCATTGCCACGGCCACCTCTTTCGTATCCAACCCTGGCACGCCAAGGATGCGCGGCTTAACACCGGTGACTGACTGCGCCGTCAGTAACGCCTTGAGGCCGGTATTCTGGCCCGTAGCATTTGTGCCGCCGATAATATTGGAGGTAGTCTCGGCAGCATCTTTGCCCTCGGCCACTCGCACCACCACCGTGACCGGCTTGCACTGGTCAGCAATGGCCTGCAACGCAGTGGCAAGCGTGCCTTTTTTACCCGCCTTGCCTACCGCAGCCTGCACATCGGTAATCAATACCGGGATATTGAGCGGGAACATGGCCGCATCAGCATCGCTGGCGGTACACACCATGCCGATAATGGCGGTGGAAACCGTTGAAATCACGCGGGTGCCGTCGTTGACTTCAATGACTCGCACGCCGTGATGGTAGTCACTCATTGCGTTTACTCCGTGGTTGTTTGGTGTGGACAGCTTGCCGCCGCGCGCGCCTATAAGCACGTCATCAACGTTGGAAGGTTTGCCAGACAACGACGCGGCGGACAGAGCGCAATCACAAAGAATAGCCCGCGAACTTTTGCGGGCTGTTTTGCATCATGCATCAGGGGCAACCGGCCAGCTACTGGGGGCATTTTCTGGATTAATTCGACTTAACGCTACCCGATGGATCATCCAATCTTTTAGTTTCATCAATTCATCTTCAGTGGCAATCCCCAAATCCTTTGCGTCCTGTAGTGGCCCCATTGCTTTGGTGGCTATTTCTAGAAGCCTTTCTTTGTTTCTCTGTGCTTTCGCGACAATCTCCTCATGCGTTTCAATACGAGGGATAACTTTTTCCCCATCAAACAACCATCCACCTAAAATATCGCACCCATCAGGCAAACTATCGACATCGACCACTGTTAGGCCCACAGGATATAAACGGGAAGCATCTTCACTGATACTACGAATTACCCCTGTATCGTTTTCAATCGCGAGACTGTATTTTTTGGTGAAAAATGGCATCGATTTAAACCAGTCCAGCCCAGTGTCATCGATAAAATATTGTATTCCACCACCGTTAAACAACACATCAGGCACATAACGTTGTAAATTAACCAGTTTCATTTTTAACCCTCGATAGTTACCCAACTACCGCCACGCCAAATCTGCAACGGACGATACAAAGCCACACCAACCTGATTACCTTCATTGCCATTCCCTCCGGTCAGTACGCACCCCGCTGGGGCTTCAACCAATCTACCATCCATCGTCATTGAGCCTTGTGAACCACGCATTACTCGGCTGACGGTGTTATTACTCAGCCAATTACTGAGATAACCGCCCCATTGCGAACCTGACAGATTACCGTCCTGGTATAACTTTGCTCCATTCGGGCCGCCTGCGCCTACTGTGGCACCGGCACTGAATGACCCGTCCCCCCTGAATTCATACCAGCCATCCGCGCCGCCACCGGACAGGTGAATACCAAAATGATGATACTGACCTATGCGCTCATGATGGTATATATCAACTAACAAATTCCCGGCTCCCTGTATGCGCATACCATTGGTTTGTCGCGCATTATTAACGGGGTCTTGGAGGCCACGCTTATAAATAAACTCCTGACCATTAACAAAAAGTGTACGACCAACAGCAGTATCAAGCCCAATATTCAGTGTGTTATTGACATTCAGCCAATTAATTGTGTCACCCGTCTTATAAATAAAACGACCATCAGACTCTGTTTTATTCCAGGCATTAAGATCACCTGCAGTTAAATTCACATTTGATGATAATGGCTTCCCATTAATCGTGATCGACTTATAGGCATAGCGGCTATCCGATTCTGACTTTGCATAGGCGTTAACATCTGCGGCAGTAGGTTTATTCTCAGAATCATAGAACATCACCCAGCCTTGCCATACGCCATTGCGCAACGAGTTTCGCCAGTGTTTATCGTTAACCTGCCCCTTATCGCTCAATGCTCTAGCTATCAAAACCCCATACCGGTTACCACTGGCTGACGTTAATGACCAGTCCAGTTGATAGGAAACGGCTGTTGATGGCATATCCGGTGAAGGGGCATTAACCGCATAGTTACCACTTCCCATTCCCTTAATCACAGACAACGTATTGTCTCTTGCTACTTCCGGGGTTGCCCCTCCAATACCAAAACTGCCATTAAGGGCAATCTCACTACTTCCTATCCCCGTATTTCTGACTGCGGCGCTGCCCAGCTCCAGATTCTTACGCGAAAGGGCTTTATCAGTAAGGTCTGCCAGATTCTGCGCCCGCTTAACCGCGGCATCATTAACGCTCTTTATGGCTTTGGGGGTCGCAGCCAGATTCTCAACCTCGCTATCAACGGCACTACTCAGTTGCACAAACCCCTTGGCCGCCGTGGTAGCGTCGGGATGGTTGCGGGATTTGGCATGGTCATCAATGGCCGCCGCCACAAAGTCACGTGTGGCCGTCACCATATCGCCGCTAATAATCAGCGTGATGGCCTCGGTGTGGCTGACAATCAGCACCATGCGCAAGGTCTGCGTGCGCCCGCTGCCCTCCTCCAGTTTCGGCTTGTAGGACTCAGCCATATTGCTGACTGCAATCAGCACACCATCTGCGTCATACAGGCCCATTTCACGCAGCCAGAAACCGCCCACGCTGGCCGGAATAATTAACTCAGCAATCAGCCGGTCTGGCGCAGCCTTATCAACGGTCAATGAGTTAAGTGCCGCGCGGTAACGCTCGTTAATCAGTTTGGTTTGTGCCGGGCTAGGCGTGGGTAGCGTGCCGTTACCGTCCCCTACGGCCAGACGGTCAATCTTTAACGGCTTGCCGCCTGCGCTGGCGGCTGCAATCTTTGCCGCCCCGGCGGTGGTCAGAATGGCTTTGTATTTACTCATGATTTCTCGCTTATTATCCGGGGTAAACGGTGATCGTGTCGCCATCGTAAATGCCGACGCCGGTGTAAACAGGGCCGTTAACGTCCTGCACGATATTGAGGCCGATAAGGTGGCGGCTGACCGGCTTGGCATCGGCAATCATCCGCTCCATCTCCTGATACATTTCCTCGGTGATGCCGGTTTCCAGTACGCCGATATCCAGCCGAAAGGTGCCGGGCGGGTCATTGCTTTGCCACCACTCATGCACTTTGATGAGATAACCGAGCGGCTCAACGACCCGGCGAACAGCGCCAATAGTGCCTTTGTGGCGGTGCAGGTAAAACGCTGAGGTCACCACGTTGCGCTTGACGACCTCCGGCCAGTACTCGTCCCACTGGTCAACCGAGAACGCCCAGGCCAGATAGGGCAGCAGATTGAGTGGGCAGGTTGCCGGGTTCCACAGGTCACGCAACGGCACCGGCACGCGCGCCAGTTCCGCGCAGGCTCTTTCGGCGGCCACCTCCAGCGGCGAGGAGCCGACCGGTAGCAGACGGTTATTCATCGGATCCCCCGACAGTGATGCGATACTGCTCGCAAAATGACGCCTGGGTATTGTTCAGCACGATATCGGCCAACGGCTTTTTCAGCTCCACACGTTGCACCCCCTCCGCGTGCAGCGCGGCATAGATGGCTGAAAGGCGAATGTCACGCCCCAATCGGTGTTGCGCAGTGATATAGCGCTTGAGTTTGGCCTCGGCGGCGGCCTGTATGGTGACCCCTTCCGGGCCTGGGTAGAGATAGAGCACCGCCTCAATGGTGTATTTGACAATGTTCGCGGATTGCACGGTCACGCGGTCACCCACCGGGCGCACGTTCTCGTCATTCAAGGCGCGAGTGACCACGGCCAACAGGTCGGCACTGGCCATGCCGTTACCCTCCCGCGACAACACCGAAACGGTCACGCAGGCCGGACTCGGGCTGATTGCTTTCACGTCAGCCACCCGACCATCGGCCGCGCGACCATGGTACTCATAGGCACCGGATGGCCCCGCAACGCTAATACCTTCAAATGCCTGCGGGATACGCACCCGATACTCGCTATCGGACTCCATGACCGCCGGTGTGGGTGGCAACGTAGTGTCATCAGCGGGGGTGATCACCAGTCGAGGAGTATCAACATTCGCGCCAAGCTGGTCGAGGTCGCTGCCGTTGGCAAAAGCCACCATCACGGCGCGCGCCGCCTCATTCACCCGCTGGCGCAGCATCAGCTCGCGATAGGCGTTTTCCTGCAACAGCTTGACGATAGGGTCTGACTCCAGCGCCAGGGTGCGCGCGATAGCCTCCTGCTGGTCTACCGGATACAGGGAAATCAGCGTTGCTTTGCGCTCGGCCAGCAGGTTTTCATACTCCAACGCCTCCACCACATCCGGGGCGGGGAGCTGGCTTAAGTCGATGGTTGGCATAGTTATCAGCTCAAAGGGATGGTTAAGGAAAATGTGCCGCTGGCGTCGCGACGCTCGCCGGTGATATCAACAACCATCTGGCCATTGAAATAGCTCTCGAACGTGATGGCCGTCAGGCTGATGCGCGGCTCCCATTTCAGGATTGCAACGTAGCAGGCGGCCATCACTTGCAGCTTGACCGCTGCGTTTTGCGGCTGGTCAATCAGGGCTGATAGCAAAGAACCGTACTCACGGCGCATCACGCGCGATCCAATCGGTGTGATAAGAATGTCACGCACGCTTTGGCGAATATGGTCAAGGTCGGTTAACTCGGTGCCGGTGTCGCGGCTCATGCCGCTGTAGCGCGCTGTCATTTTGTGCCCTCCGTCCAGCCACCGCCGCGCTGCACGCCACCGTGACCGTGTTTATCTATCTGCACGTTATTGGATGTGAAGGTGCCGCCGGAATGGCTGATACTCCCTTTCATCTCGCCGCCTTTCTGCACTTCCAGCGTGCCGGTGGTCAGCTTATTGGTGCAGACCACCTCCGGTGTGTTAAGGGTGATTTTTTCGCTGGCATTGACCGTCACCACCGGCACCGTGACGGTGACCGACTCGGAGGCGGTCACGTCCGCCGTTTTGATGCCGGTAACGGTCAGCGCGCCGGTTTCCGGCTCGTACTCAATGACCGAGCCATCAGGAAAACTGACGTGGAACGCATCGGCAGAGACCGACGGCGGCGGGAAGTCATCGGAATAAATACCTGGCAGCACAAAGGCGGTATCCAGCTCGCCACCCAGGGCCAGTACAAGCACCTGCTCACCAATGGAGGGTGCCCACCAGGTGCGCGAGCGCCCAGCGCGGCAGGTAAGCCAGTTCAACCAGTCGGTAGTATTGCCGCCGGTTTGGATGCGGCAGCGCCCCTCATCGATATCGACGTCAACAACAACGCCAATGCGGATAAGGTTGCGCACTGCGCGCGCGAGTTCGGAGAGGGTTTCGAGTGTTTTCATGGGGAAAGGATGCCGCCGGAGAGATCCAGCGGCAATCGGCGGACGTAGGATGGCCCGCCAAACAACGGTTAACAGCTATCAGCTATCTGCAAAGTGAGAAATCACCACATCCTCCACTATCTGTCGATCAGCCTCGCTAAAGCCCAGCAACTCACGAATCTCATAGCGCACCTCTTTGCTGTAGCGCGCTGGCCGGTCTCGCAAGCCCTCCTGATGCACGCGCGCCATGCGCTGGACGCGCCCAACAAACTCGACCACCGCGTCGTCATTACTGCCCTTGGCTTTCATGTAACGATGGGTGCGCAGCTTTTCGAACATCTCTCGCTTAACCCGCCCTTTTTTACCCCGCACCGGCTGGCGGCGACGGGCATACGGCGTGCCATTGGGTGCCTGTTGGCGCTTGATGCGCTGCTGCTGGCTGGCGCGCAACTGCTTGGCAATCTCGGCGGCCATCTTGCGGCGACTGGCCGGTGACAGGCTGGCAATCAATGCCGCCAGACGGTCATCAAAGGGTTTAAGTTCATCCATTCCATTCGCTCACTAGCTCATCGCCAACATAGAGCCGGGTCGGGCTTTCGACTGGCACCGGCGGTGGTGGCTCCGGGGCGTGCGAAACATGCAGCGCCCGATCAACCTCTTTGACAATGGTGCGTTCTGTCAGGCGCAGGCTGATACTCACGTCAACACTGTCGTTATTGTTGATGTCGGCGATGTAGGTAAACCCCTGCTTTTTGCCCTCGTCAGTGGTCATGATATCGGGCTGATTTTCCCGTAGCCACGCCCCCATAGGCACCAACAGCAAATCAAGGTCGCCGGTGAAATCCGTTACCACCACGTTGAGCGTGTAGCGGTTTTCGAATGACAGCGACGCCGCCAACGTGGCCCCAATCGCCCCGCTGTCGATAAAGATGCGCAGCATTTCGGGGTTGGCTTTCAGTACCGGCACCGCATCATTGAGCGCCTTGCGCAGGCTTTTCGGCTTTAGCATCTAATTCCTCCTGACAGTGTTTCACGGTCTCGACCTGCTGCGCGCAGCTCACCAGGGCGCGCTCAAGCTGGCGGACATCCTCACTTAACGCCCCGTTGGTGGTCGGTTGGCTTTCCGGTATCGGGCAACTGCTGACCCTCGGACATCCAGCGTAGATAATCGTCGGGGGTGGCAAATCCGGGGCGGCGGTGCAGCCTGACAACATCATCAGGCAAAGGAGAAACATACCAGCGGCGCAGAGCTTCATTTTCATTGAGGAGCCTCGTGATGGTTTGATTGCGACGGGTGGCCAATGCCTCGGCAGTGTCACGCTGCTCACGTAACTGTGCGTGCGCCCGCTCGTCGCTGCGGGCGCGGGCTTTCAGTTCTGTGAGCGCTTTCTGCGAGGCTTGCAGCGCTTTTTTCTGCTTACCGACAGTCTCGGTTGCGTCGGACAGTGAGCGCGTCAGCTCGCGGTTTTCCCGCCCTATCCAACACACCGCCACGACGGCCAGCACCAGCAAGGTAATCAACGTTTTCATTGCGCCCCCGTCATGCACAGCGTGCGCTCACTGGCGCGCCGGTTGGCCAGCCCGGCAGACTTCACGCCATTGACGTACACCCAACGCGGGAGCTGATTGCACGCCTGCGACCATTGTCGCTGATTGATAAAATGCGCCAGCGTGGACTTACACGCCGCCCCAGTGCCGACGTTAAAGGCAAAGCTGACCACAGCGTCGTAAACCGGCTGCGGCATGGCCACCGGCATACATTGCGCGAGCCTGCGCTCAATCTGCATAACATCTGCCACCAGATTGACGGCGGCATCACGCTCGCTGATAGCCTGCCCCGGCTTAACCCCGGCGGTATGGCCAATGCCGCTCGTCCATACGCCAGCGCTACACTGGTACGGACTCAGGCGGCACCCTTCCTGGTTGGCAATCAACTCCAGCCCGGCGAGTGAGGTGCGCAACTGTGAAAAATCAGGCAGCAGCATGGCCAACAGCAACACCGCCGCCACGCTGCAACGCTTAACGATTGAGGGCATCGATAACCTCCTTTTGAACACCGGCACGCTTGAGCAACAGATAGCTCTTGCGGCGGTAATACCAGTTGATGGCAAAGGTGCCGACACCTACCGTCGCACCGACAATCAGCGCGATATCCTGCGCGGAATACTTGCCCACCCAGGCCAGCATCACGGCCACGGCATAGGCAAAGAACGAGGTGATTTTCTCCATGCTTAATCCCATAGCTGAACGGTTTCGGTTGCCGGAGCGGTCTCCATCACCGGCAGCGTGACGGCGGTGCCATGGGGCAGAATGACACCCACCTCGGCCAGCCCCGGATTGACCAGCAGCACCGCCTCGACCACGCCCTCGGTGCGGCCATAATGCCGGTGGCAAAGCGCATCAAGGGTGTCACCCTGCTGTGCAATGACCTCCATCAGAGCTGCCCGACGATACAGCGCGGCTTGCCCTGCAACCGAGCCACAGCCCAGCGCATATCCCGCCAATGCTCATCAATCGACGCCTCAACGTCATCGGCCTTTTTATCGCCCTTGGCACTGGCATCGACGGTACGGTAACGCTCGTACAGGACAGCGGTGGCCATGGCGCAGACCGCGCTCAAGTAGTGAAAACACTTCTCGCTCTCCCCGTCGATATGCTCGGCGGGCACGTCCGTCAGGCATTTAAACCCGGCGGCCATCTGCTGCTCGCGGTACAGATACAACTCGGCATTGGTCTCCGCGATACCGCTTTGAATGGCGCGGCGCAGGCGCTGCGGGGTGACGGTATGCTCCAGGCGCATCAACTCACGCACGCGCTTCGGGTCTACATCGGGGAAAAAGAAGGTGTTTTTAATCACCGCCTCCGCCACATCCGTGGGCGGAATAATGGCCGTCAGCTCGTCGGGCGGCGCAACGGGGTTATGCATAATCACTGTTGTCATGACGACCTCAAAATAGGGGGCGGTGGACGATGGAATTGATAAGCCCTAAGGCAGTCGCGGCCATCGTGCCGCCCAGCGCGGGGCGCATTCAGTTAACCGGCGACTTTTTTCGCCTTCGGTGGGCGCCCACGTTTTGCCGGGGTGGCGGCAGTCTTTCGCGGGCGCGCAGTTGTTCTTTTGGCGGCGGGGGCGGGTTTGGGCTTGAGCGCACTCTCGCACCGTTGGATCTCTTTTTTCACCCCGGCAGCCTTGTCCTTTCGCATGGCGATGTTGAGGTGCTCCAGCGCCTGCGCGAAGTCACCCGCCTCACTCAACATCAGGCCGATAACCTTATGCAGCTTGGCGCGCACCTCTTCGGGCATATCGGCATCGCCGACCAGCTCCAGCGTGGCCAGCAAGTCGCTGATGGCCACCGGCGTCCCCGCCTTGCGGCAGCGCTCGGCGGACAGCGCAACATCTTCAACCAGCAAATAGGGTGCCGGGCGCTTGTTGTTCGGGGTAGCAAGCCGGTGTTGCAGCGCGTAGGGCGCAATCACCAGCGCACCAGGGATATCGTCGGCATCGAGCCGCCACTGCATGACGGTCATCAGGATGTCATCCTGTGCGCCACGCCCTTCGGCCAGCACGCCCGCCACCCAGGGCGCATAGGCAGGCAACATGGCCCGCTTGTGCTCGGCTTTCCTCTCGACGGAGTAGATTTGTTTTAACTTTGCGCGGTCTGCGGCCAGCTTGACGAGCATTTGCTCGTAGGCGTTGGCATGGCGCAGCGGGTCATCTACCCGCTGCGCAGCCTCCATGGCCGAGACCCGCATCATGTGACGCTGTGCGGGACTCGTCATGATTTACGCCTTATCGTCTGCGGGTTGTTCGCCGGTTGCTGCGGGCTGCGCAGCGCCTTTTACTGCTAACACAATGGCATCAGCCAGCGCGCCAATATCAGCATTTGGTGACGCCTCCATCACGCTAAATGCGGCAGCTTTTGGCGCGACAGGGGCCAGCAGCTCGATATTTTCAATCAGGCAACCGAAGGCGTAATCCTCAACCACATAGTCGATTTTCATCGACTCGTAGTTCTCCACGCGGTCACGCTTGGCATTCTCTTCAATGTGACGGCGGTGGCTCTCATCCATAAAGTAGATAGAGAGGTTTTCCAGGCTGGTGACAAAGACGGCATTGGCCGGGAAGAACGGCACGCGCACGGCTGGCAAGTTACCGATGCGCTTCTGGCTGACAATCACGTCGGCGGCCATCGCCTCGGTGTTCGCCTGCTCCTGGTTAACAATCGGGAAATACTTGTCCGCCAGTAGTTGGCGCCCACAGATGACCACCAAGTCGGGTGACTCTTGATGCCATGGCGCAATCAGGCTATTGGTGGCGTCCATTACCAGCGCATCCAGGTTGGCGTAATCCCCGTCTTTACCAATGCGGATGACATTGGAAATTATCGCGCCCTCATCGTCTGTGACTTTATTCATTACGCGCGTTGGCGCTTCGTCGCGGTACTTTTGCAGCCAGCCGACCGCCAAGTCTTGCAGCAGCGGATACTTAATGCGGTTAGAGGTGGGCGCGCGCATAACGCCGTTAAACCCGGCCATGATGAAATCCAACGCCTGACGCTTCACGATGGCGTTGCGGATACGCAACTGGAAATCCTGATAACGCGCCCAAAGGTCGAGCGTGTTATAGCGGATGTGGAAATCGAAGTTGATTTGATGGCACTCGTAGCCTTTTGATTCCAGCGCAGTGAAATCAGCGGTCTGACGCTCTTTTCCGCCATCGGTATCCGTGGTGCTGGCAACGGAACCGCCCACGCCCACACCGACCTTTTCCCCTTTCGACTCATCGACTGGCACAAAGTTGATGCGGGTCAGGAAATCAGAAGTTTCCTGCGTGGTGTTCATCAGAGTTTGCGTGATGGATGGCTCCACGCTGAACTTGTTGGAAATGTCACCGACGTCGATGCCGTTGAGCTTCGCAACCTGCGTCAGATAAGCGTTAAATTTAAAGCGGGTCTCTTTTTTCATTAGGATTTCCTAGTCAATAAACGGGGTGATAACAGGGGGCGCACTGCGCCCCGGTCAGACGGTTAGCAGTTGGTCAGCAGGCTATCCCCACCCTCGCCGCCAGTAGCCGCCGGACGACGTGACTGGCTAAAATTCTCGGTGTTGTCGAGCGTGGTTTTTAACGTGGCAAATTCCTGCTTGCCCGCCTCGATGGTTGTTTTCAGCCCGGCGATTTCCTGCTCCAGCTCGGTAAAACGCTGTGCGGTGCTTTCGCCGCTGGCCTGAACCTGCTCCACCACCGCCGTGACGGCCTCATGCACATCGCCGAAACGCGCGTCATCGCTCTCCTGCTTGCGGCTGAACATGGCTTTTACCTTTTCGCTCAGGCTGGATAGCAAGGTATCGGGCACCTCTTCGAACTCCAGTTCGACCAGCGTGGCCACTGAGAACAGGTCGCCCGGCTCGGCCTTACGGCCCGCGAGTGGGTTGGCTTTGGCGGTTGAGCAGAATTCAAGGTATTCCGTACCCAGGCTGGCCGGGTCATCAGTCACCGCGAGGCCAACGAGATAGCACTTGCCGGTATTGGCAAAGTTCGGGCGGATTTCCATGGAGGTGTAAACCTTCTGGCCCGCCTTCACCATGGCGACCAAGTCGTCGGTGGGGGTCAACTTGGCGAACAACGCCCATTTGCCGTTAAGGATGGAATCATCAGCGATTTTCTCGGCTTTCAGCTCGACCACATCACCCAGGCGCTTGAAATCGCCGTTGGGGAATAGCCCTTTGATGTGTTCCAAATTGATACGGCAGCCATAGACACGCGGGTCAAAGCTCTCGCCCATTTGCTGGATATCATTACCGTCAATCACACGGCCATCGCAGGTGTCACCTTCAACGCCAACGCGAAGCCACTTTGATACTTTTTTTGCCATGGTCATTTGTCCTGATTGGGAGTGTTATGTCGGGGCTAGTTTCCCGGTCAAACACGCACGCGGCCAGCGATGGCCGACGGACTGCCCCTGACACAACAGCACCTTAGCGCGCCGCCGGTGCCGGTTGCGTAGCCTTGCCCTCAACATCACCACGAGGGCACAACATGCACATTCAGACCGACACCACACTCCTAAGCGACCCGCGCCGACAGGCCGCCTTGCTCTACTGGCAAGGGTTTTCCGTCAAGCAGATTGCCGAAATGCTCAACCAAAAGGCACCCACCGTGCAGAGCTGGAAGCAGCGCGAAAAATGGGACGATATCGCCCCGATTTCCCGCGTGGAAGCCAGCCTGGAAGCGCGGATTATTCAGCTCATTTTGAAGGGCAAAAAGGAAGGCAGTGACTACAAAGAGATTGACCTGTTAGGCCGTCAGATTGAGCGGTTAGCACGGGTTAATCGCTACATGGCCACCGGCAACGAGGTCGATATCAATCCCAACGTGGCCAACCGCAACAAGGGCGAGCGCAAGAAGCCGAAAAAGAACTATTTCAGCGAGGAGGCCATCGATAAACTGGAGGCCATTTTTTATGACGAATCGTTTGAGTATCAGCTCGGCTGGCACAAAGCCGGACTGGCGCACCGTATCCGCAACATCCTGAAATCGCGCCAGATTGGCGCAACGTTTTATTTCTCGCGCGAGTCGCTGCTGCGTGCCCTAAAGACCGGCCACAATCAGATTTTCCTCTCAGCCAGCAAGACCCAGGCGTATGTGTTCCGTGAATACATTATTCAGTTTGCCCGGATGGTTGACGTTGAGCTGACCGGCGACCCGATTGTCCTGGGTAACAATGGCGCGAAGCTGATTTTCCTTGGCACCAACTCCAACACTGCGCAGAGCCATAACGGCGACCTGTTGGTCGACGAAATCTTTTGGATCCCGAACTTCCAAAAGCTGCGCAAAGTGGCCTCCGGCATGGCCTCACAGAAGCACCTGCGGTCAACCTACTTTTCCACCCCGTCCACTCTCGCGCATGGGGCGTTCCCGTTCTGGTCTGGCGAACTGTTCAATAAGGGGCGCAAAAGCACCAAAGAGCATGTGGAGATCGATATCAGCCACAACGCGCTAGCTGCGGGCAAACTCTGTGATGATGGCCAATGGCGGCAAATTGTCACCATTGAGGATGCGCTCGCCGGGGGCTGCGACCTGTTCGACCTGGACACGCTTAAGCGCGAAAACAGCGCCGATGATTTCCGCAATCTGTTTATGTGCGAATTCGTGGACGATAAAGCCTCGGTGTTCCCGTTTGAGGAATTACAGGGCTGCATGGTGGACAGCCTGGAGGAATGGACGGACGTTAACCCCTATGCGGCCCGGCCCTTCGGTGACCGCCCAGTATGGGTCGGCTATGACCCTGCGCACACCGGCGACAGTGCCGGGTGTGTGGTACTGGCTCCGCCGATGGTCGCGGGCGGTAAATTCCGCATCCTGGAGCACCACCAGTGGAAAGGCATGGACTTTGCCGCCCAGGCCGAGGCCATCAAAGCGCTAACAGAAAAATACCGCGTGGAATACATCGGTATCGACGCCACCGGCATCGGGCAAGGGGTTTTCCAGCTTGTGCGCGCTTTCTACCCGGCAGCACGGGAAATCCGCTATAGCCCGGAGGTTAAGACCGCCATGGTGCTGAAAGCCAAAGACACCATTGGCAGTGGCCGCCTGGAGTATGACATCGCGCACACGGACATCACCAAGTCGTTTATGGCCATCCGCAAAACCATGACCGCCAGTGGACGCAGCGCCACCTATGACGCCAGTCGCAGTGAAGAAGCCAGCCACGCCGACGTGGCTTGGGCAACCATGCACGCCCTGTTAAACGAACCGCTCACCGCCGCCAATGGCCAGCCATCTAAATCTATTCTGGAGTTCAACCGATGAGTAAGCGCAACCGCCACAACAAAAAGGCCACCACCACCACGCAGCCCGCCCAGGCTACGCAGGCTTTCACCTTTGGCGAGCCGTCAGCGGTATTAGATCGCCGTGACATTTTGGATTACACCGAGTGCGTCGGTAACGGCAAATGGATCGAGCCGCCAATCAGCTTTTCCGGGCTGGCGAAAACCTTTCGCGCCGCCGTACATCACAGCTCACCGATTTACGTGAAGCGCAACATCTTGGCCAGCACCTACATCCCGCACCCGCTGCTATCTCAGCAGGATTTTAGCCGCTTTGCGCTTGACCATCTGGTATTTGGGAACGCTTTTTTAGAGCAGCGTTTTAGCGTCAGCGGCAAGTTGATGAAGCTTGCCACCTCCCCGGCCAAATACACCCGGCGCGGCGTGGAGCGTGGTGTTTATTGGTTTGTGCAATCCTTTACCGAGCCGCATAGCTTCGCCCCGGACAGTGTTTTTCACCTGCTGGAGCCGGATATTAACCAGGAGCTTTATGGGATGCCGGAATACCTGAGCGCGCTTAACTCGGCATGGCTGAACGAGTCCGCTACGCTGTTCCGCCGCAAGTATTACCAGAACGGCGCGCACGCCGGTTACATAATGTATGTGACCGACGCGGCCCAAAGCACCACCGACGTCGATGCGCTGCGCGAGGCGATGAGTAACTCAAAGGGATTGGGTAATTTCAAAAACCTGTTTTTCTATGCACCGAACGGAAAGCCCGACGGCATTAAAATCGTGCCGCTCAGTGAAGTGGCAACCAAGGACGATTTTTTTAACATCAAGAAAGTCAGCGCGGCTGACCTGATGGACGCCCACCGCATCCCCTATCAGCTCATGGGTGGCAAGCCGGAAAACGTGGGGTCAACTGGCGACGTAGAAAAAGCGGCCAAGGTCTTTGTGCGCAACGAGCTGACGCCGCTACAGGAGCGCATCAAGGAGGTTAATGACTGGCTGGGTATTGAGGTCATTCGGTTTAAAAAATACACCCTCGACAACGACGATGAATAACAGCACAGCCGCCATCACCGGCGGCATTTTTTACACCTACACAGTAACGCTCTCAGACGCCCGTCACGCCACGCAATCCCTTACCCCGCTCCTGATTTAATTTCAAAAATTCAACGCCGCCACGACGCGAAAAATAAATTATTTTTTGAAAATAAAATTCAATCTGCGCGCAATACTATCCCCGCCACGCCTGCACGCTTCATGGGGCGGTTTTAATGCACTTGCATGACTCGGTGAAAACGGCACCAGCACTGGTGCCACAAGTAAGAAATGAGAGTAAATCACTCATGCATTTTAATGCAGCATGGACATGCAAGTGCAATTTAGCGCTTTTTACTCCAATCACTCCCCTCATTATCTGCTCTAACGCAAGCTAAAATCTCATCGATCAAAGAAATGGCAACCTCACGATCGCGAGGCCGAAGATGGACAGTCGGATCAGCGACCAAGCGTGCAATCATCTCAATACGTTCTACCGCAACAGCATGTTTTAACTGCAAATTCATTCTAAAAAGCCCCAAAGCCATCATAGTGAAATTACGTTAATCATAAATAACCACATACTATTTAATGTGCATTAAATACGTAGCACGATAATAAACTGTCTGATGATAGCCAGGTCGGCAGCTCTATCTTTAATCATTTGGAAATCCTCATTTAATCAAACGAAAGATTCCCCTGGAAATTAAAAAACTCACAAAATCACTGCATTTTTTGGCTGCACGTTATGATTGTTTTCCGCTTCAAGATACCTGTCAGAAAGCGTTATGCAACACTGGCTGAAAGCTCACTTTCCCACTCCCTGCCAAGCATCTGTAATGTTACTCGAAGCAATCATTCATGATGCTAACATTAATTTTATGTTGTAATTTATGGTATTGATAGTAACAAGGTGTTACTACTTGCAGAGAAGGAAAAGTAATATGATGAAAAATTTTTCAGAAGAAATTGGCGCTGCCAAACTTGACGCAGCGGTCGGGATCGCAATTGCAACACTTTCACGCGGACAGCAGTTAACCATTTTCGGGACTCGAATGCAGGCAGGAAAGAAGGTCAGTTGCCATTCTCATAGTGAAGGGGAGGAGTGGTATATTATTTTGTCCGGTAAAGGACTGATTTACCTTGCAGATGAGGACAAAAGCACTTTGACAAACCAGCGCTCCCACTTTGTCACAAAGGGAGATGTCTTTTGCATACATCCCCACACAGCACACCAGCTAGTCGCCGATACTGACCTTGACTTAATTTTCTTATGCCCGGAGTCACACCTCTCGACTGACAGACTCATGTTTGGTGATTTGTGCTAAATCATAAAACATTGGCAAAAGTGACTTAATGAAACCCAGTTAATAATAAAACAAATTCCATCAAATTATTAACATAAAGGATTCACATAACTTTACAATTACGTTACACAAAAAAAGAAATCATTGGGTATAAAGACGCCTCCTAGACACGCCGAGGTGTCGAAGGATCATCCCTACTTATTGCTGGTTTTCGGCGCAGGCTAAGTTAGCCTGCGCTTTTTTTATTAAAACGAGATGGATTAAAACAGGCGATTGCCTCCACCCACAACTTACAACTCAAGCAAGATATGTTTTTTGCGTATAAATGCCGATGGAACATAGGAAGCCCACCCCTTAGCCTCACAAAAATCAAATAGCGATAAGTTATTGGACACTTGCGCCTTTTGATAAATCAAATGAACTTTTTGCCGAACCGTCCCGGGCGTCACGTTTAAAACTTGTGCAATTTGCTTTTGACTCATTCCTCTAAACATTAAAAATATCACCTCCCACTCTCTTGTTGTAAAGAAGCTTGATGGTTCAGAAAAGATAATTGAGGCGGGTTTCCTGTCTGTAATAAAATATTTTAATGAATGATGCGTTTGTTGTTGCGCATGAAAAACTGTGCCAATACACTCACCCTCAGCATTATAGAAAGGGGTTTTATTGAAGATATACCCTTTCAATGTTTGTTCACGACCAAAGGGATGGATCTCCAGCGAGCTTAAGCGCTGCCCCAAAGCTTCAACCTTACGGTCATGCCGTTGAAAACTGGCCGCATACTCCGCCGTTATCGCAGGCAACTCACTGTCAAGTCGCCCCTCAACATTGAAGCCTTTGGGTAGATCCAACAAATCACTGTATGCAGCATTTGCATAGACAAACTCTGACTTAAGGGATTTTACCCCGTAAGGCTCATTCATTCTTTCCCAAAGTGATATTAATTGACGCGGAATTTCCTTTTTCATTATGTACTATGCCCCGGCATTGTGCACTAATATTGGCAACACTGACACTTCAGTCATAATTACTAACAAAGGAAAACGACGCCCAGCGACTTCACAAAAAACCGTAAAGCCGAGAGGGGTTATAGTAGAACCCTATAATATGACAATGTTTATTTTATAGATGGTGACACCTCACAATAAATAAGATGAAAGATTTTATGTCTGTTGACTGACACACGTCAGCCCTTAATGATTGGTATAGCAAAACTGTATTTTTTAACAAGGGCAGATGATTGCATTTGACACAATAATGATATTTAATTTTGTAACAGGCTACATATTTATAGCAGGTATTTAATTTTATTCTGTTTTTTCCTGCATGGCGTATGCCTCAACTCCTGCTGCGCAGCATTCATCCAAATATTCGCGCAAAGATAGCTCCCCTTCTCTTTGTAACCCCTGGCGGCTATCAGAGACAAAATCACAGTAACCAGACAAGCGGAAAAACTTGCCGCGAAACGCCCCTATTTCCGGAACATAGCTGATAAGCGCCAGTTACCCAGCTATTTGAATGATGTTGGGTGCTACTGGTGTAGTCATGTTTTAACCCTATATTTTTCATGCGTATTCGCAGGCTAAACTCTGTACTGTTAACCGTACCCGGTTAAGGATGGGGATAAGTACAAATTGGCGCAAAAACTGGACGCTTGAGAGCTACACTCACAACAGGCAGTTGGCGGGGATTTCTCCCCGCCGTTGCCCTTACCTGGATTCGTAAGCCATGAGTGCAGCAACCTCCCTGTTTCCGTCCCGTATTCGCAACTCACAGAGTGAATCACGGGTAAGCAACGTAAATGCTAATATCGTCATACAGATGATAAATAAGCACCAAACAAGGCGACTGTGCCTCATGATTTCGGCTCCTTGCCTTTCGGCATGTAAGAGGCTACTATCATGTTGTCTATGCATGAAAGGGCCTCGGGTTGATTAATATCGACTCGGGGCTTTTCTCTTTCTGCCTCAGGTGTGCTAGAGACAGAAAGTCTCAAGCGCCCGTTTGAAATATATCACAATCCCCCGTTGGCCTTGAAGCTATCAATAGCTTTTTGCTACCTCTCTGCCCTGTTCCTTTTAGTTACGTTCATCGCTAACCGCAAATGTTGCCACGTGCCACATATCCCGCACTCGCTCAACTTCTACTATGTGCCAGCCTTTCTCTTTCAACGAGGTCAATAACTCAATCACTACAGATGGCGCGCAATGCTTATAAAGGGCGTCGAGTGAGTGCTCAATCCCTGCTCCGCCGTAATAATGCGTATCCAATGCCAAAAGCTTTAACTCATTATAATTAGACACATTTACGACCTATAGTGCATTACTGAATCCAGGCCACTCATCAAGGGCCGGATATGAAAATTCTTTACCGTCGAAAATCACCGTTGCACCGCGTGTTAGCGCCTTAAGCTCCCAACGCTCGGCTGTGATCCCCTCGCGCGCCAGTTCAAGCAGAATTTTAGGTATGCGGTCACGCTCTGCAAACGTCAGACGGGCTGATGGGCCGTCAATTCGTGATTTATTGCGGTTTTTGATACGCTGCTGTCTGCCTGCCTTTGGTGATTGCCCCCTTACAGCGTCCTTGAGCACCTTGGAGACGTCTGGGTCATCCCAGCTAACATCCCCGCTCTCAATCAAATTCATCACCGCTGTGACGTACTCAGGCGGCGTAACAGTCAATACCTGCTCCGGTTCTTGCCCAACCTCCCCACAGTTATTGACAGGACTCCGAGGCGCGCCAGAGGCGCTTTTTAAAGTCAAAAGATCCAAATCAACGTCAACGGCCTTGCGAACAATCCGCCATTCCGTGGTGCGGGTTTCAAATACGTGGCCCTGGCCAAGATGGGGGGCGAAGATGCCAACCACCTTTTGCACCTCTTCATCGTAGGCATTCGGCTCATCGGCCACCTTGCGCGCAACACGCACGGTCTGAATGTCACGCGGTACGTTTGCACCACCCTGACCGGCTATGTATGCCGCAAAGTCCCCCGCAGACGCCGCAGCGCGAACGGCCTCGACACGCTCGTCAAAGCTCTCGGCCAGACTAATCCAGCGGAGGCAGTCGGCACGGCACTCGCGATATGCGCCCATGGTAGGAACGCCAATGGGTTTAAATTGAGGGATGCGCCAGGTAGACGCCCAGGAGGTCACAGCAGCGGCCATATCTCGCAGCGGCTTACCGGTGTCGCGGTCTATTTCACCGTCGAGCGCATAGCCGTCGATATTCTTGGCGATGTATTTTGCGATGTACCCCGCTGCACCACCTTTATTCAGGTGCTTGGCTTCAAAGCGATTTTTTGCGGCTCCGCGTTCGTTGCCATCTTCTTTCAGCGCATACCGGCGCATGATGTCGATAACCTGCTGGCACTGCTTGCGCTCGCAAAAGAGCATCATGTGCCAATGTGGCGTGCCGTCATGGTGCGGCTCAACGACGCGCATACCGTAAACACTCAAGTCACGGTCTTTAAACGCGGTGCGCATCTTGCTCCAGATGTCGACAAGATAGCGCTGGCCGTCTTTGGGGGAGAAGGCTTCCAAATCCCAATTATGATTAAACTGAACCTTTGGATCGTCTTCTTTGCCGACAACGCGGGTCGGATGGTATTTGGACGGCGTGGTGATGGTGATAAACATGCCGACATGCTTTTGGCTGGCAGCGTATTTTTCTATGCCTGCAATGGTGCTCATCAGCTCCATGCGACGGATATCCGGGTTAGAAATGCTCGCCATCACCTTATCAATCAGGTCGAAGCGCTCGCCGGTCTCGACGTTCTCAAGGTCGCACCCTTTCAGGTATTCCATGTTGGCCAATCGCCGCGCCTGCACATCCCTGATGGCCTGCTTGCTGGCGTAGGGGTATTTGTTGCGGTTGACCTCACCGGCAGCTATCAGCAACGCCTCGCGCCAGCGCGTGCGCAGTGCTTTCAACTGACGTTCCCACCACTCGGAGTTAACCAGCCGTTGCAGACCAGCAATGGCCGAATCAGCATCCAACCTGCCTTTGCGGTATTTGCGCCAGTGCATCGGCGTAACATTGAACGCACGGGCCATATTGCCAACTTGGCCATAAAAATCAGCCTGCACGCTGTTGCTGATTAACCCGGTGTTATCGCCGCCATTGGCTTCGATAAACTCCTCACAATAACGGTCATAGTTCTGCATTAACTGCCCGGCAATACGGTCAGCAAAGCGCCGCAGCTCTTTATCATCCATCCCCGGCAGGCGCGCATAGTTGTCCACCTCCGCCATAAAGCAGGGTGACACGTTGGTATTCATGGCATTTTTAGCGTTAACGATTTCGATACGTGGCCAGATACGGCGCTGAAACTGGAGCATTAGCCATTTATTGGCATCGTGTAGCCCTTTATCTTTCAGCAGGTAAGCATGGCGCGACAGGAAAATCGCACCAAGGAAGTGCGGGAGGGATTGGATATTGCGTAAAACAGCTTGCGCCTGAGCGTGTTGCTCACGGGTAAGCGGTCTCTCTTTGCCAATAGCCTGTTTGGGCGAGTTCCATGGGTGAACACCGACGAACGGCTCGCCGGTGTTGCCTGGGTAGGCTAGCGGTGGAGCGGGGGCAATGCGCCCCCGGCCTGCCTCGCTCATTCGACAGCAGCCGAGTGATTAGCGAAAGCCTCCTGACACAGCAGGCCAATGTACTCAACCCTCAAAGGCAAATCGGCAACGTCGATAATGTCAGAATCACGGATATCCTGATGAATGAGGCCCGAAACCAGTTGCATGAGTGTTGGGTAATAACCAACGGCGTCGAGCCACTCCTCGCCCGCCTTGCTGCCGCTTTTAACGGTCTTTTTCCGGTTTAGGATGAATTGGAATGTGTCACTGGTAATTACCCAGTCATCACCGATAGCGATACGCAGCATGATTAGCCCCGGAAATGTTTGGATTGTTGCTCAAAGATGGTCTGGCATGACACACAACGAATCACACCTGGGAAAGCCGCGCGGCGCGTCTCAGGTATTGGTTGGTCACATTCCTCGCAAATAGACGCAGACACACCGCCACGGTGACGAGCTGCATTAATCTGGCTCGCGAGAGTTTCCTGCTGACGCTGTTGTACTAAATCCATTAAATCCGGCATGGTTGCTTCTCCTCTTTTTTATTAAGCTCAACAATCGCATTGCGACACAGCCCGGCTATATATGCTCCTTGGCGAGAAAGGTCGTTAAAGCTGGTGATGGTTTTCAGAAATACGCCACGCTTTACTGACAAATTAATAATGTCAGCCGTGAGCTTTAATTCATCAGAGTAAATGGCAATGGTCGGGTAAACTTCGTGACCTGTTTCTTTATCCTCCTTAACATCACCGAGAATAAAACACCCGGTGCGCATTTTAGTAATTGCATACCAGCCATTGATAACGACGCGATTAGCCGGACCTTTAGCAGCGCGGACTTGCTTATCCATGAGCGACCAGCCTTTGCGCGCGCGCCTCGTGGTCGAGCTTCTCGGACTCTATGCGTAACAGTTCGATAATCTCAACACTAGACAGGCCATTAACTGCCGCGTGGGTTGCCATGAGGTCTAGTCGTGACGAGAAGCTTGTCGCCGCGTCGGCCTTGGCCTCGTTGCGGGCGTTTTTCAACATCCATTCACGTGACTCATTGTCAGTCTTATTACGCATTGCTTGGCCAACGGTTTTATACATGTGCATTTTATTTACCTCTTAAAAAGGGAGTCCATTATCAAACCCATCAAGCCAATCGAGTCCGCTCAAAAAAGTCCGCTTTCGCTCGCGCATCACATATTTAATAATCTTCACAATCTCACTAATGGAAAGACACACAGAACCAACCGGCACAACAACACTGGCGGGCTTTGATTTGATGCAAAATAAATACCCAACCTCACAAGGGGCTAGAGTAGAGTCTACGGCGATGCGAATAAGATTGTGAATATCGCATTTGAATACACGCGCGTCATTTGACGCATAAACCTCGCCCCAGAATTCAATCACCTTAGAAAGGTTTGTTTTTCGCACCCTCTCTATTAATAAGTCCATACATTAACTCCAGATAATAGAATTCCCGACGCAGTGAAGCGCATTTAAAAAGAACAGGCATTAATTAATGTAAATACTTTTCGGGCTTAACCGCCGTCAATATTGTCGGGGCACGCTCGAACAGATTGAATAACTCACGCAGCGCCTTGAATAGCGCCTCTCGCCAAGCACATGACTCTTCATCAATGCGCCAGTATGGCTGACTGAATTCAGCCTCGGTTAATCCTGCGTGAAGAAATAGCGTGCGGCGCTGAGCAATGGCCAATCGGCCAATATAACCAGACTTGCTAATACCATGCTTGCGGTACTTGGCAAACGCACTGCGTAATTCACCAATAGCACAGACAACGCGCTCGCAGTCGGCCTCGCTCATTTCCTCCAGTTTCAGCACAGAGTGACGCTGTTTAAGCTGCGCATGAAAACAGACAGTCAGGCGCTCACGCTCCATCATGTCGTTATAGAAATTGCAGGTTTCACGCCAGCGAGGCGCGGCAAGGTGCTTACCAATAAGACCACGCAGCCCGGCGGGCTGACTACGGACGGTTGCAACGGTCATGACTGTCATTTGAACCCCCTCCGCAAAACGGATTTGATTGCAGGAATCCAGCGGCCAGCGCGACGGGTGCGGATGATAATGCCCTTGCGCCCTTTGCCGTGGGTGATAGTGGTATCAAGTGTGCGGGCCGTCTGGTTGTTCCAGAGCAGCGGCGCGATAGAGATAGGCTGTTGCATGTAACCCCCTAATCAAATCAGGCCGAATGACGCACCAATGCCGCTCATGGCATCAACTACGCTGGCCGTGGCCGGGTTGACCTGTAGCCGGGCCTGTAACGCCAACGCAGAGAGGGAAAGCATTCTTATCCCTGCGTTCACGCTTTCAATCATGCTGTGCTTGCGGGCCACGGTCAGACGTTCCGCCGAAGCAACACCGCCAGCCAGCTCGCCGAGTTCACTCATTGCGCCCATGACATACGACTGCAATTTATCTTTTGCTAATTCGTTTACAGGCACGCATGGCAGGCAATGGATCTGCGCCAGAAAGCCATCGACCAGGGCCGAGTCCTCTGTGATATCTGTCAGCCGCCAGATTTCCGGCGGCGTAAGCTGATGCGGCTGCTCCGGGTTGAGCTTGTTGCGCAAGGTCTGGACATTCATGTCCGCGCTCTTTGCAAGCTTTGCCATATTGTGACGCAGCGCGAATTGGCGGCAGGCATCATCAAAGTACGGCTGTGTGGAAATCTGAAAATCAAACATGATTGCTCTCACGTGAATCACTAAGATGAATTACGCATTAAGTGAAATTTTACATTCACTTAATGCCTCAACAGTGAGAGCTGCCATGTTGACTTCGACACGCCCGCGAGGCTTGTCGCCTTTACCACGGATAGGCAAACGGCCATCGCGAATCATGTCGCGTGCAGTACCCATGGCAGTGCCAGTAAGGCGGCAGTACTCATCCAGCGGAAGGTAAGGCGTGGGAATGGTGATTGTAATACTAGGTCGCATCGTGCAAACTCCTTTTTCCACCGAACTCGGCAAAGCTCGATAACATTCACTAAATGAAGATGCAAACGAGGATATATTCTTATTGTGAAATGTCAATGCGGATATTGCACAATTTGGGAATATTATGAGATTCACATGATAAAAATCGACTACGACGGCGACAGCACACCAGTGTTAGATAGAATCATTGAGGCTTATGGGTTCACCTCTAAACTCATGTTTGCTAACCACCTTGACGTCGCAGCAAGCAGCCTTTCCAACCGATACCGACGCGGGGGCTTCCCTTCCGACCTAGTGGTCAGGTGTATGGCTGAAACGGGCGTAACGTTAGAATGGCTGGCAATGGGCCAAGGTAAAAAATTTGATGATGGCGCACTGGATATTCTGAAGTTTCCACGTCAGAAATTGGTTGACGGACATTTGTATGATTCAGGCATGGCAATGCTTGATAAAGTATTTTTTCGTGATGGTTCCGCCTTGCCATCTGAACCGTTTTGTTTACTGGATGACAAGGTGCAATACATCATTGACCGTCAGTTTACTCAAATCTACGACGGTGAATGGCTGGTTAACATCGAAGGGAAAATCAACATTAGGACGCTAGTACGCATACCTATCAACAAAGTGCGGGTAAGCGGAGCTAGCACGCCTTTTGATTGCGCCCTTGAGGACATTGACGTCTTAGGCCGCGTAGTTATGACCATTATGAACTAACTCATTATGTCTATTAGAAAACAGACTGACGGGAAATGGCTTCTCGACTTTTACCCCGAGGGAAAGCCGAAAGGAAAGCCAAGCAAACGCATCCGCAAAACCTTCTCGACCAAGGGGGAGGCGCTCGCTTATCAAAATCACATCGTTGAAAACATCCATGTAAAACCTTGGCTGGACGGAAAAGAAGACCGGCGCAAACTTAGAGACCTCGTAACTCAGTGGTTTGACGAGCATGGTGTAACACTTGACGATGGCGAGAAGCGCAAGAGTTCAATGGAGTTTGCCTGTGCCAGCATGGGGGAGCCAACAGCGCACGAATTCACGTCAACCATGTTTTCCATCTACCGCAAAAAACGCCTTTCCGGCGAGCTATCAAGAACGGCGCGCGTTGATAAAGTGACTCCGCGCACCGTCAATCTGGAACTTGCCTATTTTCGGGCTGTGTTCAATGAGTTAAAACGCCTCGGCCACTGGAAAAACGACAACCCTCTAGACTTGATGCGCCCCTTTAAGTCAGAAGAGAGTGAACTGATTTACCTCGAAAACGAGGCAATAAAACGTCTGCTTGATGAATGCCTTAACAGTCGCAACCCTAACGCTTATCACGTCGCCCGTATTTGCCTCGCAACTGGTGCCCGGTGGAATGAAGCCGAAAGCCTGACAAAACATCAAATTGCCAAAAATCGGATATCGTTTTTTAAAACGAAAGGGAACCGCAACCGAGCCGTTCCGATAAGCCAAGATTTTTATGACTCCTTACCAATCCCTGAAAAGGCCGGGCCGGTATTTTCGTCCTGCTACTCAGCTTTTCGAAAGGCCGTTCAACGAGCCGAAATCGAACTTCCTGACGGCCAGCTCTCACACGTTTTACGGCACACCTTTGCTTCGTATTTTATGATGAAAGGCGGAAACATTTTGGTTTTGCAGCGTATACTCGGGCACACAGACATCAAGATGACGATGCGTTATGCGCACTTTGCACCCGACCATCTTGAGGAAGCAATCAGGCTTAACCCACTAGTGGAACTATGACCCCTTTTTGCCCCCTCAGGACTCAAAAGCCCAACATTAACCAATAACATTCAACAGCCATGTTGTTGTATTTAATGGTAAAGCATTGATTTCCCTAGGTGGGTCACGGTTCTCATAATCGCTTGGTCACTGGTTCAAGTCCAGTAGGGGCCACCAAATATAACAAGGACTTACGCTAAAAACGTGAGTCCTTATCTTTTTCTAGGATACCGCAACGAAGTATAAGCGAGTATTACCAAGGGGGATTAATCATTACAGAAACAAAGAATTGCATGCTCAGACGCGCCATTTTGAGCATGTCTTTTGATCGTAATGATGTTCCTGATGCTGTTACGATCCAGAATGTGCAGACCAGATGGCCGTTATTAGCCGATGTGGGGCTTACTCCGAGGAAAATACTCGAACTGGCTAATAGTGATGATGAATCTATTCTTCCCGATAGCCTAATGAGAGAAATTATGGATTCTTTAAACTGGTATAACGAATATCACTCGTAATGCGTGATTGATAGCTGGAACGAACGCCCCCACATTGATAGTAAGAGCGCCTTGAGTAGTTAACCCATTTGCTAACGGTCAACTCACACTAGAGCTCGGAGTTCTTCTTGCATGTACGAAGAAAAGTATTCAGGATTTTTAATAACAACACGCCCACCAGACTGAATTTTATCAGCCCATCCGGCCACTTTTTTCGTGAACCCGGCATCCCATCCCTCCTTAATACCACGTGCAGTGACATCGACTGGGCTAGCCGGAACACCTAATTCTTTCAAATACTTCAATATTCCCTTAGCGGTACTTTCATCCATGGGATGCGGCGTGGGTACTGATGTGTTCATACCGCCAATGAAGTCCAGTGCTTTATCTATTACTGTTGACATACTCTTATCCTTAAAATTAACCACGTAATAAACAAGTTTATAATATGAACTAAAATAAGCCGTGATGTCATAGGGATCATTAACTTTATTTCATTTTTCGTGTAGTCAAACAATTGATGAAGGATAACTTGTTGTCATCGGTATAGATCCCTTCGGAGATGATATTTACCAGCTTTATCAGCCACCAAAGGGCAACGCATGCAGCATCGCCCCTTGGTTTCCATCCCACCAGCCATCCCCCCTATTGCGGCTTCTGCTGAACCTCTTTCCACAGCTTCAGCGCCAGCAATACCAATCCCCCCGCCCCCAGAACCAGCAGGAGCCAGAGCAGACCTTTCTTCCACATGCTGGCCTCTTCTGCGGCATCCACCGCGCTCAAACGTTCGGTGCCACCCAGAGTTACTTGGGATTGCAATCCAGCTTCTGGCAACGCATCGGCATCTATCGTTTTACGCAGCTCTGCCGGGATCAGGCTATCTAAAGGGATAGCCTGAGGTTGGGCGGCTTTATTTCCCCACGCCAACATGAATGGCGTGGTTCCCTGGGCATTGAATATCAAGGTTTGGCTGTCGCGCTGGGCCGAGACTTCCGGCAGTGAATCGCCCCATTGCTGGTTGATACCTTTCAAGCGGATACCCTGCACCAGCAAGCCGTTCATAGGGATTGCCTCTGCGGTGCGGCCATTCACCGAGAACACCACCTGTTTGGTCAGAGGGTGCCAACTGTCACTGGCTGCGCTGCGGTAATCGATCTCGAGTGGCAGCACCGTATTCCCCTGCGTCGGCCGAATGCTGATATTGTTCAAGGGCTGAGGATTCGGCCAGCTATATTCCGCCTCACCAGCCGTAATGGCTTTTTGGTTGACGGTCAGACCGATCCTTTGCTGTTCGGTGTGTCTGGAAGCCGCAATCCCCTGCACTGACTGGATCTTCAAATCAGGGGCCGTTTTGGCATCGTTGAACACCAAGAGCAAATAACGAGGTCTGGCATAGTCATCAAGATCGATGGTATCCAACAGCAACCGATCGCTGCCGGAAACCAGATCCATCAAGGGCACATCCTCAGCGCTGCTCGACCAGTCTTTTAAGTCGCTGCTATGAAACAGGCTAACGCGAGTCTGCCAATTTTCGGGCAGACGCTCCCAGGCCAGTTTCAACTGGGTCAGGCGGGGATAGTTGCCCTCATGCTGCGGGATCTCCAGCAGATAGGTGTTCCCCATTGGCTGGTCGCTATCCACAGGCAAGGTCACTTCAACACCACCCGCGGATTTTAACGAAATCACCTGTTGTTCCTGATTAGTGACCCTTTTACCCTTCATCGGGAACAGGCGCAGAGGGAAAGTCTGGCTATTCTCCTGAGTGGTGACGTTCGCAGCCAGCGCAAAGGGGACGGCCTGCCCCTGATTGTTGAACACTCGCACATCGCGCAGATCCGGCCAAACGCTCTCGGTATACACGGCCTCAGGCAGTTCAATACGGAAAAATGGCGCGCTGCCTTCAGTGGTTAGCGATATGCCATAGGCGAAGTCTTGCGGTTTTTCAGCCACCGGCTCCGCACTGGCAGCACCAGCCAGACAAAGCGACCCCAGCAGCAACCAGTTATTCAGTTTTACTTTCATACATTCCCTCGTTCGCTTGCCACATTGGGTTCCTTACCGCGCACCGCTTTGGGTGGCAATGGAGAAAAATATCCCACGATCAACACCAGTATCGCCACACCGATAAACGCGATGGCACGAGCCAATCCCCCACCCCGAGCGCTATCAACCAGCATCAATTTAACAATGACGATACCGAGCAACGCCGCACCGCCAAACCAGACCTCACGTTGTCCACGGCGGGTTGATAACACCATGACGATCAGCGCTATCAGCATCCACAGCAAAGCGAATGTAGTCTGCACCAGACGGGAGCCCCAGAGCGTATCGGCGCGCCAGGCAATATCGGCGTAATAGGCCAGCGCACGCAGGACCGCCCCATTGCCCCACCAGAACAGCATCGCGAGGGTGAACAGCGGCAGCGCCAGTTTCAGCAATGCGGCAAATTGCGGGTATTCCCGCCGGACAAACAGCCCCAGAGTCACCAGAGCCAAGAGTGCAAAACCAGCCCCCTCTTCCAACGGGTTCAACAACGGTAAAGAACGCCAGCCTATACTGACCCCATCAAACACGTTGCCTACCAGCAACAGCAGCAGAGCCAACGCCGCCAATGGGGCCAGGGCAATCGCCCCATACAGTTGACGATGTTCGGCAAACGGCCAGCATCCTTTGCGCAGCGCACCATGTGTAGCCAAGATGATCAGGGAGAGGAAGCCCATTTGCAGGCCCAGCTGCCATTCATCCATACCCCACGGCAAGCGCATCGTGCGCCAAAAAACTTCATAACCCAGCGCAAACACCACCATCCAGAACAGCGACAGGTGTAATCCTTGCTGCAGGCGCAGTAACGGCAGAGAGCCTGCTTCGCGCTTCAGCAGCCAGTACGCCACCGGCAAGGTCAGTAACCAGACCAGATTCGGCCAGCCGAAGAACAATAAAGAATCAAAGTCGACTAATTGGAACAACAGCATGGCCAACATGCCCGGCCACAGCAGCCAAATGCTATAACGTAGTTCGAGCCAAGCCAGCCTTTGTGCCGTCCAACGCCACAGCACTACGGATAGCGTCAACAAGGCCAACGCCAGGAAAGCCCCGTAGCCATAATCCAGCGGCAATCGCCCGGCAAAACCGAGCAGGCAAACCAGCCAGAGCAGGATGCCGCCAGCCAGGAAGGAGCGGCTTACAACCAGCCTGAATGCAGCATCGCTCTCCAGATCGCGCCAGAGGAATGCCACCGCGAGCCAAGTTAATGCCAGTACGGCGAACACCAGCGTGAAGGAGAGCGTCGTCATTCCAGCGCCAAGAGCGACCAGGGCTGAAGCCAAGGCCAGCACCAACAGACCAGAACCGCTGAGGCTCATGCGGATTTGCTTTTGTTCACGACCAAGCCACAGAATGCCCAACCCTTCCAGCGCCCAAGCCATGGATGTCCACTCAGCAGACAGTGCCAATGGGATCGCCAGCGTAGTGAACACTCCGCCCAGCGCCAAACCGGAAACCGCCAACATGCGGCCCAGGGATGGGTAGCGCTTCAATGCGGCCCAGGCCAGTAACAGGTAAGCCAAACCGAAGCCCAGCGCCGAGAAGGCCGGGCCAAACTCCCACTGGCGAACGATCAGATACTGCATGCCAAAACCGATTAACGGTGGGCCAAACAGCAGTGCACCATCGATAATCTTCTCGCCAGGTAACTGTGCACGTAGAGTCAAAGCCAGGCATAGCACACCAAAAATCACGATATTGGCAATCAGGAACAGCTGGCAGCCCAGGTAGTATTCCGGCAAGTAGTTGTTTACTCCCCACAGCCCAGCGACGCCAAAGGAAAAAACAAAGCCCAGCAGGTTAAGTGGCCGCCATGGCTGCCAGACGCTGATCGCCAAAATGCCCAGCGAAAGCAGCAGATAATAGGAGAATAGCGCGACATAGCTGCCGCCACCGGTGGACAGCAGCAAAGGTGAAAGATAGCCGCCAATACTGGCAAGCATCGCCAGGCTGAGGGCGCGCTGCAATACGGCCAAGCCCACGCTGGCGGCGCAGATCACCAGCATCAGGCCAAATGCCAGCATATGTGGCAACAGTTGATAAAGCCGGAAGGCACCAAATACGGTGATATAGAGCGCGCCAACCGCGCCCCCTTGCAGGATCAGGGCATACATCGTCTGTTTAACACGCAGACGCCAGCCAAACCACAGTAAAACGCCGCTCGCCACCGCCGCGCCCATTAACCGGAACTCAATAGGCAGCATGTCGCGTTCAACGGTGTATTTCATCAGGTAAGCCAAACCGAAGAACAGCAGCAAGACACCCAACTTCGCCAGCGGGTTGCCTTGCATAAACCAGCCCACCAGCCCGCTGAGCAGGTCGTTTTTCGGCGGCTGCGGCTTATCAATGGCAGGTTTATCAGCAATAGGTGGGCGAGGGATGGTTGTTACTGGTGCGGCTGGTTTTGGAGCTGCGGGCTCCCATGGCGATATAACCGGCGGGGAAACGGCCATGTCAGTTGCGGGTTTAACGGCATACTGTTGTGCCGCGTGCGCCGCAAAGTCATGCGTTGTCTTCGCCGCCACAGGTTGCGCCTGAGAAACGGGCGTTGGCCGCGATCTCCCGGTTTCCTCGAAGCGGAGATCATCCACCTGTTTTTGCAACTGGGTGATGGTCAGTGTCAGTTGGGCAATTTCCCGCTGATTGCGGTTGCCACGGCTGAGCGATACCACCACTGAAATGGGTAATACCACCAGGCACAGGAACAACGCCAAACCAGCGATAAATATCAATCCATCCATGGTGCACCTTTAGATCATTTATCGTGGCATCAGTCTTACACCAAAACATAACCGCCGACAATGGATTGATACCTGCCAACCCGGCTCAGACTAATAAAATACCGTTAGCTTGGCGGCTGTTCTTCGGCTGATTCAGGCTGGTTTTTTCTGAGCCGTGGATATTTCCATAGCCACCGCCCGCTGACCATACGCCAATAGAAGAAGACTCCGCGAACGGCCCAGTCCAAGAACATCCCCAGCCAGACACCCACTACGCCCATGCCCAGCACGATGCCCAGGATATAACCAGCGACTACCCGGCAGCCCCACATGCCCAACATAGTCACCCACATGGCAAATCGGACATCACGCGCGCCCTTCAACCCAGCGGGTAACACCCAGGATGCAGCCCAAATCGGCATAAACGCGGCATTAAGCCAAATCAGGATTTTGACTACCTCTTTAACATCGTCTTCCTGGGTATAAAATGAGGCAAACAGCCCGGCAAAGGGAGCGGTTCCCCAGGCAATCACCGTCAGGCCAATCGTCGCCAGCCAAAAGACGTGCTTCATCTGCCGTTCGGCCTGAGCAATTTGCCCTTTCCCCAGACGCCTGCCGACGATAATGGTCGAAGCAGATCCCAAAGCATTCCCCGGCAGGTTAATGAGTGCCGCGATAGAGAAAGCGATAAAGTTACCGGCGATGACGTTGGTGCCCATCCCGGCGACAAACATTTGTGTCAGCAGTTTGCCCGCGTTGAACAGCACCGATTCGATACTGGCGGGAATACCAATCCCCAGCACCTCACGCAGGATGCTGCTGTTAAGTGGCGTAAAATAGCTTTTGAGCGTAATACGCAGCGCCGGATTAAAGCCCACCGCCAGAACAGCAATAATGGCGATCGCGCCAATATAGCGGGCAATGGTCAGCCCCAGCCCCGCGCCAACAAAACCCAGCCCTTGCCAGCTAAATACCCCATAAATCAGCGTACTGCTGATGAGGATGTTGAGGATATTCATGCCGCCATTGATCAGCAGCGGGATCTTGGTGTTGCCCGCCCCACGCAGGGCACCGCTACCAATCAGGGCGATGGCGGCTGCCGGATAGCTCCAGACGGTGGTTTGCAGATAAGAGAGTGCCAACGCTTTGACTTCGGGCGTGGCTTCACCGGCGATCACGTTAATGATCTGTTGCCCGGCCAAATGGATCCCAACCGCCAGCAGCACCGCCAGCACGGTCATTAATACCAGCGATTGACGTGCCGCCGCCCGCGCCCGTTTGCGATCGCGAGTGCCAAGACTAAAGGCCACCACCACCGTGGTGCCCAGATCCACCGCAGCGAAAAAGGCCATGATGACCATGTTGAAACTGTCTGCCAGGCCAACACCCGCCATCGACTCTTTGCCGAGCCAGCTCACCAGGAAGGTGCTGAGCACCCCCATCAGCAGTACGCAGGTGTTCTCTAGAAAGATCGGTACCGCCAGTGGCGTGATCTCGCGCCAAAAAAGCACCCGATAGCTTTTTCGCTTGGCATGCCAATGCGTCTTGGCAATCTGCTGGGGCAGTAGCCCGTGTAAGTTCAAGGTTGGCCTGTAGCAAGGAAGTGAAACATCGTTTCAAATGATGATTTATCAACGCTTACTCTGCAAGCGTTTTCTGCTCACTATGCATTGCGAAGGATGACGGCGACTCAGAGAAAAACATCGTGCTATTAGTTTCACTCTTACCCCGTAGCCAAACCAAATAACGCCCCGATCCCCGAGGACACCCCCATTGCCAGTGCACTCCAGAAGGTAATGCGCATCACTCCAGGGCCGATTGGTGCACCGCCCACTTTGGCCGAAACGCCCCCAAGCACCGCCAGGGAGACCAATGCTGAGCAGGCAATGGCGAGGATGGTCCATTCAGTTGTCGCGATGGCCGCTACACATAGCGGTAATATTGCCCCGGCTGCAAAACTCAACGCTGAAGCCCACGCGGCCTGTAAAGGACGCGCGGTGGTGATTTCTGAGATCCCCAGTTCATCACGCGCATGGGCTCCTAGCGCATCATGGTGCATCAGTTTTTCTGCCACTTGTTTAGCCAGAGCCAAATCAAGCCCCCGATGGACATAAATCGAGGTTAACTCCCGGTGTTCACCCTGAAAATCGCTATTCAGCTCAGCTTGCTCTTCAGCCAGTGCGGCCTTTTCAGTATCGGCCTGGGAAGACACTGAAACATACTCACCGGTTGCCATCGACATCGCACCAGCCACCAAGCCAGCCACTCCGGTCAATAGCAAACTTTGCTGAGTTACGTTAGCCGACGCTACGCCCAACAGCAGACTGGCGGTAGAGACTATCCCGTCATTAGCACCGAGAACAGCAGCCCGCAGCCAGCCAATTTTTTCCATGCTGTGTCGTTCCCGGTGCATCTTGTATCCCTTTATGGACCCGTAGTATCAAAGTTTATCGAGTCGTTGTTGAATGTCCTGATGGCGGCCTTTATCGGCTAATTCTCTGCCTGGACGGGCCGGAGCCGCCAGCGCTTTCTGTAGATAGAGTTTGCCCTGTGCCTTACGCCCTTGATCTATAAGAAAGTCACCGTAGAAATAGTTTGGATCAATACCCGTTGGATTAATCTGTAAAGCCTGTTTCAACAACCGTTCAGCCTGCTTGTCATCACCAAAGCCAATCGGCCAGCCAGGAACCTGATAATAGAGGGCACCGAGACTGGTATAAGCGGAGCCATCCAGCGCCTTGTCATCCAACTTTATTGCCAGTTCCAACTTCATTCTCGCTTCTTTGGCCAGTTCCAAAGCCCCCAGCCCCCCCTTCTCACCGGCCCAACTACTCTTGACGATCGCAGACCAGATCAACAGGTCTACGCGTGAACCGTTAGCTGAACTGGCTTTATCCGCAACGGCGCTGAGTTGCTCCAGACAGCCTTCTTTCTGTTTCGCCGCAACCTGATACTGGCAAACCGCCCATTGGTTCTGAATATCGGCCAAATCACTCTGGGCAACAGCGGTTGTACTACCAAAGAGCGTCAACACCAACAATAACTTTTTCATCGTGAGTCCTTCTTCTCAAGGGCAGCTTTGGCATGGCGGGCAATAATATGCCGCTGTTTAGCCAACGCTTTATCGACCACTGCGGGGAACAGTGCATTCAGTTTGACAAAGAACCGCTCTGGCCAACCCAACCATCGTCGTTTTATCTGTTTGTTTAGAGCAACAATCACCTCATCAGCAACCCATTCAGCACTGTCACTTTTGGTGCCTAATTCAGCATTCATGGCATTCACCGCCGCAGAGTTAAGCGTGGTTTGTGTCGCCCGGGGGGCAAAATAGAGCACGTTAATCGATGAGCCGACAAGTTCCCTGCCGAGAGCTTCACTGAAGCCACGCAGTGCAAACTTGCTCGCACAATAAACGCTATATCCGGCATAACCAATGCTGCCAAAGCTGGAACCAATATTCATAATGATGCCAGGTCGGTCTATATAAGGCAGCAAAGCCCGGGTCAGTAGTATTGGGGCCTGAATATTTATGGCTAACTGCTGCATTATTTGTTGCTCGCTTTGATCCTCAAGCCAGGCAAAATGATTGGCCCCGGCATTGTTGATCAGGATATCAATATGCTGTTGTTGGCAAAGCAGCTCAACTTGCTTTGTCAATTGCGTGAAATCGCCAAGATCGGCGATCCAAACCTGGTGATTTTCCGGGCGGGGTAATGTATTAGCTAGCGTGGTGAGAGCCGTTTCATTACGCCCATGTAATATCAGACAAGCCCCCTGCTTTGCCAAAGCATGAGCCAGTGCCTGGCCAATACCACCGCTGGCACCGGTAAGAAAAATACGGCTGTTGTTGAGCCTCATTGCGCTGGCTCCATCAGGCCACGCAGCATGTCGCCATAAAGTTGGTAGACCACTTTGGCAGTATGTATAATCGCGGCACGATCTTCACTTTTTTCCACCTGGTCCATTAATGATGCAAAAAAGGCCAGATGTTCTTTGTCCAATTCACCATGCGAGCTGAGATAACTCATGGCTTTCTCTGGTAATCCCAGGCCCTGTTTGAGCTGTTCGGCAACGGTAGTAGCAATGGCGACGCTGGTGCCCTCAAGGACATGCACCATACCGAAAATACCCATAGGGTTGAGGCGAGAGACGTGATCGTAGAGGAACGCAATCATCAACTCGATTGCCAATACCGGCTGGCCATGACGAACCGCTTCGGCATCCCCGCCGCACGTCCTGATATCATTTAATATCCATTCCTGATGGCCATACTCTTCATCAATGTATTCGGCAATGGCTCCGCGAACCCATTCATATTCTGAGTTCATCCGGCCACCGGCAGTCATCAATAAAGGCACGGTATGGCTGACATGATAAAAAGCCTGTGTCAAAAAGGCGATATACATTGCGGCATTAATATTCCCGCAGCGGCAAGCCTCTATGACCGGGGCGGAAAGGAGCTTCTCTCTGTCCACCGCCGTCTCTCGCTGTAACAATTGATAAAAACTCATGTGATATCTCCCGCGATTAACTGATGAATACGTGTGTGATAGGTGGAAAAAATCTGCTGTCTTTTCGGGCGCCCATTGGTGGTTAATAAACCGTTTTCAACCGTTAACTGTGCCAAAAAATAATGATGGATCCGTGCATAGTCAGGTAACCGTCCATTAAGTTGAGATAGCTGATCGGCAAGGCTACTTTCATAACCGGGTGTCACCTGGATCAGCGCAACATTTGCGGGTAAGCCATCACCAAAGATGACCAAGCGGGATATTGCTGGAAAAAGCTGAGCTTCCGCCTCGATCCATTCCGGTGAAAAATTTCGGCCAAAGGCGGTGATCTGAATATTCTTTTTACGGCCGGTGATATGAAGAAAACCTTGGGCATCAAAATGACCGAGATCGCCGGTTGCCACCGGGGATCTTGCAACAGGTTCCCCCAGATATCCCAGCATTGTGGCGCCAGAAATCAAGATCTCCCCATCCGGAGCAATGGTTATTTGGCAGTGCGGTAACGGTTCACCCACCGAGCCAGGCAATGCATGCCCTGGCGCATTGAGGGCAACAACCGAGCCGCATTCTGATAAGCCATACCCTTCAAAAACCGGCAAACCCAATTGATGCGATTTAACCACTAAATCCGCAGTAACCTTTCCCCCGCCGACGGCGACAAAACGCAGGCTCTCCGCCAACCCTGGGTTATGGGTGCACATCATAACGAATAAACGCAGCAGTTCAGGCACCAATACCAAGCTGTGCGGCCGCCATTGTGTAATAGCTTGGGCAAGGATCTGAGCAGAGAACTGGCTAGATCCTGTCAAGCCCACTTCAGCCAGCGAGGGGATACGGCTACATGCGCCACTGAGCAACGGAACATACAGCCCGGTAATGTTTTCAAGCAAAGTAGACAGTGGCAGCAATGTCAGATGCTGCTGTATGTTTGCCGCAGCAACCCGCTCGGCAAGCGCCAGGCTGACTTGCATCAAGTGCTCCTGACTCAAACATACCCCTTTGGGATGCCCGGTTGTCCCTGATGTATAGGTGATCTTGGCCGTATTGGCGGGCAATTCAGCAACAGATAGTGGCTGCCGACGTTGCAAAGGGTAATCAAGGAAGGGGGTCGTTATCCACCCTTGCCGGGCAGGCCCAATCAAGGCATCGGCACCGCTACTTTCCAGCAACCAGTCTTGTTGTTCAGCACTGAAAAAAACGGGGACCGGTATGATGACAATATTGGCTAACAGGCAAGCCAGATCGATCATGGCCCACTCCAGGCCATTATTCAAAAACAGGGCCAGCCGCGATATTTTCTCATTACTGAGTTGCTCGGCCAGAGAAGTGGTTTGTCGCAATAAATCGGCGTAGCTGATGCTCTGCTGACTATCACATAACGCAGGGCGAGAGCCGTCTGTGGCCGCAATGTGTTCAATACGCTCAAAAAGGATCATAGCTGCACGCTCATTTGCACGGGAAAGATATCCGGCATGGGGCCAAACAATGAAAGCAATAAACTGGTTTCACTCAGAATTTGGCGGCCCTGTTTAAGATCGCCAACCATGACACAGGGCTGCCCCTGATAATATTCTCCCCAGGCCTGGGCATCCTCACCCATTCGATCCGGCAATGCGGGGGCCAGCTCCAGAGGGGTTAGGTGCAACCGGTGGAAGATATTTCTCAACTTTTTGGTCCCGGTAAATGCCACATAGTCGAGTTGGTTTTCGTAGAGTAGCCGGCAAATTGCCGCAAACATGATCCGGGCATTTCCGGATTCAGAGCAGGCAAAGTTTCCTATTTCAACCAGGCGGTTACGTGGCAAGATGGTTCCCGTCTGTGCGGCAACCACCTCTTCAATCGGCGCATCCAGATAACGCTCAAGGTACAGTGGCGCGTTGTCAGCGCGGTTCAGACCACAGGCACCAACCAGAACGCCATCAGCTCGGTACATACCTAACAGATAAGGCAGGAAGTGAGGAATGAGCGCATTAAACTGCCGACCATATTCGTGCTGTATATAAGCCTGTAATAAGGCCCTATGCTCATGGTTCTCAGCAAATAACAACTGGTACGGTGCCTGGATATGCATACTCATAATCGCGCCCCTCTGACTGATAATGGGCAGTGTAGCGATATAAGCTTAAGAAAGAGTTAAGGCGAGAGAGCACAGAACCCTATTTAAAACTCAAGGCCATCAAGCAACCTGGCTGCTTTATCCACTATTTCCCTTCACCGTTAACCTCAGGTAGTATCACCACAAGCTGTATAAAAAAACAGGTAACGACATGCAACCCTTACTGCTGCAATCCGCCAAGATTTCCCGCGATCAATTCCGTGGTGAAACCATCACCAACGGCAAGTTTCTGAACTGCGATTTCTCCGGCACCGATCTGACCGATACCCAGTTTATCGGCTGCGTTTTCTATGACGAAGAGACCCAGCTCGGCTGCAACTTCAGCCGCGCGGTGTTGAAAGATGCCAGCTTTAAAAGCTGCGATCTCTCGCTGGCCGATTTCAGAAATACCCAGGCCCTCGGCCTGGAGATCCGCGAATGCAAGGCACAGGGGGCCGATTTTCGTGGCGCCAGCTTTATGAACATGATTTCTCAGCGCAGCTATTTTTGCAGCGCCTTTATCATCAAAAGCAATCTGAGCTACAGCAATTTCTCCAAGGTGGTGCTGGAGAAATGTGAGCTGTGGGAAAACCGCTGGAGTGGCGCTAACGTGTTGGGCGCCAGCTTTATTGGCTCCGATCTGTCCGGCGGGGAGTTCAATCAGTTTGACTGGCGGGCCGCCACCTTCAACCACTGCAATCTGACCGGCGCAGAGCTGGGGGAGATGGATATCCGCCAGGTTGATCTGGAGGGGGTACAGTTGGATAGCCAGCAAGTCGTTGGGCTAATCGATCGGCTGGGGATAATCCTGGTCAGTGACTCCTGATTGCCAGCCGCCATCACAGTGCCTAATACGCCATTAAGATTAATCATCGGCCATCGCCTTGATTTTATTGCGCCGTTCGCCAATGATTCCAAATACTTTTCCCATCCTCAAGGATCCGTATGAACCCATCGGCCACTGTTCTCTACACTGATAGCGACTTTTTCAGCCCCTATGCCATGTCGACCTTTGTGGCGCTCACGGAGAAAGGCATGCCGTTTACCGTCAAGCCGGTGGATCTTTCACTGGGGGAACAGCAAAGCCAGGCCTACGGCAGCCTGTCGTTAACGCTGCGGGTACCGACGCTGGTGATGGGCAGCTTCCAGCTTTCCGAGTCTTCCGCCATTGAGGAATATTTGGAAGAACTCCACCCAGCCCATCCGCTCTACCCGCGTGACATCAAACAGCGTGCCAAAGCCCGTGAGATCCAGGCATGGTTGCGTAGCGATCTGTTGCCGCTGCGGGCCGAACGCCCAACCGAGGTGATTTTCAGCGCGGTCAAATTTTCCCCATTGAGTGCGGATGCCCAACGGGCAGCCAACAAACTGCTGACCGCGGCGCAAAAGTTGCTGAGCCACGGCCAGGATCATCTGTTCCACGAATGGTGCATCGCCGATACCGATCTGGCGCTGATGCTCAACCGGCTGGTGATACATGGCGATCAGGTGCCGGAGCCGCTGCGCCACTATGCACAAAAACAGTGGCAGCGCCCATCAGTGCAGGCGTGGTTGGCATTACCAGAGAAAATGCGGAGCTAAAAAAACCGGCGGCCACGACGCCGCCGTTCTCAACGGTGAGAAACATCACTTCTTGCTCGGAGGAAACGCTCCCAGCGTAGGCCAGCGGGGAGCGTTCAAGTCTTGAGGGTTAACAGCTCACGTCAATACACAGATACTTCAGTTCCAGATACTCTTCAATGCCGTAGCGAGAGCCTTCGCGACCCAGCCCAGACTGTTTGATACCGCCGAAAGGCGCCACCTCGTTAGAGATCAAACCGGTATTGATGCCCACCATGCCGTATTCCAACGCCTCCGGCACCCGCCATTGACGGGCAGCGTTTTGCGTAAACAGGTAAGCAGCCAGACCAAATTCGGTATCGTTGGCCATCGCGATAGCTTCCGCTTCGTCATGGAAACGGAACAGCGGCGCCACCGGGCCAAAGGTTTCTTCTTTGGCAAAGCGCATCTGCTGGGTCACACCGGTAACCACCGTTGGCTGGAAGAAGGTCCGGCCCAGCGCATGCGGCTGCCCGCCGGTGGCGATCTGCGCCCCTTTGATCAGCGCATCATCAATGTGGCTCTGCACTTTCTCTATCGCGGCCTCATCGATCAGCGGCCCCTGCGTTGTCCCTTCCTGTGTGCCATCACCGACTTTCAGTTGCTCAACCGCGGCCACCAGCTTATCCACCAGGCGATCGTAGATACCGTCCTGAACGTAGATGCGGTTGGCGCAAACGCAGGTCTGCCCGCTGTTGCGGAATTTGGAGGCCATGATCCCGGCGACGGCCGCGTCCAGATTCGCGTCGTCAAACACGATCACCGGCGCGTTGCCGCCCAGTTCCAACGAAAGCTTTTTAATGGTTGGCGCACATTGGGCCATCAGGATGCGCCCAACCTCGGTCGATCCGGTAAAGCTCAGCTTGCGCACTACCGGGCTATCGCACAGCACTTTACCCACCTGTGCCGCTTCGCCGGTTACCACCTGCAATACGCCAGCGGGAATACCGGCATCCTGCGCCAGTTTGGCCAATGCCAATGCGGTCAGCGGCGTTTGCTCAGCCGGTTTAACGATCATGGTGCAGCCTGCGGCCAGCGCAGGTGCTGCCTTACGGGTGATCATCGCTGCCGGGAAGTTCCACGGCGTGATCGCCGCACAGACGCCGATCGGCTGTTTCACCACGACCAGACGTTGTGAAGCCTGTGGTGCCTGTAATACGGCACCGTCTACACGCTTGGCTTCCTCGGCGAACCAGGTAATAAACGAGGCGGCATAGGCCACTTCGCCACGCGCTTCCGCCAGCGATTTACCCTGCTCAGCGGTCATCAGCTGCGCCAGATCTTCCTGAGCCGCCATGATTTTATCGGCCCAGGCCAGCAACAATACGGAACGCTGCTTGGCGGTCTGTTGCTTCCAGCCGATTTGTGCCTGCTGCGCGGCATTAATTGCCTGCTGAGTTTCCTCTGCACTCACCAGAGGCACCGTTGTCAGCTCCACACCGTTGGCCGGGTTGATCACGGCTTCACGTTTGCCGCTGCGCGCATCGCACCACTCGCCGTTAATCAAGCATTGGCTACGCAGCAGATCGGGATTTTGCAGTTTCATGGATATTGCTCCTTATTGGGCCAGCGCGCGGGAAAGGATTGCCAGCGCCTGGTTAAACTGGGCATCAGGAATGGTCAGCGGGTACAGGAAACGGATCACGTTACCGTTCACCCCACAGCTGAGTAGCAACAGTCCTTCTTCCTGAGCTTTTTGCTGTACCTGACGGGTAAACTCCGGCGACGGTTTACCGGTTGCCGGGTCGTTGAACTCTACTGCCACCATGGAACCCAGCGCGCGAATATCCACAATCGCCGGGCAGTGGCTACGTGCCTGTTGCAGCACTTCCACCAAATGTTGCCCCAAACGCTGGGAGCGTTGGCACAGCTGCTCTTCTTCAATTACGTCCAATACCGCCAGCGCGGCAGCAACGGCTAATGGGTTACCGGCGTAGGTACCGCCAAGGCCGCCGGGAGCGGGGGCATCCATCACTTCAGCACGGCCCGCCACGGCAGACAGCGGCATACCGCCAGCCAGGCTCTTCGCCATGGTGATCAGGTCCGGTTTCACCGCATAGTGGTCCATCGCAAACAGCTTGCCGGTACGGGCAAAGCCGGTTTGCACCTCATCGGCGATCAACAGGATACCGTGTTGGTCACACAGCGTACGCAGCGCCTGCATGAATTCTGCCGGAGCCACGTTAAAGCCCCCTTCACCCTGCACCGGCTCCAGTACGATCGCGGCAACCTGCTTGGGATCGATATCGGCCTTAAAGATGCGTTCCAGGCTGTTCATGGCATCTTCGGTGCTGACACCATATAGCGCATTCGGATACTGGCCGTGGAAAACGGAGCCAGGGAACGGGCCAAAGCCCAGTTTGTAAGGGGCCACTTTACCCGTCAGCGCCATGGTCATATAGGTACGGCCATGGAATCCGCCGCCGAAGGTGATCAGGCCTGGGCGCCCTGTGTATGCGCGGGCGATCTTCACCGCATTTTCTACCGCTTCTGCGCCAGTGGTGAAGAAAGCGGTTTTACAGGTGCCTTCGATCGGAGCACGTTGGTTGATGCGCTCTGCCAGCGAAATATAGCTTTCATAAGGAACGATCTGGTATGCCGTGTGGGTAAACGCCTGGAGCTGCTTTTCAATGGCGGCGATCACCTTGGGATGACGGTGGCCGGTATTAAGCACCGCAATGCCCGAGGCAAAGTCGATCACCTCATTGCCTTCCACATCCCACAGGGTGGCATTTTCTGCACGCTCGGCGTAAAAACCACACATCACGCCAATCCCTCTTGGGGTAGCGGCCAGACGACGTTGATTCAGTTCTGCGTTTTTCATGCTGTTCTCTCCGGGCGGGACCAGTTATCGGTTTTGTTCACAAACGTGAAACATTGCGTTTATTTACACCTGATGTGGCCCTATAATCGAGTGCCAGTTACGATTAATTGAGGGATCCAATTGCGCTCATTGAGTGGTGACCTGCTGCTGCAACGCCTCGGCGAGCAGCCCGATGATAAACTGCACAAGCGGTTATACAATGCCATTCGTACCAGTATTCTGGACGGCAGCCTGCCCCCTTCCAGCCGCCTGCTGGCGTCACGCGACCTGGCACAAGAGCTGGGTCTCTCACGTAATACGGTTTTAACCGTTTATGAACAATTGCTGGCGGAAGGATATGTGTTTTCACGCCAGGGAAGTGGAACCTTCGTCGCAGAAACGGTACCCGACAGCTGTTTATCCACCGCCAGCCAGCCGATTGGCGGTGACGGCGAGCCACGGCGTGCCGAGCTGTCGCAACGTGGCATCACGCTACTGCAACACGCCAGCGCCAGCCCGAAACAGTGGGGAGCCTTTATCCCCGGCGTCCCCGACGTGAATGCATTCCCGCATCACATCTTCAGCAAACTCCAGGCACGCATCAGCCGCCGCCCGACATCGCAACGCTTAACCTACAGCAACCAGGGCGGCAGCCCGGAACTGCGGCATGCGCTGGTGGACTATCTGCGGGTGTCACGTTCGGTGCGCTGCTCGCCGGAACAAATTCTGATCACCGAAGGCATTCACCAGGCGATCGATCTAGTCACCCGCATGTTGTGTAATCCGGGAGATGACGCCTGGATCGAGGAGCCCGGCTATTGGGGGATCCGCAATATCCTGCGCATGAACGGCGTCAATATCTGCCCCTGGGCGGTGGACGAGGCCGGGATGGTGCCACCAGAACAACCAGCGGCCTTGCCACGGCTGATTTTTGTCACCCCTTCGCACCAATACCCGTTGGGCTCGGTGATGAGCCTGGCACGTCGGCAACGGCTGCTAGCTTTGGCCCGTGCGGCTGGCGGCTGGATCGTAGAGGATGATTATGACAGCGAATTCCGCTTCTCCGGCCAACCGATCCCCGCCTTGCAGGGGTTGGAAGCCGATGCGCCGGTGATCTACATCGGCACCTTCAGCAAAACGCTCTATCCCGCCCTGCGGCTGGGCTATGTGGTGCTTCCCAAGCCACTGATGGACGAGTTAAAAACGGCCCACGCCGAGCTTTATCGTGGTGGTCACCTGATCATTCAGGCGGCGCTGGCGCAGTTTATTCAGGAGGGCCACTATACGGCGCATATCCGCCGTATGCGGTTGCTGTATGCCAAACGCCGTGGGTTCCTCACCGCGTTGATTGAGCAGCATCTGGGTAAGCAGGCGTTAAGCGAGTTCAACAGCAATGCCGGGCTGCACCTGGTGCTCAATCTGCCGGATGATGCCGACGATGTCGCCATCGCTGCGGCGGCCAATGAACGCGGGGTGCTGGTAAGGGCGTTATCGCGGTATTACATGCTGCCAAACGCGCGGCGCGGGCTGCTAATGGGCTTTGCCTGCGTGCCCGAAGAGCAGATGGCGGCGGCGTTTGACGTGTTGTTGGAGTGTATAGGCCCCTCACCCAAACCCTCTGGGTTGGGGTGAGGGGTAATCTATCAATCCAGCAAATCGCCGATATCATCCTGGGTGGATGGAGGATCCTGACGCATCCCCTTGGTCAGCCACAGCAGATAAATAAAACCGGCAAACAGCCAGGTGAAGCCCACTTTCAGCGCTTCGGGATCCAGGTTGACCCATAGCCATACCGACATGCCAAAACCAATCAGCGGCAGCAGACCGTATTTGAACATCGCGTTCAGCCCACGGCGTTTTTGGTTAATCAGGAAGTGTTTGATCACGCTGAGATTAACGAAGGTGAACGCCCCCAGTGCACCAAAGCTGATCATCGACACCACCATGCTCAAATCCATCCACAACGCCAGCAACGAGATGATCGCGACAAACACAATCGCGCGCCACGGAGTGCGGAAACGAGGATGAAGGTGGTAGAACACTTTGCGCGGCAACACGCCTTCACGCCCCATGGCGTAGAAAATACGTGAGACGCCGGTTTGTGCAGACATTGAAGAGGCATACACCCCGGTAAGATAAGTGGCCATAAAGAAGTTGTACATCCACTTGCCGCCGACATGCTCCGAAATAATCAGGCTGGCGGTGTCCTGATGCGGGATCAGTGATTGCCAGTCAGGATAGGCCAGATGCGCGGCGTAGGAGACGGCAACAAAGATGCCACCGGCACAGATCACGGTAATCAGGATCGCACGCGGCAGAGTGCGTTTGGCGTCGGCGGCCTCTTCAGCCATGGTAGCAATAGCGTCAAAGCCCAGGAAGGCCAGGCACAGCACCGCAGCCCCAGCGATCAGACCGGAAAAATCACCAGCATCCACCAGCAGCGGCTTCATCAATGACGCCGGGCTGAGATCGGCCTCGCTAAACGCCAGCACGATAAACAGCACGATAAACACCATCTGCAAGGCAATCAGCGTGAAGTTCACCGAGCTAAGCAGGCGCACGCCCAGAATATTCAGCGCGCTGACGCTGGCAATGGAGCCAAGAATAAACACGTAAGCAGGGATCGACGGGAATGCCTCGTGCAAGAAGATACCTAAAACCAGATAGTTAAGCATCGGCAGGAACAGATAATCGAGGATCTGCGCCCAACCTACCAGGAAACCGGTTTTACCACCAAAACTACGCTGTACGTAGGAATAGGCCGAACCTGCCAGCGGCATGGCGTTGGTCATCCGGCAATAGCTCAGGGCGGTAAACAGGATGGTCACGATGGTAACCAGATAAGCGACGGGTAAGTGGCCCTGGCTTAACACGGTAACCTGACCGTAGGTGGTAAACACGCCCAGTGGCACCATATAGGCAAGGCCAAACGCAACCAGGGCGGGGGTTTTAAGAACTCGTTGCAACCGAATGTTTTGCGGCATTACCGTATCATCTCCTGGCGCAGCTCAGCGCTATTCAGGGCCAATCCCAATAGGCTATTTGATTCGCTGCGGTAAAAACAAGGGGACGGATTCTGGCACAAGTTAGGCTGCCGGGGAAGCTAACAATCCGCTTTCAGAAAACCAGGTGGCAATAGGTAAAGAACTGGGGCACAACCCGTTGATTTATTGTTTGCAGGATGAGGAAAAGCGGTAAAAATTACCCTTCATGGCAATGTTGCCGAATTTGTAGAGGCGCTGCATGCAACGCCTCCAGGTAAAATGACCGCTTAATTCACATTGCTATCAGGATTGATAGCTGATCTTCCCACCAACCAACGTCCGCTCGATGCGGGTTTGGTACAGTTTCTCTGCCGGTTGCTCAAACAGATTATGGTGCAGGACGATCGCATCAGCAAATTTGCCCACTTCCAGTGAGCCAATGTACTGCTCTTTGGCGATCATATAGGCCGCATCGATGGTGGCTGCGCGCAGCGTCTCGATCAGGGTCAGATCGCGATCGTTATCCAGACGTGGCCCAGCAGGGTTGCCTTCGCTATCCCACGCGCGGCGGGTCATCCCCACCTGCAGGTTATACCACTCATCCAGGCGATCGATCGGCCAGTCGCTGCCATAGGCCAGCCGCGCACCGGCATCCAGGAAGCGTGCCGCGGGCTCCAGGTGAGGGAAACGAGCTTCACCCAGCATCTCGCGCTCTTCATCGATCAGCACGCCTGGTAAACCGGCCCACTGGAACGAAAGTACCGCCGTCGCGGCCAAAGAGGCAAAGCGCGCATACTGATGCGGCGCAACCAGTTCGTTATGGGCCAGCCCTGGACGGATATCCTTGCCCGGGCAGGCCGCACGCATCAGCTCAACCGCATCCAACACCTGCTCGATTGCCCCATCGCCTACCGTATGGGTATGCGGATGCAGACCAGCACGACCACATTCGACGATCAGTGCGTTCAGCACCGGCGTGGTGAAGTAGAGATCGCCATAACGCTCACTCTTGGCCTCCCCATGATGTTCGCGGTAAGGCTCCAGCAGCGCTGCTGTCATAGTGGGTGGCTGCAAAACACCATCAACAAACAGCTTAAGATGGTCAACAGAGATCCCGGCCAGTGGCGTCCAAGGCTGGCTGCTCCACTGTTCGGCAAAGGCGACAACCTCTTGCACCGCACGGGCAGCGTCTTCCGGCCCTTGTACGCTGTCTGGCGTGACTTCTTTAGCCCCCAGCACGCGTAAGGTCAGCTCACCGCGATCGCGCAGTACGGCGAAAGCCTCCAGTTGCTCCGCAAACACGCGGGTGTCCATCACCGTGGTTACGCCCTGCTCATGCAACACCTGCTGCACATGGGCCGCCACCTGCACGTTCTGTTCCGCCGTGCCGGAAGGAATGCTGTCGAAGGCGCGCATGGCCGGAGCATCTTCCAGGATCCCGGTCAGTCGGCCATTGGCATCGCGGGCGATCTTGCCATCTGGCGGCACTGGCGTATTTTCATCAATGCCCAACATCTCCAGCGCACGGCTGTTAGCCGCCAGCGTATGGCAATCGTTAGCGAACAACGCTACCGGGCGGCGGGTGTTCAGAGAGTCCAGCAGAGCACGGCTCATGTCCGCCCCCACCGGGATCATCGCCTGACGCTGCCAGGCGCGCACCGTCAGCCATTCGTCATCGCCAGCCGGATACTTATCCAGATGATCCTGTATATGCTGCAAGGTCTGTTCTGCCGTCAGCGCCGCATAGTGCAGGCTGCACCCCTTGAGCTGTTTGCCACCCCAGAATGGGTGCATATGGCTGTCGATCAGGCCCGGCATCATCATTTTGCCATGCAGATCGATGCGTTCGGTGGTGGGTGTCGCCAGCGCAAGCACCTGCTCATCTGTCCCTACAGCAAGAATGTATCCTTGCCCTATCGCCAACGCACTACAAACACGATTTTCCGCATCTGCGGTGAAGATAGTGCCGTTGTAATAAATTACCTCGGCTGCTGTTGCCACTGGAGTCATAGTCATTGTCTCGAAACCTCACAAAATGACCTTAAGTATACCAAAAACTCCCCAGCTTGGCCCCTCAGGCGGGGTTACATTGCTTGAAAGCACCAACCCGCTGCCGACCAAGCCAAACGATGGGTCAATCGCAGCGCCTGCAAGAAATCCTCATCGTGCGATACCACCAGCATCGCCCCCGGGAACTCCGCTAGCGCCGCTTCAATTGCCTGCGATGAGGCCAGATCCAAATGGTTGGTCGGTTCATCCAGCAGCAGGAGTTGCGCAGGCTCACGCCGCCACAGCACACAGGCCAGCGCCGCTTTCAACCGCTCTCCGCCACTCAATGCCACCAACGGCAGCGTGACCCGGTCGGCATTCAGTTGCAGTTGCGCTAGTTGGCTACGCAACACTCCTTCGGCCAGCGGGGTATCCTGTAAACCCAGATGATCGACCACCGAACGCGTCAGATCGAGCTGGGACAGGTTTTGATCGAGATAGGCCAGCGATACCGAGCAATGGCAATGACCAGCGCTGGCAGCCAGTTGCCCCAGGATCACCTTCAACAGCGTGGATTTTCCACAGCCGTTCGGGCCGGTGATGGCGACGCGCATCGGGCCATCCATCCGCCAGTCGAGCGGCGGCAAGGTGACAAACGGCAGCTGTAACTGTTCCAGTACCAACACCTGTTTACCCGCAGCCACCGCGCTGCCCGGTAAGGTCAGCATCACCGGGTTATCCTCTTCAACCCGTTCCTTCGCCTCGCGCACCGCTTCATCCAGCGTGTTCTTTTGCCCCTGATGCTGTTTACGCAAGGTGCCCATCGTGTCGCGCGCAGCCCCTTTGAGGGCCGCTTTCTCAAAAGAGGCGATATTCAGCGAATCCACGGTTCTCAGCGTGCGGGCGGAATGGCGCTGGTAATTGTCATGCTCTTTCTGCTGGCGGGCGCGGACGCGCCGTCTTTCCAGCGCAGCATGTTCCAGTTGGGCACGCGCCGCCTGTTGCTCTTGCTCACGCAGCCGATGGTAATCGTGATAGTTGCCGCCATAGCTGCGCAGCGCCTCGGGTGTCAGTTCGACAATCCGCTGCATCCGCGCCAGCAGTTGTCGATCGTGGCTGGCAATCAACAGACCACCCCGCCACTGTGCCAATTGCTGATACAGCCATTCACGGCCCGTGCTATCGAGGTGATTGGTCGGTTCGTCCAGCAACAGGAAATCGGCCCCCGACATTAACGCGCCACACAAAGCCGCACGCATACGCTCGCCGCCACTCAGCTCTCCGGCTGGCCGTTGCGGGTCAAAATCAGGCAATCCCGCCGCCGCAAAAGCCGTGCTCAAGCGATCCGCCAGATCCCACAGGCCCTCAAGACGATCGATATCGTCCAGCCGCGGGCAACCTTGCTCAAGACGGGCCAGGGCGGCAAACACCTCGCCGTAGCCCAGCAGCGTTGCCAGAGTCGTCTGTTCGGTGAAGTGCGGCTGCTGCGCCACATAGGCGAAGGTTGCCTGCGTCTCAATATGGCCAGAGGCGGGTTGATCCAGCCCGGCAATCAGACGTAGCAGGCGAGTTTTCCCCACGCCGTTACGCCCCACCAAGCCACAGTGCTGCTGTTCAACGGCCAGATTAAGCGGGCCAAACAGCGTTTCGCCATTGGCAAACTGACAGGTTAATTGATGTAAAACGAAATAAGGGGACTGCGCAAAATGAGCCATAAGCACTCCTGAATGAAATCAAAACCTCCCCATACGGCACGAGCGTGCTCGGTATAGGGCCAGATATCAGCAGGTGTGGTTGTTCATTTTCGGTAATGGCTCCGCAGAGAGAAAAGGGATAAAGCGAGCCGATGTTAGCCGATCTTTTATACCGATTGCAAACATGAGGTCTATCACATTCAGCACATCCGCGTTTCCCAAGTGCGCCGACAACGGCTAGATTTATCTCATCCGACCACTTGAGTGGTCGTCAAAACTATAACAACTCATACCCTATGGATTTCAAGCTGCAGCTAGGCGACAAGCTTGCTCATCCCCAGGAGCTTACTTTTGGGTAAGTGACTGGGGTGAGCAAGCGCAGGTAACAACGCTGCAGCTTGAAAGACGACGGGTATATATTTTGGAGACTGCAATGAGTGCTTACCCCCACCTGCTTGCGCCGTTGGATCTCGGCTTCACCACCCTGAAAAATCGGGTGCTGATGGGCTCGATGCACACTGGCCTGGAAGAACTGCCTGATGGCCCCGAGCGTATGGCAGCATTCTATGCCGAGCGGGCCGCTGCCGGTGTCGCCCTGATCGTGACCGGCGGTATAGCTCCCAATGAGAAAGGCGTGGTGTATCGCGGGGCATCGGTCCTGAACCAGCCACAGCAGGTTGCCCATCACCGGATCGTGACCGAGGCTGTCCATCAGGCTGGGGGCAAGATTGCCCTGCAAATCCTGCATACCGGGCGCTATAGCTATCAGCCACAGCCGGTAGCCCCTTCGGCGATGCAAGCGCCGATTAACCCATTCAGCCCAGCGGCGCTGACTACCCAAGAAGTTGAACAAACCATTGCCGACTTCGCCAACTGCGCGGCATTGGCTCAGCAGGCTGGCTATGACGGCGTAGAAGTCATGGGGTCTGAGGGCTACCTGATTAACCAGTTCCTGGTCTCGCGCACCAACCAGCGCACCGACCAATGGGGCGGCAGTTTCAGCAACCGCATGCGTTTCGCCGTCGAGATTGTGCGGGCCGTGCGTGAAGCGACCGGGCCGGAATTTATTCTGATCTACCGCCTGTCGATGCTCGATCTGGTGGAGGATGGATCCAGTTGGCAGGAGATCGAACAGCTTGCCGTGGCGATCGAACAGGCTGGCGCAACGCTGATCAACACCGGCATTGGCTGGCACGAAGCACGCATTCCTACCATCGCCACCATGGTGCCACGCGCTGGGTTCAGCTGGGTGACGCGCAAGCTGATGGGCAAAGTGAAGATCCCGCTGATCACCACCAACCGCATTAACGATCCGGCGGTGGCGGAACAGGTTTTGGCCGATGGCTGTGCCGACATGGTCTCCATGGCGCGCCCGTTCCTGGCGGATGCGGCGTTCGTGCAGAAAGCCGCTGAAGGCCGTGCAGACGAAATCAACACCTGCATCGGCTGCAATCAGGCCTGCCTGGATCAGATTTTCGATCACAAACTCACTTCCTGCCTGGTCAACCCTCGCGCCTGCCGCGAAACCGAAATGCCATTCATCGCCACGGCAATGCCTAAAAAACTGGCCGTGGTGGGTGCCGGGCCTGCCGGGTTGGCGTTTGCCACCACCGCCGCCAGCCGTGGGCATCAGGTAACCCTGTTTGACGCCGCCGAGCAGATCGGTGGCCAGTTCAATATCGCCAAGCAAATCCCCGGCAAGGAGGAGTTTCACCAGACGCTGCGCTATTTCCGCCGTCAGTTGGTGCTCAATGAAGTGGAACTGAAGCTGGGACAGCAGGTGCAACCGCAGGATCTGGCGGATTTCGATGAGGTGATCCTCGCCTGCGGTATCGTGCCGCGTATGCCAGCGATTGCGGGCATCGAACACGCCAAGGTGATGAACTATCTCGATGTTTTGCGCGATAAAAAACCGGTTGGGCAACGGGTCGCCATCATCGGGGCCGGGGGAATTGGCTTCGACGTCGCCGAATACCTCAGCCAGCACGGCACCTCCAGTAGCCTGGATCCGGCAGCGTTTAACCGCGAATGGGGGATCGATTCGCTGCTAGAGCAACGCGGGGGGCTGAGCGCCCAAGGGCCGGAAGTACCAGCCTCGCCACGCCAGATATTCCTGTTGCAACGCAAAACCAGCAAGGTCGGTGAAGGCCTGGGTAAAACCACCGGTTGGATCCATCGCACCAGCCTGGCGGTACGCGGCGTGAAGATGCTCAATAGCGTGAACTATCAACGGATTGACGACGAAGGTCTGCATATCCTACGTGCCGAGCAGGAAAGCTGCTTGCCGGTAGATACAGTGGTGATTTGTGCCGGGCAAGAACCGCGCCGTGAATTGCAGCAACCACTGCTGGAGATGGGGAAAACGGTGCATCTGATTGGCGGTGCCGACGTGGCTGCCGAGCTGGATGCCCGCCGCGCTATCGATCAGGGCACGCGGCTGGCCATGGCACTGTAATCCATTGATTAGACGGGCGCAGTATAATGCTGCGCCCCTACATCAATAACGCGCGCCAGACTTGACCGCTTTGAGGATCAAGAACTTCTGGTTGGAGGCCACGGTGGTGCAGTTGCCGAACAAACGCCTCAGCTTCTGGTAGTAATCCAGATGGCGGTTGCCGACGATCCACAGCTCACCCCCCACTTGCAGGCAGCGCTTGGCGTCGCAGAACATCTGCCAGGCGGTGTGATCGGTGATCGCATGCTGCTGGTGGAACGGTGGGTTGCACAGTACCGCCTGCAGGCTTTCACGCTCAATGCCCGCCAGCGAGTTGTTCACTTCAAACTGACAGCGATCCATCTCCTGCGGCAGGTTGTGCGCCACGTTCAACTCGCTGGACGCCACCGCCATGTAAGACTCATCGACGAAGGTCATCTGCGCTTGCGGGTTCTGCACCAAGGCACACATACCGATAATACCGTTGCCACAGCCGAGATCGACAATATGGCCCTGCAAATCCTTCGGCAGGTTTTCCAAGAACAGGCGTGCGCCAATATCCAGGCTACCGCGTGAGAACACGTTGGCATGGTTGTGGATCAGCCAGTCCGTGCCGTCGAGCAGCCAGTCGGTGGTTTCCGGCGCTGCCGGTGGCACGATGTCAGCTACCTGGCAATAAATCAGGCGGGCCTTTTTCCAGGCCAGGCTGGTGCGGGTTGGGCCAAGCACCCGCTCAAACACTTGCATGGTCGAGGTATGCACGTCACGCGCTTTGGCACCGGCCACGATCAGCGTATCGGGTGCCACCACGTCACGCAGGGCACGTAATTGCTGCTCCAGCAGCGCCAACGCTTTCGGGATGCGCATCAACACTACTGCCGGGTTGGCAGGCAGTTCAGCCAAGCTGTCTTGCAAGGTGACCTGCTCAACATCGAGCTCATTCAGCTTGAGGTTATGGCGCGTCGCCAGTTGGCTCATGTATGAGTCGCTGATGCTGTAAGGCTTATAGCCATGCAGGGCACAGGCCAGCGTGCCGAAGTTGTCGTTAAAAATCAGTACCGGGCGTTCACCGATGTCGACATTTTCCAGCTGTTGCAGCAGATATTCGTCCGCCGCTTCCCACGCCTGCAGCTGGGTGGCTTCTTCCTGTTGGGGATAACGCTCCAGCTCAAGTTGCTGTGTTCCCAGATCGAGTTGGCTCATTGCCCCTCCTGAATAGTAAATTTGGGCTGTTTATCCCCTAAAAACGCTCGGCAGTAAAATGTTTTTTGGGATTAATTGCCCTTTAAGGGATTTGAGCAACAAAACGTCATACAATGCTCGCCCCGGTTTACCACTGAATACTGAATAACATGTCTGAACTGAGCTACCTGCAAGGCTACCCCGATCATCTGCAAATGCAGGTGCAACAACTCATCCAGCAACAGCGTCTGGGCGAGGTTTTGTTGCAGCGCTATCCGCAGGTTCATGGCTGCACCACCGACAAGTCGCTTTATCAGTTTACCGTCGATCTGAAAAATCAGTATCTGCGTAATGCTCAACCGCTGAGCAAGGTGGCCTACGACAGCAAAATCCAGGTGATGAAGCACGCCTTGGGGCTGCATACCGCCATTTCCCGGGTGCAAGGTGGCAAGCTGAAAGCTAAAGCCGAAATCCGCGTGGCGACGGTGTTTAAAAACGCCCCGGAGCCTTTCCTGCGCATGATCGTGGTCCACGAGTTGGCGCACCTGAAAGAGAAAGACCACAACAAGGCGTTTTACAGCCTGTGCTGCCATATGGAACCCAGCTATCACCAGTTGGAGTTTGATACCCGTCTGTATCTGACCCATCTCTCCTTATTCGGTGAACTCTATGAATAATCAGCCTTTTTAAGCAAATATTCGCCTAATCTCTGCGGCGTGATAATCTGGTTCCTTGAGCTATCTTCCTGTGGAAACTGGAGTCACCCATGATTCGCTTTGCTGTTGTCGGCACCAACTGGATCACCGAACGTTTTATCGATGCGGCTCACGAAAGCGGCAAGATGAGGCTGACCGCCATCTATTCGCGTAAGCTCGAACAGGCGCAGGCCTTTGGCGCCAACTATCCGGTCGAACACTTCTTTGACTCGTTGGAAACGCTGGCGCAATCCGACGTGATTGATGCGGTGTATATTGCCAGCCCCAACTCTCTGCACTGCCAACAATCTCTGCTATTCCTAAGCCATAAAAAGCATGTGATTTGCGAGAAGCCGCTGGCGTCAAATCTGCGCGAAGTGGAACAACTGGTGGCCTGCGCACGGGAAAATCAGGTGGTGCTGTTTGAAGCGTTCAAAAGCGCCCACTTGCCCAATTTTCTTATCCTGCAACAGGCATTGCCGAAGATTGGCAAACTGCGTAAGGCATTTATCAACTATTGCCAATACTCCTCTCGCTATCCCCGTTACCTGGCCGGTGAAAATCCGAATACCTTCAACCCGCACTTTTCCAACGGCTCGATCATGGACATTGGCTATTACTGCGTGGCCAGCACCGTGGCGCTGTTTGGTGCGCCGCAAACGGTATTGGCTAGCGCAACATTGCTTGATACCGGGGTGGATGCCCACGGCAGCGTGTGCCTGAACTATGGTGACTTTGACGTGGTGATCAGCCATTCCAAGGTCAGCAACTCGGACATTCCGAGCGAGATCCAGGGCGAAGAAGGCACGCTGGTGATTGAAAAAATCTCCGAAGCCCAAGGCGTGGTGCTGACGCCACGCGGTGAAAATAGCCAGGTACTGACCCAGCCGCAACACATCAATACCATGCTGTATGAAGCACAAGTGTTTGCCGAACTGGTGGAAAAACGGCAGGTCGAGCATGTGGGCCTGGAGAATTCCCTGATCGTCGCCAGCCTGCTGACGGAGATCCGCCGCCAGACCGGCGTAGTGTTCCCCGCTGACGGAGAATAAAATGAAACCGCTGTTGTTGATGCAAACCGGTGATGCACCGCAGATGATCCAGCAGGAGCAGGCCAATTTTGAGCAGATGTTCCTAAAACAGGGGAATATCGACGCCGATCGAGTACATATCGTGCACGTCCTCGCCGGTGAAACACCGCTGCCTCCGGAAGATTACTGCGGCGTGGTGATCACCGGTTCAGCTGCGATGGTGACCGAACGACTTCCCTGGAGCGAACAGGCGGCAGAATGGTTGCGCCAGGCAATGCAAATCAATCTGCCGATATTTGGTGTGTGCTACGGCCACCAGCTTTTGGCTTATGCGCTGGGCGGCGAGGTGGGCTACCACCCACAGGGCATGGAAGTCGGCACTCTCGAGATCGAGTTATTACCCGCTGCCCGCTCAGATAAGCGTCTTGCCACCCTGCCTGCTCGCTTCAACGTGAACCTGATCCATGCGCAAAGCGTACTAACGCCGCCGCCAGGGGCTGAAGTGCTGGCCCGTTCGCAACAGGACGCCTGCCAAATCCTGCGTTACGGTGATAACGCCCTGACCACCCAGTTCCACCCGGAATTTAATGGGGCGATCATGCAGCGCTACCTGAGCTGGCTGAGCGAGTTGGAACCGGCCAAGCAGCAAACTTATCGGCTTAAACAACAACAGGTTAGCGATACCCCGTTCAGCCAGCTGTTGCTGCAGGACTTTGTCGCCAGCCTTGGCGCCCAGCAGGCATTGGCCGGGGTCGGTTGAGGTTGGCCGCCATAATCTGTTATCCGGGGCGCTAGACGCCCCGCGATTATTTGGCAAATAGCCATAAACGCCAAATGTTATGACGATCACACAAATGTAAACAGCATGTTATCAATCATTGATCCATGCAGGTAATTTCATCATCTCCCCTTTTCAAGATCCCCCATTTACTGAATACTGGCATAGCAAACATACTTAGTTACAGATATGACGATAAGTTGCCCGGCCACGTTTCAGCTGAGGCGCAGCAATCTGTACATCACATTCTCAGGGAGCGGAAACGCAAGCGCATCATGAATAAACTCTTACTACGCATCACTCAGGGCAGCCTGGTTAAGCAAATATTGATCGGCCTGGTAGCGGGCATTGTGGTGGCACTGGTTTCGCCAGCCGCTGCAGTAGCCGTTGGCCTGCTCGGCTCGTTGTTCGTTGGCGCGCTGAAGGCGGTGGCACCGCTGCTGGTACTGGTGTTGGTCATGGCCTCCATTGCCAACCATAAGCAGGGCCAAAAAACCAATATCCGCCCCATCCTGTTCCTCTACCTGCTGGGTACCTTTGCCGCCGCGCTTACCGCCGTGGTGATCAGCTTTATTTTTCCTTCCACGCTGGCGCTGGCTGTAGGCACCACCGATATCAACCCGCCGGGTGGCATCGTTGAAGTGCTCAAAGGCTTACTGATGAGCGTGGTGGCGAACCCATTCCATGCGCTGATCAACGCCAACTATATCGGCATCCTGGCCTGGGCCGTGGGTTTGGGGTTGGCACTACGCCATGCCTCTGATACCACCAAATCGCTGATCACCGATATGTCCCATGCAGTGACCATGGTGGTTCGTGCGGTGATCCGCTGTGCGCCGCTGGGTATCTTTGGCCTGGTAGCGTCAACCCTGGCCGATACCGGCTTTAGCGCACTGTGGGGCTATGCCCAACTGCTGTTCGTGCTGATCGGCTGTATGCTGCTGGTGGCGTTGGTGCTGAACCCGCTGATCGTTTACTGGAAGATCCGCCGTAATCCTTATCCACTGGTGTTCACCTGCCTGCGCGAAAGTGGCGTTACCGCCTTCTTTACCCGCAGCTCCGCAGCCAACATTCCGGTGAATATGGAACTTAGCAGAAAGCTGAATCTGAACGAAGATACCTATTCGGTTTCTATCCCGTTAGGGGCGACCATCAACATGGCCGGTGCCGCGATCACTATCACCGTGTTGACACTGGCGGCGGTTCATACGCTGGGCATTCCTGTTGATGTACCAACTGCACTGCTGCTGAGCGTGGTTGCGGCGATCTGCGCCTGTGGGGCTTCCGGCGTGGCCGGTGGTTCACTGCTGTTGATCCCGCTGGCTTGCAACATGTTCGGTATTCCTAACGAAATTGCGATGCAGGTCGTTGCCGTCGGCTTTATCATCGGCGTACTGCAGGACTCGGCTGAAACCGCGCTCAACTCCTCCACCGACGTGCTGTTTACCGCAGCGGCCTGTCAGGCGGAAGACCAGCGTTTGGCCAATGAAGATCCGCTGAAAGTTCGCTAAGTCCCCTCACCCCAACCCTCTCCCACAGGGAGAGGGAGCTGATAGCCTCTACTCTGTTGGAAGCGTGGAGGTAATCTCAGCAACCTGCATTTTATTACTTAATGGGCTGACATTCTCTCCCACAGAGAGGGAGCTGATAGCCTCTGCTCTGTTGGAAGCGTGGAGGTAATCTCAGCAACCTGCACTTTATTGCTTAATAGGCTGACACTCTCTTCTACAGGGAGCTGATAGCCTCTGCTCTGTTGGAAGCGTGGAGGTAATCTCAGCAACCTGCATTTTATTGCTTAATAGGCTGACATTCTCTCCCACAGAGAGGGAGCTGATAGCCTCTGCTCTGTTGGAAGCGTGGAGGTAATCTCAGCAACCTGCACTTTATTGCTTAATAGGCTGACACTCTCTTCTACAGGGAGAGGGAGCTGATAGCCTCTGCTCTGTTGGAAGTAGAAAGACAATCTCGGCAAACTCGATCCCCCTCATCCAATGAGTCACTACAATTTCAAATCCACTCGATCGGTCCCCTCTCCCTGTGGGAGAGGGTTAGGGTGAGGGGCCTGATGCTCTTCATCAGACACCTTTTTTTCGACCGCAAAAGGATCGATGCCGCGCAGTTGCAGGCGGCGGAAGCGGATAATGTTGAAACCGTTCATCAGCAGGAAACTGCCTTCAATCAGCGAACCCCCGATCGAACCAAGCCAGATGTTGTGGGTAACCCAGCAGGCCGTTGAACACCACATTACACAGCGGGTGGTCAAACCCCGGGTGCGGAACAACGCCCAGGTGCTGACGGTCGTACCGCAGATCGGGAGTATTTCGATCCAGTGGTGAAAACGGGATAAACCGATGATGAGCGTGAGGGAGATAAAGATCCACATTACCCATAGGCTGCGAGTCTTCATCGAGACCAGGTTGCGGCAGGCGCTGAGCAGTGCGCTACTCCCTGCAGCATTAGCCCCCATCAGGAGAAAGTGGATGCCGATAATCAGGCTGTAACCCGACAGCTGCAGTTTGAAACGCTGGTCATCGCGATTAAAAAAGCTGGTGATGCCTACCAAAAAAGCCAGCACGCCAACGGACTGCGCAAACCAATAAAACGTCATTAGGGAGATCCTGGGGCGGAAGTAGCAAGGCGTTTAAAACAAAACGCCGTTTTATGCTACTCCCGCTGGCTAGGCTTTACAACGTGACACCGCTTTTAAAGATCGCCAACTCGCGGAAATCATTCACTTCATTACGCGCCGGAGCGCCATCGGCAATGTCCACGATCAGATCGACAAACTGCTCCAGCATCTGCGCCATCGGCAAGCCGTGGATCAGGCGGCCTGCATCAAAATCGATCCAATGCGGTTTCTTCGCCGCCAGTTCCGAGTTGGTCGCCAGCTTCACCGTTGGCACAAAGCCACCGTAAGGCGTCCCCCGCCCGGTGCTGAACAGCACCATATGGCACCCTGCTCCCGCCAGCGCGCTGGTAGCGACCGCATCATTGCCCGGCGCACTCAGCAGGTTTAGCCCCGGCAGACGCAGGCGCTCACCGTATTTCAACACGTCTACTACCTGGCTCTGCCCGGCTTTTTGAGTACATCCCAAAGATTTCTCTTCTAACGTGGTGATGCCCCCAGCCTTGTTGCCCGGTGAAGGGTTCTCGTAAATCGGTTGGTTGTGGGCAATAAAATACTGTTTGAAGTCGTTGACCATACTGACAGTTTTTTCAAAGGTGTCTTCATCGCGGCAGCGGCTCATCAGAATGCGCTCGGCACCAAACATTTCTGGCACTTCGGTCAGTACCGTGGTGCCGCCGTTAGCAATCACATAATCCGAGAAGCAGCCCAATAACGGGTTGGCCGTGATCCCCGATAAACCGTCCGATCCCCCGCATTCCAGGCCAAACTTCAGCTCGCTGAGCTTGCCCGGCTGGCGGCGATCGTCGCGCATAATCTGATATAGCGCATGCAAATGTGCCAATCCGTCGGCAACTTCATCATCCTGTTGCTGGCAAACCATAAAGCGCACGCGCTGCTCATCATATTCACCCAGCGTAGTGCGGAAGGCATCCACCTGGTTGTTCTCACAGCCCAGGCCAATCACCAGAACCGCACCAGCATTGGGGTGACGCACCATATTTTGCAGCATGGTGCGTGTATTTTCATGATCCTGGCCGAGCTGCGAGCAGCCGAAGGGGTGGCTAAAAAGATGTACGCCGTCGATCCCCTCTGCTTCCCCGGTTTCCTTCAAAAAACGTTGCAGGATCTGACGTGCGATGCCGTTCACACAGCCCACGGTCGGGATGATCCACAGTTCGTTGCGGATCCCTACCTCACCGTTGCTGCGGCGGTAAATCTGTACCTCACGATCTGCCGCCTGCGCCGGTAAGGTCTGGAACTCCGGTTGATACTGATAGCTGTCGAGATCGCTCAGGTTGGTTTTGGCATTTTGCGAATGAATATGTTCGCCCGCAGCGATGGCCACCAGCGCATGCCCGATCGGCAAGCCGTACTTGACGATCATCTCACCGGCAGCGATCGGCTCAAGAGCAAACTTGTGCCCCCGAGCAACGTCTTGCGCCAGTGCGATCGCCTGCCCTTCCCAGACAGGCTGGTCACCAGCCGCCAAATCACATAGTGCGACCGCCACATTATCTTTTGCATGGATCTTTATGATGCTTTGCATAAACCAACCTCGAGCTGTAACTACGCTAATTCGATAGCAAAATAGTGTTTGGCATTGTCGAAGCAGATGTTTTTCACCATCTCACCCAGCAACGTAATGTCCGCCGGTGCTTCGCCATCTTCCACCCAGCGGCCAATCATCTGGCACAGGATGCGGCGGAAGTATTCGTGACGCGTGTAGGAAAGGAAGCTGCGGCTGTCGGTCAGCATGCCCACAAAGCGGCTAAGTAGCCCAAGCTGTGCCAACTGCGTCATCTGGCGCTGCATACCGTCTTTCTGATCGTTAAACCACCAGCCTGAACCAAACTGGATCTTGCCCGGCGTACCTTCACCCTGGAAGTTGCCGACCATGGTGCCGATCACTTCGTTATCCCGTGGGTTCAGGCAGTAAAGAATGGTTTTCGGCAGCGCCCCCTGCTTGGCTTGAGCATCCAGCAGGCGGGACAGTGATTCGGCTACCGGCTGATCGTTAATGGAGTCGAAGCCAATGTCCGGGCCGATAGTCTTGAACATCCGGCTATTGTTATTACGCAGCGCACCGATGTGGTATTGCTGCACCCACTCGCGGCGCTGATATTCAGCAGCCAGGAACAGCAGGACGGCGGTCTTGAACTGGGCAATCTGCTGCTGCGTTGGCAGCTCTCCGCTGAGGCGCTGAGCCAGGATCTTGTCTAACGTGGCCTCATCGGCCTCTCCGTACATCACCACGTCTAACGCGTGATCGGAAACCTTACAACCGTGAGCGGCAAAGTGATCCAGACGTTTTTTCAGCGCATCACACAAATCGCTGAAGCGGCTGATGGAGGTGTCTGCGGCGGCTTCCAGCTGTTGCATATAGTCATTAAACCCAGCGGCTTCAATATTGAAGGCCTTGTCTGGGCGCCAGCTTGGCAATACTTTGATATCGAAGCTGCTGTCATCAGCGATGGCTTGATGGTGGCGCAGATCGTCGATCGGATCGTCGGTGGTGCCCACCATTTTCACCTTCATCTGTTTCATGATGCCGCGAGCGCTGAAAGCCTCCTGCGACAGCAGTTCATTACCGCGCTGCCAGATTTCATCTGCGGTAGTCGGGGAGAGCAGCTTGCCGGTGATGCCAAACGGACGGCGCAGTTCCAGGTGCGTCCAGTGATACAGGGGGTTGCCAATGGTATGCGGCACCGTTGCCGCCCAGGCATCAAATTTTTCCCGGTCAGAGGCATCGCCGGTACACAGGCGTTCAGCCACGCCGTTGGTGCGCATCGCACGCCACTTATAGTGATCGCCCTTCAGCCAGATATCGTACATGTTTTTAAAACGAGTGTTTTCGGCAATTTGTTGCGGTGGCAGATGGCAGTGATAGTCGAAAATAGGCTGATCCGCTGCATAGTCGTGATACAGGCGGCGGGCAAATTCACTGTCTAACAAGAAATCATCGCTCAAAAACGTGGCCATATGGGTTCCTCACCTTTTTCCTGGCTAGCCTTGCTGTCAACTTTTGGAAAGTTATCACACCAATTCATCATGGAGTCTAGCTAAATTTCACCTTGGTTAACCCATCATCACGGCTTCCAAGCGCCTATCCAGACGACTCCCATTAAACCAATGCCTTATGATGACCAGCATTATCACTTAAAAAAATAATGGTTTTTGTGATATCACTCAACTTTTAAATCTGTATGACAAGTTATCTTCTCGCCACCCTGCTACTGGTTTATAACCACGGTTCAATGGCAACGCGCAGGACGGCGTCGGTAAGCGGAATACCGACAACCAGATGAAAAGGAATCACCACCATGACCGCCACAGGCTTGCCGGTGGCCGAAATTTTTAGACTGGGAGAGATTTGGGATGCGTAAAATTAAAGGCTTACGCTGGTATATGATCGGCCTGGTGACTATCGGCACCGTGCTCGGTTATCTGACCCGCAATGCGATGTCCGTCGCAGCCCCCTCGCTGGAAGGTTCACTGGGGATCACGACCCAACAGTATTCCTATATTGTTGCCGCCTATTCAGCCTGCTATACCCTGATGCAGCCCGTTGCAGGCTATATCCTCGACGTGCTCGGCACTAAAATCGGCTATGCGATGTTTGCCATCCTGTGGGCCATCTTCTGTATGGGCACCGCGCTGGCCAACAGCTGGGTCGGTCTGGCTATGGCCCGTGGTGCGGTCGGTATGGCCGAAGCGGCGATGATCCCTGCCGGGTTGAAAGCCAGTAGCGAATGGTTCCCGGCCAAAGAGCGCTCCATCGCGGTGGGTTACTTTAACGTCGGATCCTCGGTGGGCGCGATGCTCGCTCCCCCTTTGGTGGTCTGGGCGATTGTGGCGCACAGCTGGGAAATGGCGTTTATCATTACCGGTGTCCTGAGCCTGATCTGGGCCATCTGCTGGCTGATCTTCTATAAGCACCCGAAAGACCAGAAGAAACTCAGTTCCGAAGAACGCAGCTACATTCTGGATGGTCAGGAAGCGCACCACCAGACCAGCAATGCCAAGAAGATGTCCGCCTGGCAGATCCTGCGTAACCGCCAGTTCTGGGGCATCGCGCTGCCGCGTTTTCTGGCTGAACCCGCCTGGGGGACCTTCAACGCCTGGATCCCGCTGTTCATGTTCAAGGCTTACGGCTTCAACCTGAAAGAAATTGCCATGTTCGCCTGGATGCCAATGCTGTTCGCCGATTTCGGCTGCATCCTGGGTGGCTATCTGCCGCCATTCTTCCAAAAACATTTCGGCGTCAACCTGATCGTCTCACGCAAACTGGTGGTCACCCTGGGCGCCGTGTTGATGATTGGCCCAGGCATGATCGGCTTGTTCACCAGCCCTTATGTCGCCATTGCCTTACTGTGCATCGGGGGCTTTGCCCACCAGGCACTGTCCGGTGCGCTGATCACCCTGTCGTCGGACGTCTTTGGCCGCAACGAAGTCGCTACCGCCAACGGGCTGACAGGTATGGCTGCATGGACGGCGAGCACCATGTTCGCTCTGGTGGTCGGCGCATTGGCTGACACCATGGGCTTCAGCCCGCTGTTCGCCGCCCTGTCGGTGTTCGATATCCTGGCCGCCATCGTGATCTGGACCGTGCTACAAAACAAGCCGGTTTCCGAACTGGAACAGGAACGATTACAAACGGCAGATGCCAGCAGCTAACCCCCACAGCCCGGCCTTTGTGCCGGGTTTTTCGCATCTGACTCGCTAGCAGCTACAACGGATAAGTGGTATAACAGGTCCTATGGCATCACGCCCTTCTACCACCGAGTATTCACTATGGAATTCACTGAAACCAGACGCCTTTATCAGCAATTGGCCGCCGAGCTAAAACGGCGCATTGAGGGCGGGGTCTACCCGGTCGGTGAGAAACTGCCAGCCGAGCGTTATATCGCAGAAGAGATGAACGTTAGCCGCACCGTGGTGCGTGAGGCGATCATCATGCTGGAGGTGGAAGGTTACGTCGAAGTGCGCAAAGGCTCGGGCATCCATGTGATCTCCAACCAGCAGAAGCACCTCGTGGTTCCGGGCGAAAGCCTCGAATTCGCTACCTCTGGGCCTTTTGAACTGCTACAGGCGCGCCAGTTGATCGAAAGTAACATCGCCGAGTTCGCCGCCACCCAGGTGACCAAACAGGATATCGTCCAACTGATGGAGATCCAGGAGCAGGCGCGCAAAGAGGATCGCTTCCGCGATTCGCAATGGGATCTCAAATTCCACGTTCAGGTCGCGCTGGCGACCCAGAATACCGCCATGGCCACCATAGTGGAAAAAATGTGGGCTCAGCGTGTCAGCAACCCTTACTGGATCAAACTGCACGAACATATCGATGAGCGCTCCATTGCCAGCTGGTGCGACGATCACGATGAGATCCTTAAGGCGCTGATACGTAAAGATCCTCACGGTGCCAAACTGGCCATGTGGCAACATCTGGAAAACACCAAGCAGATGCTGTTCAATGCCACCACCGACGATTTCGAATACAACGCCGATCGCTACCTGTTTGCCGAGAATCCGGTGATCCATTTGGATAATATGGCCACCACCACCAAATAGGGTTTTGGCGTCAAGAAATCGCACCGAATGTCAGGTATTGTAAAAACGGCTGAATCGATCCCGGTACAGCCGCCCACTGCGCGATATTTCCCCAGCGACCACGTAGATTTCCCTGTTGCCAATCGTGCTATTTTGGTAGAGTTAGCCCACTTTTTTATCGACTGACTTTGGGGTGGAACGCGAATACATGCGCTGGTTGTTTGCCATGCTTATTGCTCTTTCCTGCTGGACCGGTTCGGTCTCCGGCCCAAAGCTCTATGCAGCACAAACCGCAGCCTTAGCTTCCGCGTTAAGTGCTCAGGCATTATTTGATGAGCATGTGGTTTCCCCCTACGATCAGGATTACCGTCCGCACAGTGAACTCCGCCGCAAGCCCCTCAGCAAACTACTGCTGTCTTTGCCCCGGATGCATTCCTACCCCAGCTCGTTGCAGGCCCCGACCCAGTCGGTTCCGACCTATACTTTAGCAACAGATCTGGGCTACCGCCTGAGGCCTCAGCGGCAGGCAGATAACCCAGCCCCTAACCGGTTGCGGCAGGTCAATTGGACGCTGAACTTCCCGCAGCAGCAAAGCAGGCTCGGGGGTTGGAAAGAGAGCAATATACTTTACCGTGGCTCGCTAACGTATCACTCATGATCCGGTGTCGCCCCAAAAGAACCAAAGAATAAAGCAACACCGTTCATCATCTTCAGCAGCCAGGGCCCTCCGCGAGCTTACCGCCCCCCAGCCGCTGAACGAAAATAACAATGACGTTTTTAGGAACACCGGATGGATATCATTAAGCAACTGTTGGATGCCTTATGGCAGCAAGACTTTGAAACGCTGGCCAATCCCTCGTTGGTCTGGACGCTGTACGTCTTGCTGTTTATGATTTTATTTCTGGAAAATGGCCTGCTGCCCGCCGCCTTCCTGCCGGGTGATAGCCTGCTGATCCTGGTCGGCGTCCTGGTCGCCAAAGGCACCATGAATTTCCCGGTGACCATTCTTATCCTGACCACCGCAGCCAGCCTGGGATGCTGGGTTAGCTACATACAAGGCCGATGGCTAGGCAATACGCCTACGGTACAGGGCTGGCTAGCTCATCTACCGGCCCATTATCATCAGCGTGCCCACCAGTTATTCCACCGCCATGGCCTGTCGGCCCTGCTGGTTGGCCGTTTCCTGGCTTTCGTCCGTACGCTGTTACCTACCATTGCCGGGTTGTCCGGTTTGAGCAACGCACGCTTCCAGTTCTTTAACTGGATGAGTGGCCTGCTGTGGGTTCTGATCCTGGTATCGGTCGGTTTTGCCCTCGGGAAAACCCCGATGTTCCGCAAGTATGAAGACCAGTTGATGTTCGGCCTGATGATGCTGCCACTGGTGCTACTGGTCGCCGGGCTGGTCGGTTCGCTAGTGGTACTGTGGCGCAAAAAGCGCGCCGACCGTGCAGGCAAAGACGCGTGATAGCCAAACGCCCACGCTGGCAATACGCGCTGATGCTTTTATTACCATTGCTGGCATTGGCCGCCGTGCTGGCGCCTTACATCTTGCGTACGGAAAACGAACTGCGTATTCACGTGGTTCAGCAGGGCTTATCGTTGCCAGATGGTTTTTACGTCTATCAGCGCCTGGATGAACGCGGTATCCGCATCAAAAGCATTACGCCGGAGGGCGATGGCCTGGTGATCCGCCTGGATTCCCCTGAACAGCAGTTGCTGGCCCGTGAAGCCCTGGAAAACATCCTGCCCCCCGGTTATTCCATTGCCCTGAACGAGTCTCCTATCCCCAGCCGCTGGGTGCGTAAATTTGCACGTGCGCCACTTAATCTGGGATAATCCCTTTCTCATTTAAGGGATTATCTTAGCTGTCGTTACATCCGGCTAATCGGGCGCAGCATGCAGCGCCCCTACATTTGGGGTTCTACGCAATTTGTGACTATGCTGATTGTCTGCATGGGTCAGCCGCGTAGGCCACCTGTCGTACTGCCCCTTGGGCAGCAGGAAACCGGGAGCATCCTCGTGATCTCCCAGCATTAAGGAATTGAAATCATGAAATTACGCCACACATTGTTACTGGCCATCCCCCTGTTCACTTTTTCTGCGCTTTCACAGGCAGCGGTCGAGACTTGTGCCAGCAAAGCCCAGGAGATCCAGACCCAGATCGATTATGCCACTAAGCACGGCAACAGCCACCGCGTGGCAGGCCTGCAGAAAGCCCTGAGCGAAGTACAAACCCACTGCACCGAAGCCGGTTTACAAGCCGATCGCCAGAAGAAGATTGCTGATAAGCAGGAGAAAGTGGCCGAGCGTGAGCAGGAGCTGAAAGAGGCTCAGGAAACCGGCAAGGCAGATAAAATCGCCAACAAGCAGAGAAAGCTGGCAGAAGCCCAGGCAGAGCTGAAAGCCGCGCAGGCCGAATAATTTTTATATTAGCGGATTTATCGATAAGAGCCCCATCTGGCGGGATTTTACCAACCAATAATGACATTGGTTAGTGATATCCACCGGGGATAAGCCCTTTGCTTAAGTGAATAAATCCGCTATGTTAAAAGTCTGTCGAAGTTAATGTTAAGGAGTTATCGAAATGGCACATGATTCACATGCAGAAAATTTACGCGCTGAACTGAAGTCCCTGGCCGATACGCTGGAAGAAGTGCTGAACTCTTCCACCGATAAACCTAAAGCTGAACTGGACAAACTGCGCTCCAAAGCAGAAGGCGCACTGAAAGAAACCCGTGCCCGTCTGAGCGATGCCAGTGACAAACTGGCCCACCAAACCAAGCAGATGGCTGGCCAGGCTGATGATTACGTGCGTGAAAACCCGTGGACCGGTATCGGTATCGGCGCCGCGGTTGGCGTGGTGTTAGGCGTTCTGCTCGCGCGCCGCTGATTATGGCAGAGCAGCCGCAAACGCGCGCTCAGGGCCCCGGTAAAGGGGTCCTGGATATCGCCCAACGGATTGTCACCATTATGGTCGGCATGGTGGAAACTCGGGTGCGTCTGGCCGTTATCGAGCTGGAAGAGGAGAAAGCCAACCTCATCCAGTTGCTGATGATGGCGGGGCTTACCCTGCTGTTTACCGCCTTCGGCCTGATGAGCCTGTTAATCCTCATCTTCTGGGCTATCGACCCCGCTTATCGCCTGATGGCGTTGGGTACGACAACCGCCGTTCTGCTGTTCCTGGCCGTTGTGGGGCTTGTCTGGACGCTGTCCAAGGCTCGCCGTTCGACACTGTTAGGGGCAACACGTCAGCAATTGGAACTCGACCGTGCTGAACTGGAGGAGAAACATGAATCGCCGCCAGTACCGTGAACGCAGAAAAGAGCAACTCATCCGGCAGATCCAGCAACAACGTCTGGATCTGGCCGCCAACAAAAGCCAGTGGCTGCAAAAGACCGAATCCTTTGATCGCAGCTGGCAGACCCTATATGGTCTGCGTAAATATATGGCTATTGGCTCCAGTGTGATTGCGCTGTACGGCATCCGCCATCCTAGCAAGTTGATCCGCTGGTCACGGCGGGCGCTCAGCGTCTGGGGCACCGTTCGCCTGATCCGTAACGCCCTTCCTAAAAAATAACCGCGCTGCCACAGGTTCAATTATCCCGTTGGTAATCCCTCCCCTCTGCGTGGTTTCTATCCAAAAATCCAACGTAACATGCTAACGTATTGATTTAAAAATTCTTTTATCTCATGGCAGATATTCAGATTTTTTGAAAAATTACGACAGTTTTACTTGCTAACAACCCGCAGCGTTCCCGTCTAACATTCACTCCATCAACCGGACATGGCAGCTACAAGGCCCCCTGGCGGTACCAATGCCAAGATTGGCAAGCAACAACACTTTTTGGAGTTAATGATGAAAAAATTAGAAGATGCAGGTTTGCTGGTTGCTCGTATTCTGATGCCAATCCTGTTTATCGTTGCAGGTTACGGCAAAATGGGTGATGCCTATGCCGGCACCCAACAATACATGCAGTCGATGGGCGTACCTGGCTTCTTGCTGCCACTGACCATCCTGCTGGAGTTCGGCGGTGGCCTGGCAATCCTGTTCGGCTTCCTGACCCGTACCGTGGCACTGTTCACTGCCGGTTTCACCATCCTGACCGCGCTGCTGTTCCACACCAACTTTGCCGACGGCGTGAACCAGCTGATGTTTATGAAAAACCTGACCATTGCCGGTGGCTTCATCGTGCTGGCGGTTGCAGGCCCTGGCGGCTTCAGCATTGACCGCATTTTGAACAAAAAGTGGTAAGCTTATAATATCGCCAAAAGGCTCGGCTCTTCATGCCGGGCCTTTTGACTTTCACTCTCGGATATTTTGGAGGATCTCATGGGACAACTCGTTGATGGCGTTTGGCAAGACACCTGGTATGACACCAAATCCACCGGGGGCCGTTTCAAGCGTTCAACCTCTCAGTTTCGCAATTGGGTCACCCCTGATGGCGCAGCGGGAGAGCATGGCAAAGCGGGTTTTAAAGCCGAGCAAGATCGCTACCATCTGTATGTTTCCCTGGCTTGCCCTTGGGCACACCGTACCCTGCTGATGCGCAAGCTGAAGGGGCTGGAGCAAACCATCCCGGTTTCCGTGGTGCATCCGCTGATGTTGGAAAACGGCTGGACCTTCGGCCAGGATTTCCCGGCAGCAACCGGCGATGCGCTGTATCACTCCGATTTTCTTTACCAGCTCTATCTACGGGCCGATCCGCAGTACAGCGGCCGCGTTACCGTGCCAGTGCTGTGGGATAAACAGCAACAGACCATCGTCAGCAATGAGTCTGCCGATATTATCCGCATGTTCAACAGCGCTTTCGACGCCGTCGGCGCTCGGGCTGGAGATTACTACCCGGCAGAACTGCGTGAAAAGATCGATTCACTCAACGACTGGATTTACGACTCGGTAAACAACGGAGTGTACAAGGCCGGTTTTGCTACCAGCCAGGATGCCTATGACGAGGCGGTGAACGGCGTGTTTGCCTCTTTGGAGCGGCTGGAGCAGATCCTCGGCCAGCACCGTTATCTGACCGGTGATCGACTCACCGAGGCCGATCTGCGCCTGTGGACCACGCTGATCCGTTTCGATCCGGTCTACGTCACTCACTTCAAATGTGACCAGCGCCGCATCAGCGACTATCTCAACCTGTACGGCTTCCTGCGCGATATCTACCAGATGCCAGGGATTGCCGAAACGGTCGATATGGCGCATATCCGCAACCACTATTATCGCAGCCATGCCACCATCAATCCGCATGGGATCATTTCGATCGGCCCCGCGCAGGATCTGGATGAACCCCACGGGCGCGATGTGCGCTTTGGTTGATAGGTAGGGCGAGAAAATAGCGTGCTGTCTGTTATTCCGTCGTCGCAAATCCCCCCTCACCCCAGCCCTCTCCCCAAAAAGGAGAGGGAGCTGCCCGGAGTGCGTAATTAGCCCGTACAACTTCGGAAAATAGGGAGTAGGCAGGATAAAACGCAGAGCAATTAGCGAACTCGATCGGTCCCCTCTCCCTGTGGGAGAGGGTTAGGGTGAGGGGCCTTATAAAATGCGAGAATGCGAAGAAGTTACTGATTCTCCTCGCGTGCAAACAGGCGTGGGATCTCACGCAGGAACCAGGATTTAGCCTCGCCCATGCTGTCGCGCCGCCAGGCCATGATAATGTCCGCCTCACGGCTATATTCCGGCCCCACCACGCGTAAACGCCCCTGCTCGATATCCTTCTCCACCATCTGATATGGCATGGTGGCAACCCCCAGCCCAGCCAGCAAGGCGCGGCGCTTATCTTCGATGGTACTCACCGTCAGGCGCTGCTGTTTATCCAGCAATTGCACCGTCAGCACTGGCCGCTCCCGCGCGGTATCTGCAACCGCAATACCACGGTATTTCACCCGCGTCAGCTCCGACAGCGGCTCCGGCTCCAGGTGGATCGGATGTTCCGGTGCGGCAACGTACACGCTCATCACCTTATACAGCTTGCGGGTGTTGATTTCAGAAGAGGCGCGAAAGTGCATATCCGGCGCAATAACGATATCGGCCCGCCCTTGCTCCAGCCGCTCCCATGCCCCGGCCAACACTTCGGTAAAGATCGAAACCTGGGTATTGGCCTTCAGCGCCAACTTATCAACCAAGGGGAACAGCTTGTAGGCAGGGGATAGCGCTTCACTGACGATGGTGAGATGAGTTTCCCACCCCCGCGCCAATGCCTCTGCATCGGTCGTCAGCTTGTCCGCCGCCTCGAGCAGTACGCGGCCACGCTCAAGCAGCATACGCCCAACGTTGGTAAATTTGGTGCGATGCCCAGAGCGGTCAAACAGCACCACATCCAGTTCTTCTTCCAATTTTTGCATGGTGTAGCTGAGTGCCGAAGGCACTCGCCCCAGCTCATCGGCGGCGGCGGCAAAGCTGCCACGGCGGTCGATCGCATCCATAACCCTAAGCGCTTCAAGCGTTAACGCCCGATCTCTGGCCATCGAAACTCTCTATCAGGAAATTTGAATATACCGACCAGATTAACTGGCTAACAATCCGCCGTCCAGATGCTTACCATCAAGAGATTGAATTTAGAGAGCCGATTGCCATGATCACATGCAGAACAGCACAACAATGCGGGCAAGCTGACTTTGGTTGGCTGCAGGCTCGTTATACCTTTTCCTTTGGCCACTACTTCGATCCCAAACTGATGGGCTATGCGTCGCTGCGGGTACTGAATCAAGAGGTATTAGCACCGGGTGCCGCCTTCCAGCCACGCACCTATCCCAACGTAGATATACTGAATCTGATCCTGCAGGGTGAAGCCGAATACCGGGACAGCGACGGCAATACCGTACGCGCAGCGGCAGGAGAGGCGTTATTGCTGGCTACGCAGCCGGGGCTTAGCTATAGCGAACAGAACGTCAGCAGCAGCACGCCACTGACCCGGATGCAACTGTGGCTGGATGCCTGCCCAGAGCGCAGTAACGAGCGTGTGCAGCGTTTGAGCCTGCCAGATCAGCCCTATACGCTACTGGCCTCACCGGATGGTGCTCAAGGCAGCCTGCAACTGCGCCAACAGGTCTGGATACATCATTTGAACTTACCGGCGGGAGCACAGCAGACGCTTACTCTGCATGGGCCACGTGCCTACCTGCAATCGATCCACGGTACCGTTGAGGTCAATGGCGACCATCACCAGAGCCAGCGCCTGACCTGTGGCGACGGCGCGTTTATCCGCGAGGAAAACCGCCTAACCATCCAGGCCGAAGCGCCGCTACGTGCACTGCTGATTGATTTGCCAGTGTAGGATATAGATAAAGAAAAACCCCGCGCGACTCTCGTCACGCGGGTTATCTATATGGCCAGTAAACCCACTAGTCAAACCCAACAGCTGACTCCCGCAGCATACACATGGGGTTAATAGCTCATGTGTATCTCTGACCGCATGCCATAATTTCTATAGATTTATTAATATTCAATGCCATAACAATTACCCGACTAAACATCAAAAGATAATGTTGCTACCGTCGGTTTGGCTTTCTTCTGTATTACGCATAAATCAACAGTACCGCCAGGCGATCCCAGACTGGTGGCATCATGCATACTAGTCTTTCTCAAATATCCTGCTATCAACCCGTCACTTTCCACTTTGAAAACACACCTTATAGTTTTGAGACTCAAGGTATCAAAGCCCTTATTGAACCCGATGACTTACCCTTCAAATTGAGAAAATCGATATAGAGGTGATGTGATTGCACAAAAGCCGTGCCTACAACATGTGACGCACTCGTGTTCATCACACACAGATGGTATTGCTTATTATTGATGACTATCTATAATAAAGTTTTGATACGTATCATTGGACACAATTGGCATGAGTAAATGTTATACTATAAATGATAATATTTCATTTCACCCTGAAAGTGCTACCCTCTCATCTTCGTTGAGTGGTGCTCGCATTAAAATCAACGTACCAACAGCACAATTACTCGAGGCATTTGTCAATCGTGTTGGTTTGATAATATCTCAAAGTGATTTGTATTCAATTGCTTGGGGTGATAATGGTGTCAATGTCACACCAAATACCTTGTATCAAAATATTTCATTGCTGCGTAAAGCATTACAAGATATAGGGTTATCTGGGGACACGATCACGACGGTAAGAGGCAAAGGATTTATCTTTACGGTCACCAAAGTTGCAGAGTGCGAAGTCGATATTGACCCTGAAGATGAAGTTAATGACGTTATTAGTGAAAATATTGCCCCTCATCGCCAAGATGAAAACTTAACAACCCAAAGTAAATATAAAAAACATAATATTGTGTTACTGGTCACCTCTATGTTTATTTTATTTGGGATTGTTATTTATTTTATTAACAAAAGCATTCCTAAAAGAATAATGGATTATCCTAAAAACTTCACATTTTTATCAAAATTTGATGAATGTAGTATATTTACCAGCACTGAATTACATAACTTGGGAAGTCAAGAGAAAATCAACGCTTTTCTAAGTACACAATCATTAGAGTGTAAAACGTACCCTTATATTTACTTAAACTACACATCAAGGCACCCTACAATATCAGTCATTTCTTGTGAGCATGAAGTCAATTATAGCAAGAAAAATAATTGTAAAACTGAAATATTCGTCAATCATGGTGGTTTAAATGAAATTAAACACTAAATATACACTCCCGATTCTCATCGCTGTCATCATGATTGTTTCAGCTATCGCTTATGCTTATTTTTTAGTGGATGACAACAATAAAAAACTTAATTGCCACGGCGTTCATTATACGTATAGTAAAGATTTCAACATTAAGTCTAATGTTGAGATTAATTTTTATAGTAAAAATGGTTATATGATTATCAATGGCGTTGTTACTAATAATAACACCCCTTATCAATTAACCCGTAAGATATTATTTGATATCTCCGATATTGATAGTAAAACGGTTTTGACTTTTACTGCAATTGAGATTAGTCTTTCAGATGAAGTGAGCCGAACAGCTCTTGAGAAAATGCTACCTAGTTTTATGTCTCAGGTTGGTAGTAATATCTTAATTTCCATTTATCGAGTTAACGATAATAATTATATTATTGAATCTAATGATGTGGCGAGTTTTCTTTGCAATAAGGATTAGTTTATTGAGAGTTCTACTTAAGCGGTGGCATAGACGTTCCTATTTAAAACAGAGAGAATTTAACTGTTTTATTCGATTCTATGCCATAGTTTTCCTCTAAGGTTATCTGAATATTAATCAAATCTTAATTAGATAACCCTACGTTAAAATCCCCCCCATCCGAACTCCGTATGAGTTGTGACTTGCCTATACTAAAATCATATAATTATCTTTAATTACAACCAGATATAGAACTTGATCGCCGCTTTGGCATGGGCCTCTCTCTATGAATTCATTAACTACTCTTTTATTAAGACTTTATAATTTATACTATTTTTTAACTTATGCTTTACTTGCTACTCTAATTTATCAGCTCGCATATTGATGAAAACAAGAAACAACTATTTTTAAGTAAAGTCTGGGCAATAAGCTTAAAACAATAAGGTTTTTATTTAATGAAAGACACCGCCTTTGCAAATAAATTTTACTTTATATTAAAAATAATACTCTCTATTGCTTTTGTCTCTTCAGCTTTATTTTTACTATTGAAATTTAGGGTTGATAAAAGTGATATTATTATTTGCAATGCGAACATGGCCATTCATAGAGAAGAACTGGGGTTAATGACAGAACTGACGCTCGAGTTTTCAATAAATGATAAAAATGGCATTGTCTATATTGATGGCATTGTTTATAAAAACAATGAAAGAATAGGCACGGTAAGCCGAAGAACATTTTTTGATGTGACTACGATTAATGATGATGTTTTATTAACATCAAAGAAAAACTGGGTGACTGAAACCAATGATGTGGACGAATCCTTGTTTTTAGACCTGATGTTATCTCGATTTTATTTAGTTGATGATTACCCTATGGTTTTTTTCTTCGCTAAGAATCGTAATGGAAGTTATTACATCTCAACCAAAACAATGCCCTATGTATACTGCTCTAATTTTTTAAAAGATGAGTAGAACTAATACTTTTAGTAATAGATATCTATCTGCACATTGAGAGTTTCATTGCTGGTCACTTTTCCTCATATTTTCTCCATTCATACTTAGACATCTATCAACTTTATTCCCACGCTTTTGGATAAGACGATTATGTGCAAGCAACTGGCTTCAAAAACTAGCCTCCGCAGGAGAACTTAGAGGACATGCTTCAAACATTTTCAGGCTAAAATTCTACATTTCTCTTTTTAAATGACACACTTATTAATGATGATAAATCCTTTTAAATCAATTTGTTAAAACAAGATTTCGTTAAAGAAAAACCTGAAGAGTCTTAACTAAACCTTAATGAGACTAAATCATTAAGTTTATCGCTCCCTCTAGGGCACACTCAAAATCCTTAATCAACGAGTTACTGGAGAAATAAAACCATGCGTACAACACTTTTAACTTTGTCACCAGCCGCTTTGTTACTATTAGCCTCAACTGGAACGGCCCTTGCAGCTGGTTCTTCGAGTAATGCCATGATCACGATAGAAGCTAACATCGTCACTGCGACCTGTGATGTTTCCGTGACCGATCGATTGAACCTGGGTAACCATAGAAAAGATGTTTTCACCGTCGCTAATAGTTTTATTGATACGACCGCACAAAGTTTTGATGTGAGAATTTCGAATTGTGAGGAGCCGTTAGCGGAGGGTGATACCGCGAGTTTGCGCATTGCGGGTTCGACATTAAGTGGTGGCGACAACAATATCTTTAACACCAATAATAGATCCAATATCGGGGTCATGGTCAAACATAATGGCACCATCTTGCAAAGTGGAGACCACATTCCTGTCGGAACTGCGGGTAGCACGCCAGCAATTGGCGACTTTGAAAAGTCGATTCCTTTAAGCGTCGCGTTGGCAACAAATAATATCTCAGCCATCGCAAATGAAAATATTAGTGTACCTATCACATTTAGCTTTATTTATAACTAACCATTTCTGATGGCAGGTGACGATAACTCCCTGCCATCAGGCAAGAGGAGTTTGAACCATGAGATTTTTATTTCGCACACTGTCTTTGCTATTTGTTGGTATGGCGGCGAATCAAACCGTACAAGCCGGCGGATTTGGTATTAGTAACACTCGACTCATTTACCCAGAGGGAGCGCCAAGTGTGTCACTCACTTTGCGCAATACGCAATCGGACTCTCCTTATTTAGTGCATGCCACCGTCAGTGCTGCTATTGATGGGAAAGGAGCTGCACCTTTTCTGGTTAGCCCTCCACTGTTTCGCCTGGAACCCAATAGTAGCAACCAGATTCGGATTTCTGCTAATGGTGGAGTTTTACCTAGTGACCGTGAGTCGGTTTTCTATATTAATGCACGGGCGATACCAAGTAGCACTGCTGGAACAGAAGATGACCAACAGCAGAAAGTGGGTGGTGAAGTAAAACTGGGCGTGGCGAATGTTATCAAGCTGTTTTATCGCCCTTCAGGGTTAACCCCGTCCGTCACCGATGCGCATAAGAACCTACAAATTACCTTGGTGAAAGAGGGATTACAGGTTTATAACGTCTCACCCTATTTTATTAACTTTGCCGGCATCCGTTTTGGCGGAGAGGCGCTGTCTTTGGCAAGCCCTGGAGCCAATATGATTGCCCCTTTCAGTAGCCACATCTTTGCGACCAAAGTCAAACAAGGGGGGGTCGACTGGCGGGTAATTAACGACCTTGGAGGTATCGATGCCTTTACTAAAATGGTGCCGTAACGCGAGCCTTCTCATCTGTGTTGTCAGTATACAGGGACAAGCGGCTGAAACAGTGGATTTCCGCGCAACCATTGTTCCTGGAACTTGCGAAATCAAGCTAGATAAAGAGATTTTGCAGTTGGGAAGCATCCAGGCAAATTCGTTGTCATCAGGAGCCGTGGCTGCATCCGATACTTTCTCTCTGGCAGTACAAAATTGTAGCGGGACGGGAGCCAGTAACCAAAAACCCGTAATCCAAGTCAGTGGGAATGGTGATGACAATAATGGTAAATGGCTGTTTCGTGATGCTGACTCAGAGGCCCAAGGGGTTGGAGTACTGCTAACTCAAAACACGACTACCGTTCGCGCTGATGACAAGCTGCAATTTCAAGGAATAGTTCCGCCAGCCGCAGGTGCCACTATGGCATTTTCCGCAGGGGTAGCTTGTATTGACTCTGGGGGATGTCATCCCACAGCCGGTAAACTCGTTGCTCGAGTGACCTTTAATTTTCTTTACGATTAAGAGCTCATTATGATCAAAGCCCTGTGTTTCCGAGACTTGCAAATTATCAGCGGCTTACTCCTTAGCCTCTGGGGAAATATCGCTTTTGCTGATGATGGCGGAATAAGCCTTGGGCAAACGCGGGTCATATTTAATGAAGCCGATCGGGCGCGTACTGTCATGATTAAGAATGGCGGAGACAAAACTTATTTAATTCAGTCTCTGGTACAACTGGGCTCAGATAATCAACAGGCTGCTCCATTTATCGTGACGCCACCATTATTTCGCTTGGAGCCTAATAGCCGCAACTCACTACGTATTATGCGCCAGAATGAAAGGCAATTATCGCAGCAGCATGAATCGGTGTTTTATTTATCGGTTCTGGCGATCCCAGCTCAAACCGCCGAGTTTACGGAGCAGGCTCAGCTCTCAATGGGAATTCGCTTTCTTATTAAGCTGTTCTATCGCCCAGAGGGTTTGAGTATGACCCCAGAAGAGGCTTACTGCAAATTACAGTTTACCCAAGTCGCTAATGGTGTACGTGTTGAGAACCCTACACCCTATTTTTTAACGCTGGGTCAATTGAATATTAATCACCGTGCAATCAGCTTCGAGCAGCAATCGGCAATGATTGCACCTCATAGCAATCAAATTTTTCCAGTGACTGCACCGTTGGCTCTGGCTGACTGGCGAATGATTACCGATTACGGGATACTTTCGCCAAAATGCGAATATTCACCACCATAATTTTTGGAGAGTAAATGAAAATTTTCTTGACTCGCCTACCATTAATCATGGCAGGAGGCTTACTGATGCTGAACAGTTTATCGGTGAGCGCCAATCAGGCTGAATCCAAAGGTATTTCATTTTATGTGATGCGGGTTATTTACCCGGAGAAAGCCAGTCAAGGGGTGGCATTAACCGTCTATAACAAAAGCGATCAGCCTTTTTTAATGCAATCTTGGATCCGCGCTATGGATCCGCAAACTGGCGGTGTTGTACCGCAGGGTAAAGTCGCTACCCCTGTGCCTTTTATTGTCACTCCGCCACTACAACGGCTAGAGCCTAATAGTGATTTAACCTTGCGTATTCGCCGCACGGGAGGGGAGTTACCGCAGGATAGGGAGTCTATCTTTTATATTGCCACTAAGGCGATACCGTCAAAACCTGAGAATACGTCGAAAAACGGCGGCCAATTAACGTTAGCTGTCGTCAGCAACCTTAAACTATTTTATCGCCCGTCCGGTCTGCCGGACAGTGGAGTAGCTGGTGCAGCCCCACAATTACGCTTCCATCTGGAGGGTAATACGCTGGTTGCTGAGAACCCAACGCCGTTTTGGTTGACATTCTCCCGGTTAAAAGTCGGTAACTACTTGTTTGATAAGTCGGCTATGCGCCTGATGGTCCCCCCCAAAGGGCAGCAACGTTATAACTTGCCTGCGGGTACCAAGGGGCCAGTTGAGTGGCAATTGCTCGATGAAACTGCATGGGATACGCCACTAGAGCAACAAAAATCACTGACTGGCTTATCTCGGCAATGAGAGCCAGTTTATCGATGAACTACTTTAACTGCTGGTAAATCCTATGTTTTTAATTCCAATGCAGCGTATTGGCAAAACATAAACACCAGGTTGAGCTGAATATCATGAAACTATACGTTGGAAGGGTAAAAATATCACCTATATTCACAGGTGCAATATTATTTACGTCTGTCTTGCCCGCTTGGGGCCGGGATTATTTTGATGCCGGGCTGCTAATGCTTGATCAAGAACAGTCGGCAAAAGTAGATCTGACTCAATTTGAAACTACCGGTCAGGTGCCCGAAGGGGACTATCTGGTGACGATATTTGTTAACCAAACTGAGCGCGGCGAACAAAATATCACTTTCAAAAAAGGCGCAGGGGGCAAGGTTGAGCCATCCCTCACGCCAGAGCTATTGAATGAGTTAGGTGTGAACACTACTGCACTGGCGACTTTCTCAAATTTGCCATTGGATCAACCAGTGGAGGATTTGCCTGCCTTAATCCCTCATGCGCAGGTGCAATTTTCGCTGGCCAAGCTGCGGCTGGATCTGAGTATCCCCCAAGTTGCTATGCAGCCTAATAGTAGCAATCAGGTGGATCCCTCATTGTGGAATCAAGGTATTCCGGCATTTTTGCTTAATTACAATTTGAACGGCAGCCGTAGCCGACGTTCTTCCCAATCCGATCTGGGAACATCAGAGCAAACAAACTTCTTTGCCAATTTACGCGCGGGGTTGAACTTTGATGCCTGGCGTTTACGCAGCCTTATTACCCATAGCCGGAACACGACCAATGGTGATAATCGTGCGGGTGAAAGTACACAAGACACCCAGTTTATCAATACCTACCTACAGCGGGATATCCAGCCTTGGCACTCGGAAATATTGGCCGGTGAAAGCAGCAGCGGAGGGGATATTTTTGACAGTGTTCCGTTTCGTGGCGTCAAACTGAATTCAACCGAGGAGATGTTGCCCAATAACCTGCGAGGCTTTGCACCGGTTATCTCCGGTATTGCGCAGAGTAATGCCAGGGTAACAGTAAGCCAGAATGGCAACATATTTTATCAAACCTATGTTGCCCCAGGTCCATTTACGCTCACGGACCTGGGGCAAAGTGGTTCTTCTGGTGATTTGACGGTAACGATAACCGAAGCTGATGGCTCGGTTCGCACCCAGACGGTTGCCTATTCAACACTACCGGTAATGTTACGCCCAGGTGCCTTCAAGTATGAGCTGACCGGTGGCAAATATAATGGCAGCACTACGGTTGGCTCGCAGGAATCAACCTTTGGGCTAGGCACTCTGGTTTATGGCCTGCCCTATAACCTCACTCTGTATGGCGGCGGGCTGGTCGCAGATGATTACTTCTCAGGCGTAGTGGGGAGCGGGCTGTCGTTAGGGAGTTTTGGGGCTCTGTCTGCGGATGTGACTCACTCGAACGCAAAACTCAAGGACATGGATGACCGGCAGCGGGGAGAATCCTATCGGTTGCGCTATGCCAAGAATATTGCCAGTACCGGCACATCCATAGATGTCGCGACGATGCGTTACTCGACCCGTGACTATTACAGTTTTTCAGATGTGAACAACAATGGCTACCAACTACGTGACGATCAACTTCCCTGGTCACAAGACCGTAAGCGTAATAGTTACCAACTGCGGTTATCGCAGAATATGGGTGACTTAGGATCGCTCTACCTCTCTGGGATGCGGGATAACTTTTGGGACAACGGCAAGGTCAACAACAACCTGACTGCAGGTTATACCAATAGCTACCGAGGGGTGTCTTACGGTGTCAATTACAGCATTGACCGCATTAAAGGTGACAATAGCTGGCCGGAGAACAGACAGTTATCGATGAACGTTCAAGTACCCTTAAGTTTATTCAGTGGCTCATCACTGGCTGACCGCAGCTTTGCCAGTTATCAGATGACCAATAACAATCAAGGCAGCGTTCAGCATCAGGCAGGTATCAACGGGACCGCCATGGATGACCGCCTTTCTTACGGTGTGACACAAGGCTGGTCTAACGACGGCAGCAGTGACATGGGATCGGTGAATACCGGTTATCGTGGCAGCAAGGGCATCGCGAATATGGGATATAGCTATGGTAGTGGCTATAGCGCAGTGAATATGAATGCCAGCGGCGGGGTGGTGGCACATGCCAAAGGGGTTACATTGAGTCAACCTCTAGGTGATACCGTTGCCTTAGTGAGTGCGCCAGGCGCCGGGGGAAGTAAGGTGATGAGCGGTAATAATCGGGTGGACAGCCGTGGTTATGCGGTAGTGCCTTATCTCTCAAACTATCAGCGCAATAATATTAGTCTGGACCCATCAACCCTCCCAGAGAGCGTTGATATGACGCACTCAAGCCAAAATGTCTACCCGACTAAAGGCGCGGTAGTTAAGGCTAACTTTGCCACGCGCATCGGTTATCAGGCAGTGATCACGTTGAGTCACAGTGGCGGATTAATACCTTTCGGCGCCGTGGTTGCCGTTGAAGGGAGCGCGAGTGAAGAGCCACATACCAGTATTGTTGGCGATGCCGGGCAGGTCTATCTTAGCGGGCTGCCGGAAAGTGGTCGTCTACAGGTTAAATGGGGTAAGGATACGGGCCAGCAATGCAATGTAGCGTTCAATTTGGCGAACACGCCAGCCCCGTCGTCGGCTAACCCGATACGTCATTTGCCATTACGTTGTGGTGTTTAACATGTTAAGCACACAGAATTCACTCTATAGAGGGTTAAATACAGTGACAGATAAAATAAACGCCACTGGTTTTACGTGGTTACAAGTAGGGTTTTGTCTGCTGTCGTTGGGCGCTATTATGCCATCGCAGGCAGTCACAATTGATATTGGCAGTGGTAGTCGACAATGGTTTGGTCCAGCTATTAGTGCTGAGTTTACCGCACCACCGTTCAGCCAATTCCTTACTAATCTCGATCCAACTTACGCTTTTATCGGCATATCTAATTCGGTGAATTGTTACAATAATACCCAAATGACTGATATTAACGGAATACAAGCATTGAAAATTGCTCAAGGGGTTTTTGTGGTTCCGCGGACAACCTTCACTATCAGTTATAAGTTAGATAATGGAGCACAAGAAACCATGAGTGGAAGTCTTGGTGAACCGGAAACGAAGGGGATAATCAGTGGAAACGGAGCAAACTTTCTGGCTGCACAGGTTACAGATTCAGCCTGGTGTTTGACACCTAGGTCATCTCTTGTGAGCAATTTTTTCCAGGTAGGTAGCGAGCGTTCGGCCTCAGTGACAGGCGATTGGATCATTATCACCGACGGGACTCAACAAGATGGAATATACACTGTTCCTAGTATGTCTTTTAGGTCCAGAGTCATAGCACCGTCGAACAATGCGTCTGCCTATTTATCGAGCTTTCAGATTAAAGTGTCCACACGCCAATGTTCGATTAATATTAACAATTCGATCGACTTTGGCGAGGTAGAACATAATTCGACTATCAGGACTGAATTAGGACGAGTGAACGACAATCTGGAGGTGGGTTGCACACAAAGTAGCGTTAATCCTTCAGCGAATATTAACGTAAAATTTCAGTCCAACTCAGGTTTTTTCGACGGCGAAGCCACTCGGTTGCCCCTCAATGAGGGAGGTGGTTATATCACGGGTGAAATAACGGGAATAGCCGGCGTTGACAATGGAGCCTGCAATTCGACAGGAGGGCTGAAGTTTAATAGTGATCCTATAAGATTAGGTTCAATAGGTACAGGTGCAGGCAACGTGAGCTTTCCAAATGAACTAACCTGGCGGCTTTGTTCCGGGGGCAGTACATTACCGGTTGGCAACGTCAGCGCCTCTGCAACTGTCGATGTTATCTTTAATTGATGGACAAACAGTTTCAAGGAAGTGAACAACGGTTGGTGTATCCCAGGTGTCTATCACTGTGACGTGAAATACGCTTGGGACACACCAACCCACTGTTTTTAAAGAGGAGTGGAGTTGACCGGTAAGCCGGGTTCTGTCGTGGACAGTCATTCCTCTAGGCCAGCAATCGCTCACTGGCTCAAGCAGCCTACCCGGGTTCAGTACGGGCCGTACCATGTGAACCCCTATTTGGCCTTGCTCCGGGTGGAGTTTACCGTGCCACGGACTGTTGCCAGCCGCGCGGTGCGCTCTTACCGCACCCTTTCACCCTTACCTGATCCCGCTTGCGCGGGCCATCGGCGGTTTGCTCTCTGTTGCACTAGTCGTAGGCTTGCGCCTCCCAGGCGTTACCTGGCACCCTGCCCTATGGAGCCCGGACTTTCCTCCCCTCCATCTGTCTCCCCCGAAGAGGACGGCAATGAAGCGGCGACTGTCTGGTCAACTCCGGCGCGGATAGTAGCGTTGCTGCGCCAGCAGGTCAACCGCTTTACTGTTCTTGCTGCTCCAGCGCATGTTTATACAGCGCATTTTTCTTCACGCCGTGGATCTCCGCCGTTAGCGCTGCTGCTTTTTTCAGCGGCAGCTCCTTTTGCAGCAGAGCCAGGGTACGCAGCGCTTCGAGCGGCAAATCGTCTTCCTGTGCCTTGTGGCCTTCCACAATCAGCACCATCTCCCCGCGGCGGCGCATCTCATCTTCCAGCACCCATGCCAGCAGTTCCCCCACTGGAGCACCGTGGATAGATTCCCAGGTTTTGGTCAGTTCACGCGCCAGCACCACGTAGCGCTGTGGCCCCCACACCGTGACCATGTCCTGCAAACTTTCCAACAAACGGTGGGTAGATTCGTAGAAAATCAGCGTTCGCGGTTCCTCTGCCAGCGCCAGCAGGGTATCCTTACGGCCTTTGGTTTTGGCTGGCAGGAAGCCTTCGTAGCAGAAACGATCGGAAGCCACACCGGCGGCACACAACGCGGTAGTGGCAGCACAGGCGCCCGGCAGCGGCACGACGCGGATCCCCGCTTCGCGGCAACGGCGCACCAGGTGATAACCCGGATCGTTAATCAGTGGCGTGCCTGCGTCACTCACCAGTGCTATGCTTTGGCCTTCCTGCAGTTTTGCCAGCAGTTGGTCCGCCTTCTGCTGTTCGTTATGGTCGTGCAGCGCAAACAACCGCGCGCTAATAGCAAAGTGTTGCAGCAGCAACCCGGTATGGCGCGTATCTTCCGCCGCAATCAGATCGACGCTTTTCAGTACCTCTATGGCCCGATGAGTCATATCCCCCAGGTTACCGATGGGGGTGGGCACCACGTACAGTGTCGATGCAGAAATAGCTGATTGTTGGTGTTGATTCATTGTTTCATCCGGATTGCCGATTTAATATTGAGCATCTTGAAAAAAACATCACTGGATACAGTATGCTTTCCTCAACATTCCTTCGTACCAAAGCAGGGCGATTAGTACCTGTTGTACTGGCAGCCTTGCTGTTAGCTGGTTGTCCAAGTCAGGTTCCACAAACTCCGCCCTCAAATATCCAGGACGAAGCCAGTGCCAACTCTGATTACTATCTGCAACAGTTGCAGCAAAGCAGCGATGATAACAAGGCTGACTGGCAATTACTTGCGATTCGCGCATTAACTCGCGAAGGCAAATTGCCACAGGCTAACGAGCAACTGAGCACCTTGCCGCAAAATCTGACGAGTACACAACAGCTTGAGCGCCAGCTTTTGAGCGCAGAACTGCAGGTAGCCAACAAGGATCTGGGCGCAGCCCGCGATGCGTTAAATAAAATAGACAGTAGCGCGCTGTCACCGAATCAGCTGGTTCGCCTGTATCAGGCGCAGATCGCGGCAAATCAGGGCCAAGCCTCACTGCCACTGATCCGCGCCTATATTGCCCAGGAGCCGTTACTGAGCGGCCAGGCTCATCAGGATAATCTGGATAAAACCTGGCAAACGCTGCTTGGCCTGAAACCGGCCGACATGAACAGCCTGGTGATTAACGCCAACGAAAACGTGCTGCAAGGCTGGCTGGATCTGTTACGTGTCTATCAGGACAACCGTCAGGATCCCGATCTGCTGAAGGCCGGGATCAAAGACTGGCAGAACCGCTATCCGCAGAATCCGGCGGCGAAAAGCCTGCCAGCCCAGTTGAATCAGGTGCTGAATTTCACCCAGGCTTCGACTTCGCATATCGCCCTGCTGCTGCCGCTGAACGGCCAGGCCAAAGTGTTTGCCGATGCGATCCAACAGGGTTTTAACGCTGCGCAAAGTGGCATAGCACTCACCGCGCCTGTTCAGGCAATGGAACCAACCACTAATCCCGACCAGACCGTGGCGGCAACGCCAGACAATACCAACGGTGCCGTCAGTACTTCAGCACCTGAAGCGGATGCAACTCAGGTAGCCGCAGTCCAACCTGCTACCCCTGCTCCGGTCCCGGTCACTCCAGCCCCGGCAACCGGTGGGCAGGTAAAGGTCTACGATACCACCAGCCAGCCTCTGCCAGCATTGTTGGCTCAAGCCCAGCAGGATGGTGCAACCCTGATCGTGGGCCCGCTGTTGAAGGCCGAAGTCGATCAACTCGCCACCACTTCAACGACGTTGAACGTGCTGGCACTCAACCAGCCTGAGCAGCCAAAGGACAGCCCGAATATCTGTTACTTCGCCCTGTCACCGGAGGATGAAGCCCGCGACGCCGCCCGCCATATCTGGGAACAGCAAAAGCGTCAGCCGTTACTGCTGCTGCCTCGCGGCGCATTTGGCGATCGCATTGCCAAAGCCTTCGCCGAAGAGTGGCAAAAACTCGGTGGCCAGACCGTGCTGCAACAAGGGATTGGTTCTGCCGGTGAGCTACGCCAGATGGTCAACAGCGGCGGGATCCGCATGAGTGGCACCCCGGTGGCCACCCAGGCACCCGTGCAGCAGTCTGTGACTATCGCTGGCCTGACTATTCCAGCGCCACCAAGCGATATCCCGGCCTCTACCGGCGGCAGCGTGGATTCGGTGTATATCGTCGCCACGCAAGACCAGCTGACGCTGATCAAGCCAATGATCGACATGACCACCAGCTCTCGTAGCAAACCTGCCATGTTTGCCAGCTCGCGCAGCTATCAGGCCGGTGCGGGTCCAGACTTCCGTCTGGAAATGGAAGGCCTGCAATTCAGTGATATTCCTCTGCTGGCAGGGGCCAATCCACAGTTGCAACAGCAAGCTACCGCCAAATTCCGCAACGACTATTCCCTGGTGCGTCTCTACGCCATGGGGATGGATGCCTGGACATTGGCCAACCACTTTGCTCAAATGCGCCAGTTGCCAGGATTCCAGATTTCAGGAACCACCGGTGTGCTGACATCTTCACCTAACTGCGTGATTACCAGGAAACTGACTTGGCTGCAATACCGCCAGGGCTCGGTCGTTCCGGTCTCCTGAGTCAACGCGCCAAGGGAGCGGGCTATGAGATCCAGGCCCGCCAATACCTGGAGCGCGCGGGGCTTACCTTCACCGCCGCCAACGTGGCGGTACGTGGGGGTGAGCTCGATCTCATCATGCGTGATGGTCAAACCTGGGTGTTCGTCGAAGTCCGCTACCGCCGCAGTGACGCCTTTGGTGACGCAGCGGCCAGCGTGACTTACCGCAAGCAACGGCGATTGCTGCATGCCGCCGCCGTTTGGCTGGCGGGGCGAGGAGCCAGTTTTGACACATCATCTTGCCGTTTTGATGTTTTAGCCATTACCGGTAGCCAGTTAGAATGGATACCCAATGCCTTCAATGCGGATTAAACCCTGTTGACCGGTGTATGCCGGCCCTTTGACCTAGTGGATTAAAACAACGTGCTGGATAGAATCAAAGTCTGTTTTACCGAGAGTATCCAAACCCAGATTGCGGCGGCGGAAGCCTTACCTGACGCGATATCCCGTGCCGCGATGACCCTGGTTCAATCGTTATTGAACGGCAACAAGATCCTGTGCTGTGGCAACGGCACCTCGGCGGCTAACGCTCAGCATTTTGCCGCCTGCATGATCAACCGCTTTGAAACCGAACGCCCTAGCCTGCCCGCGATCGCGCTAAACGCCGATAACGTGGTGCTGACCGCCATCGGCAACGATCGTCTGCATGATGAAATGTATGCCAAACAGGTGCGGGCACTCGGCCACACCGGTGACGTGCTGCTGGCGATTTCCACCCGCGGCAATAGCCGTGATATTGTAAAAGCGGTCGAAGCTGCGGTAACGCGCGATATGACCATTGTTGCGCTTACCGGCTACGATGGCGGAGAGCTGGCGGGTTTACTTGGCCAGCAGGATGTGGAGATACGTATCCCCTCTCACCGCAGTGCACGCATTCAGGAGATGCATATGCTTACCGTCAATTGCCTATGCGACCTGATTGATAACACATTGTTCCCCCACCAGGACGATTAAAGGAACCGAGATGAAGCTAAGAGCCACATTTGCAGTGCTGTTCAGCGCCCTATTGTTGCAGGGTTGCGTCGCGGGCGTTGTCGTTGGCAGTGCCGCAGTTGCCACCAAAACGGCGACCGATCCACGTACCGTAGGCACACAGGTCGATGACGGCACGTTGGAAGCCCGGGTCGAAAATGCCATCAGCAAAGATCAGCAACTGAAGAAAGAGGCCCGTGTCGTAGCCACCGCCTATCAGGGCAAAGTGCTGTTGACCGGCCAGGCTCCTACCACCGAGCTCGCCAGCCGGGCGAAGCAGATCGCACTTGGCGTCGATGGTGCCGCTGAAGTGTATAACGAGATCCGCCAGGGCACACCGGTCAGCCTGGGCACCGCCTCTTCCGATACCTGGATCACCACCAAGGTACGTTCGCAGATCCTGACCAGCGATACCGTCAAATCTTCAAACGTGAAGGTCACTACCGAAAATGGCGAAGTGTTCTTGTTAGGTTTGGTGACACAGCAGGAAGGCCAGTCTGCGGCGCAGATTGCCAGCCAGGTTAGCGGCGTGAAACACGTGACAACGGCGTTTACCTACGTTAAATAATCTCGCGAACTGAGGTGGGTTCGGCGTTGTCGGCTGCCCTCACCCTAACCCTCTCCCACAGGGAGAGGGGACCGATCGAGCCACCACTTAACGACAGTAAATTGCTTTATATCAAATAGTTAAATAATAACTTCACACCCAAGCACGCGCTCCGTTCAGCTCCCTCTCCCTGTGGGAGAGGGTTGGGGTGAGGGGTCATTATTTCAGATCGTTGGCCTTAAGAAACCCTTCCCCACCCAACTGGCGCATCTGACGCATAATCCACTGCTGGCGCTGGATCACGTACCCCGAAGGGGCACCGGCCTTGAAACGATGCGGATTAGGCAGCACCGCCGCCAGCAGAGCCGCTTCAGACGCCGTCAGACGGCTTGCCGGCTTGTGGAAAAAGTGCTGAGCCGCCGCTTCCACTCCGAAGATGCCGTCACCAAACTCGACGATATTCAAGTACACCGTCAGAATACGCCGCTTGGTCCAAACCAGCTCAATCCCCGCCGTTAGCCCAGCCTCCAGCCCCTTGCGCACCCAGCTGCGCCCATCCCACAAAAACAGGTTCTTTGCCGTTTGCTGAGAAAGGGTAGAAGCACCACGGATGCGCGTTGGCCGCTTTTCATTGTGGCTGAGCGCCTTTTCAATGGCCGCCACGTCAAACCCCCAGTGGTCGGGGAATTTCTGATCCTCTGCCGCCATCACTGCCAGCGCCATCGAGGGGGCAATATCGTCCATCGCTACCCAGTCGGAATGCGCCACATAGCCGAAATCCCCGCTCAGCCAGGCACCGAGCTGCCGCTCCACCATCACCGCAGAAAACGGCACCGGCAGAAAAGCGAACAGAATGATCCCCGCCAGCCACAGGCCAATAACCGCAAGAACGCCTCGTTTAAACCAAAACCACAGGCGAACAATCCACGATTTACGAGAAAACCTTATCATTCCACCAGATCCAGCACTCGTGACACCAGCTTATCAATTCCCTGCGCCGCCTCGCCGATCGACTGGGCCAACATGTAAGCCGGGGTCGTGACAACCTTGTTTTCAATATCAACCACGATGTCATCTACCGGGCAGATCACCGGCTCACCGCCCATGGCATCAATCACTTCACCCAGATCGGGATCGTTACCAATGGTCAATCGTAACGGTTGATCGAGAACTTTCGGCAACAGCGTGGGCGCAATGCACATAAAACCCATTGGTTTGTTTCTCTTATGCATTTCCAGAATAAGCTTAGACAAATCGGGATCCACTGAACATTCCGCCCCTTGCGTGGCAAAGCTGCTCAAATTCTTCGCCGCACCAAATCCACCGGGTACGATCAGGGCATCCAACTGCTCGGCGTCGGCCTGCGAAAGCGCCTGAATTTTGCCACGCGCGATGCGTGCCGACTCCTGCAAAACGTTGCGACTCTCTGGCATTTCTTCGCCGGATAAATGATTAATAACATGCAGTTGTGCCTTATCGGGTGCAAAGCATACCGCCTGCGCACCGGCACGATCCAGAGCCAGCAAGGTGAGCACCGCCTCATGGATTTCTGCCCCGTCATAAACACCACAACCACTCAGCACTACAGCGACCTGTTTCATCGACATTCTCCCAGCCAGGACCGCCGGCAAAGGCAGGCCCAGAGGCGACAAATACTAACTACATCACATATTTTAATGATTCTTCTAACAAGAGCGCTTACATTTGCTATGTTGTTCGCTGTATGATGTATACGAATTTTGTACCACCTGCTCTACCAGAACGCTAAAAACCAATACGCAGGTTAATGATTTCCCTGGTGTTGGCGCAATATTCGCGCACCCCGGCCTCGGCTGGGGTCATTTTTTTTCAGCGTTCTCTACCCAAGCTCGCAGCACCGCAACGTCATTGCGCCATTCCTGCTTCAGCTCATCGACCCACTCTTGCACGTTGTCTTGCCAGGCTGGTAACGTTGGCGTCTGGATCTGCTGGGCCAACTGTTGCAGATGTTTTAGCCCGACGGAGCCAGCGGCACCCTTGATTTTGTGCCCCTCTTCGGTGATCCCTTTCTCATCCTTCGCGGTCATGTTGGAATCCAGCACCGCCAGATACCCCGGCATCACCTGTTCAAACATCGCCAGGCTCTGATGGATCAGCTGTGGCCCCACCAAATCCATGTACTGCTCCAGCATTGCGGTATCCAATAACGATTCATTAATCTGCATCGACTTTTGCTCCGTTTTCTTTGTGGTATGTTGGGGTTGATGATCCCAGTAATGTTTGATCATCTTGGTCAAGGCCGGTACCGACAACGGCTTGCTCAGCACATCGTCCATGCCCGCTTCAAGATACTCTTTCTTGTCTTTCAGGACATTAGCTGTCAACGCAATCAACGGCGGCAGCGAGCGGCCCGCATAACGCTCGCGCAGCTCACGGGCGATATCCAGCCCGCTCATATCCGGCAGTTGAATATCCAACAGGGCCAGATCGAACTCGTCCGGGTCGAACATCGCTAGCGCATCGCGGCCGTTCATGGCCACCGCAACGCTGTTACCCAGCTTCTCCAGCACCGAACGGGCCACGATCACGTTCAGTTCGATATCTTCCACCAGCAGGATATGCAACGCCGGTAGCGGCATTTCTTCCACCGCCTGGACCTCATTGACCACTTCCTCCACCGCTGGAGCCTTGATGGTCAAGGTGAAGCAAGAACCGTGCCCTTGTGCGCTGTTTACCGTGATATCTCCGCCCATACTCTGCGCCAGCCGTTTGGAGACCGCCAGACCGATCCCGGTGCCGGTCGCAGGACGCCCGCCGTTCTGGTCTTTGACCTGATAATACATGGCGAAAATCTTGTCTTGCTCATCCTGCGGGATCCCCATGCCTGAGTCTTCAACCTCAAACACGATCTGTTCCTGCTCTTCACGCCTGACGCGCACCACGATCTGGCCTTGCTGAGTGAACTTCACCGCATTGCCGATCAGGTTCCACAGGATCTGCCGCAGGCGTGTGCCGTCCGTAATGATTTTCTCCGGTAGCGGCAACTCGGGTTCCATCACGAACTGCAGCCCTTTCGGCTGCACCAGCAGGCCGGAGAGGTTCTCCAGATCCGCCAGGAAGCCGGTAAAGTCGACCGGCTGATTGTCCAACTGGACCTTACGCCGCTCGAGTTTATCCATCTCGATGATGTCGTTGAAAATATTGCCCAGGGTGATGGCGCTGACGTGGATGGTTTTCAAATACTTCAGTTGCTCATCGTTCAGTTCGGTATCGAGCAGAATACGGCTCAGGCCGACGATGCCATTAAGCGGCGTACGAAGCTCGTGGCTGATCGTTGAGATAAAGGTGGTCTTCTCCCTGCTGGCATTCTCCAGCGCGTCCTGGTAGCGCTTACGCTCGGTTATATCGCGGCCAAAGCCCATCAGCCCGTGACGTTTGCCCACGCGGTCGTAAAACGGCACCTTGCGCAGTTCAAAACAGGCCTTGCGACCGTCTGGGTACACCAGCCATTGTTCATAGGTCAGGGAGACGTTGTGGCGGAACACTTTCTCATCGGTTTCGATGACTTTTTCGGCGATCTCTTTGCTGTAGACATCAAAGGGGGTCAGGCCGATCAGCTGTTTTTCACTCTTTCCGGTCAGCAATTCCATCGCCCGGTTGCAGCCGGAAAACTCTTTTTCTTCGTTGCGGTAGTAAACCAGATCGGGGGAGGCATCAAGGAAAGAGCGTAGCAATACCGATTGTTGGCCCAACTCCACCTGTGCCTGTTCGCGCTGCTCCATCTCTTCGGTCAGCTTATCCATCACCTGTTGGCGATCTTGCTCCGCCTTGATACGGTCGGCAATTTCCTGATTGAGCTGGCTGATGTTCTCTTGCATCTGTTGGTTCAGCGCGAGATCGCGATTGCGCATCTCCTCCAGCTTATCCACCAGCCGAGCCAAGCGCTGGCGCGATTCCTCCAGTTGCTCCACCACCACCGAAAGGAAGTAAACCGCCCACGGCGTGATCAGCAGGCCGAAGAAGATGGAGCGCACCACGTCGATGCTTTCCACTTCACCACGCAGCAGCATGGTGACCGCCATCTGCACCACCATCGCCAGTATCACCAGCGCTGAAGCCAGCAACAGTGAAAAGCGCACCAGCCCCAGTTTTACCATCAAATCAACGTAGTACTGGGCTAACACCCGGATTTGCTTCATGAGCCATTCCCAACAGACATAATCTCTCAAATCATACCGTAAAATACGGTTAAGATAAGAAACCTTACTGTGAACTGTGGGAATGGTTGCAATTCACAACCTGAGAGCGGGGTTTTAAGGCAGGTATTGCTGGTCTGCAGCCAAAGCCGAACCCTGACCACCATGCCGCTGAAGATAGCCGCCGACGGCCTGCATGCCGTTCCAACGGTTTTCGCACCATAATGGTGCCAACAGGGTGGGGCGACGGGCGCTGGCCGAGATGCGGTGGTAGATAATCTCCTTCGGCGTATGGCGGATCATTTCCCCGGCGCTGAATGCGTAATCCTCCAGCGACAGCTCGGGCAAACGCCCTGCCTGCCAGGCTCGCGCCATGGTGCTACCGGTGACGATATGCAGCGGGTGCAACTTGATGCCGTCTACCCCGCTCTCAGCCACCGCTTGCAGCGTGGCCAAATGGTGTTGATGAGTCTCTCCGGGCAGGCCAACGATCAGGTGGCTGCATACCTTCAGGCCGCGTTCCCGCGCCAGGCGGCTGGTCTGCTGGTAACAGGAGAAATCGTGGCCACGGTTGATGCGCTTTAGTGTTTTATCGTGCGCCGTTTGCAGCCCCAGCTCCAGCCACACCTCGAAGCCCTGTTCACGATAGCCTGCCAGCAGATCGAGCGCTGCTTCCGGCACGCAATCTGGCCGGGTGCCGACACAGATGCCTACCATCTCAGCCTGCGTCAGCGCCTGCTGGTACATGTTGGCCAACAGTTCAACTTCGGCATAGGTGCTGGTATAGGCCTGGAAATAGGCCAGATAGCGCTTGGCCCGATTAACCTTCTGCGCCTGAATGGCCAGTTGCTCCGCAATGCTTTGCTGCTGCATCTGTTCATCGGCAAAAGAGGCCACGTTGCAGAAAGTACAGCCGCCGCGCCCCAGCGTGCCGTCGCGGTTTGGGCAGCTAAACCCACCGTGCAGCGTGAGTTTGTGGATCTTCTCCCCATAACGGTGCTGAAGATCGCTACCAAACATATTGACTAATTGCGGCAACTGCATAATCTTGGTGTTCTCTGTATTTGAAGGCCGTTACGCTATACCCGTCGTATTTCAAGCCGCAGCGTTGTTGACTGCACTTGCACACCCCAGTCACTTACCCAAAAGTAAGCTCCTGGGGATGAGCAAGCTGGCCGCCTAGCTGCAACTTGAACTCCATAGGGTATGATAATAAGGCTTTTCCCGCGATGACAGGGATCAACGCTTTTCCCCAAAGGCCGCCGCAGGCATAACTATTCATTATTAGTGCAAATAAAATCATTTTTATCTCGATGAAAGTTTCTAATCCTCAGCGCACTGTTTAACAGCTTTATGACAAAGCGATGAAAAATAGTTATAAACAACAATAAATATAAATTTCCCAGCATAAAATTCCGACATTGCCGCCAGCACTAGCATGGTGCAGAGATTCAGGCATTGCACTATAGTGAGACAGCTCACATTTTTGCGGCACTCCCCCTGCCTTTCCATCGAGCCAAAATCGTCTGAAAAAACTTATTTTTCATCATCATAAACCTCATGCAAGCCATCGAAATCCCTGTTAAGCCCATATTTGACCTGCGTATTCTTTCTCGCTAAGTTGGAGGTCCGCTGGAAGCTTTCTGGACGGGCAAACGTCTCGTCATAATTATGCAGTAATTTAAGACTCCCTCTTAAAACAAGTCATTTACCACTTGTGAGAACCGTCACGAGAGGCCATTGATGGAGGGCGGAAAAGCAGATTGGCGATATTAACCTTGCTGATTGGACTTCTGCCTGAAATTGAGCAGGCCCTTCGCAGTGGGTTGTAAGAGTCACACAGAGCCTGGGGAGGTTCACTGATATGCTGTACGATAAATCCCATGAGAGGGACAACTGTGGTTTCGGCCTGATCGCCCACATAGAAGGCGAACCTAGCCACAAAGTGGTGAGGACCGCTATTCACGCACTGGCCCGCATGCAACACCGTGGTGCAATTCTTGCTGACGGCAAGACTGGCGACGGTTGCGGCCTGTTATTGCAAAAGCCCGATCGCTTTTTCCGCATGGTGGCGGAAGAGCGCGGCTGGCGTTTAGCCAAGAACTACGCCGTTGGCATGATGTTCCTCAGCCAGAACGAAGAGGAAGCCCGTGCCAGCCGCCGCATTGTTGAAGAAGAGCTGCAGAACGAAACGCTGTCGATCGTCGGCTGGCGCGAAGTTCCTACCAACCCGGACGTTCTGGGTGAGATCGCCCTCTCTTCCCTGCCGCGTATTGAACAGATTTTCGTGAACGCCCCTGCGGGCTGGCGTCCACGCGATATGGAGCGCCGCCTGTTTGTGGCCCGTCGCCGTATCGAGAAGCGCGTCCAGGACGACAGCTTCTATGTGTGCAGTTTCTCCAACCTGGTGACGATCTACAAAGGTCTGTGCATGCCAGCCGATCTGCCACGCTTCTATCTGGATCTGGCCGACCTGCGGCTGGAATCGGCCATCTGCCTGTTCCACCAGCGCTTCTCAACCAATACCGTGCCGCGCTGGCCTTTGGCACAGCCGTTCCGCTATCTGGCGCACAACGGTGAGATCAACACCATCACCGGTAACCGCCAGTGGGCACGTGCACGTACCTACAAGTTCCAGACCCCGCTGATCCCGGATTTGCAGGCCGCCGCACCTTTCGTTAACGAAACCGGCTCCGACTCCAGCTCACTGGATAACATGCTGGAACTGTTGTTGGCAGGCGGTATGGATCTGATCCGTGCCATGCGTTTGCTGGTGCCACCAGCCTGGCAGAACAACCCGGATATGGACACCGATCTGCGCGCCTTCTTTGACTTCAACTCGATGCACATGGAGCCGTGGGACGGCCCGGCAGGCATCGTGATGTCCGATGGCCGCTACGCCGCCTGTAACCTGGACCGTAACGGTCTGCGTCCGGCGCGCTACGTCATCACCAAAGACAAGCTGATCACCTGTGCCTCAGAAGTCGGCATCTGGGATTACCAGCCGGATGAAGTCATCGAAAAAGGCCGCGTTGGGCCTGGCGAGCTGATGGTGATCGACACCCGCAGCGGCAAGATCCTGCACTCCGCCGAAACCGACAACGACCTGAAAAGCCGCCACCCGTATAAAGAGTGGATGGAGAAGAACGTTAAGCGTCTGGTGCCGTTCGAAGACCTGCCGGAAGATCAGGTGGGCAGCCGCGAGCTGGATGACGCCACGCTGGAAACCTACCAGAAGCAGTTCGGCTACAGCAGCGAAGAGCTAGACCAGGTGATCCGCGTACTGGGCGAGATCGGCCAGGAAGCCACCGCTTCGATGGGTGACGATACCCCGTTCGCCGTGCTTTCCAGCCGTCCGCGCATTATTTATGACTACTTCCGCCAGCAGTTCGCTCAGGTCACCAACCCGCCGATCGATCCGCTGCGTGAAGCCCACGTCATGTCTCTGGCCACCAGCATCGGCCGCGAGATGAACGTATTCTGCGAAGCCGAAGGCCAGGCTCACCGCCTGAGCTTCAAATCGCCAATCCTGCTGTATTCAGACTTCAAGCAGCTCACGACGCTGGAAGGCGAATATTACCGTGCCGACACCCTCGATCTGACCTTCGATCCGGCGGAGCAGGATCTGGAGCAGACCATCCATGCCCTGTGCGACGAAGCGGAACGCAAAGTCCGTGACGGCGCAGTGTTGCTGGTCCTGTCCGACCGTGCCATCAGCAACCAGCGTCTGCCGGTACCGGCGCCAATGGCGGTGGGGGCAATCCAGACCCGCCTGGTGGACAAGAACCTGCGCTGCGATGCCAACATCATCGTTGAAACCGCCAGCGCCCGCGACCCGCATCACTTCGCCGTGTTGCTGGGCTTTGGTGCCACCGCCGTCTACCCGTATCTGGCCTACGAAACGCTGGCCAAGCTGGTCGATAGCCAGGCGATCGACAAGAAATACCGCGACGTGATGCTCAACTACCGCAACGGCATCAATAAAGGGCTGTACAAGATCATGTCCAAAATGGGCATCTCGACTATCGCCTCTTACCGCTGTTCCAAACTGTTTGAAGCCGTCGGCCTGCACCGTGATCTGTCCGATCTCTGTTTCCAGGGCGTGGTCAGCCGCATCGGCGGTGCCAGCTTCAGCGACTTCCAGCAGGATCTGCAAAACCTGTCCAAACGCGCCTGGCTGAAACGCAAGCCGCTGGATCAAGGTGGCCTGCTGAAGTTCGTCCACAATGGCGAATACCATGCGTATAACCCAGACGTGGTGAACTCTCTGCAAAAAGCGGTGCACAGCGGTGAATACAGCGATTACCAGACTTATGCCAAGCTGGTGAATGAGCGCCCGATTGCCACACTGCGCGATCTGCTGGCGATCACACCGAAAGGCACGCCGATCCCGGTCGATCAGGTTGAGCCAGCCGAATCGCTGTTCAAACGCTTCGATACCGCCGCCATGTCCATCGGGGCACTCAGCCCGGAAGCCCATGAGTCGCTGGCGATTGCCATGAACAGCCTGGGCGGTTTCTCCAACTCCGGTGAAGGCGGTGAAGATCCGGCGCGCTACGGCACCAACAAGGTGTCCCGTATCAAGCAGGTGGCCTCTGGCCGCTTCGGCGTGACGCCAGCCTATCTGGTGAACGCCGACGTGATCCAGATTAAGGTCGCCCAAGGTGCCAAGCCGGGCGAAGGCGGTCAGTTGCCTGGCGATAAGGTCACGCCGTATATCGCCAAACTGCGTTATTCGGTGCCGGGCGTTACCCTAATCTCGCCTCCACCGCATCACGATATCTATTCGATTGAAGATCTGGCACAGCTGATTTTCGATCTGAAACAGGTGAACCCGAAGGCGATGATTTCGGTGAAGCTGGTTTCCGAGCCGGGCGTGGGCACCATTGCCACCGGCGTAGCGAAAGCCTATGCCGATCTGATCACCATTGCCGGTTACGACGGTGGTACCGGCGCAAGCCCGCTGTCATCGGTTAAGTACGCTGGCTGCCCATGGGAGCTTGGCCTGGTGGAAACCCAGCAGGCACTGGTGGCCAACGGCCTGCGCCACAAGATCCGCCTGCAGGTGGACGGTGGTCTGAAAACCGGTGTCGACATTGTAAAAGCTGCCATTCTGGGTGCAGAGAGCTTCGGCTTCGGTACCGGTCCGATGGTGGCGCTGGGCTGTAAATACCTGCGTATCTGCCACTTGAACAACTGCGCGACCGGCGTAGCAACTCAAGATGAAAAACTGCGCCGCGATCACTATCACGGCCTGCCAGAGCGCGTGACCAACTACTTCCAGTTTATCGCTCGGGAAACCCGCGAGATCATGGCTACGTTGGGTGTCAGCCAACTGGTCGATCTGATTGGCCGCACCGAGTTCCTGACCGAGCTCGACGGGATCTCCGCCAAGCAGAACAAGTTGGATCTGTCGCCGTTGCTGAAAACCGCCACGCCACACGCGGGCAAAGCCCTGCACTGCACCGAAAGCAGCAACCCGCCGTTCGATCAGGGCGTGCTGAACAAGGAGCTGATGGCACAGGCGCAACCGCATATTGAGGCCAAGCACAGCAAGACCTTCTATTTCGATATTCGTAACACCGATCGTTCCGTCGGCGCGACCTTGTCAGGAGCCATTGCCACACTGCATGGTGACCAAGGGATGGCAGCCGATCCGATCAAGGCGCATTTCTCCGGTACCGCAGGCCAGAGCTTCGGCGTATGGAATGCCGGTGGCGTTGAGCTGACCCTGACCGGCGATGCCAACGACTACGTCGGTAAAGGGATGGCCGGTGGCCGTATCGCCGTGCGTCCTCCGGTGGGCTCTGCCTTCCGCAGCCACGAGGCCAGCATCATCGGCAACACCTGCCTGTATGGCGCAACCGGCGGCAAGCTGTTCGCCGCAGGCCGCGCCGGGGAGCGTTTCGCCGTGCGTAACTCCGGGGCAATTACCGTGGTTGAAGGCATTGGCGATAACGGTTGTGAATACATGACCGGTGGCATCGTCTGCGTCTTGGGCAAGACCGGCATCAACTTTGGTGCGGGCATGACCGGCGGCTTCGCCTATGTACTGGATGAAGACGGCGAGTTCCGCAAACGCGTCAACCCGGAACTGGTGGAAGTGCTGGACGTCGATCAACTGGCGATCCATGAAGAGCACCTGCGTGGTTTGATCACCGAGCATGTGCAACTGACCGGTTCATCACGGGCAGAAGAGATCTTGGCTAACTGGCCGGTATGGGCGCCGAAGTTTGCGCTGGTCAAACCGAAGTCCAGTGATGTCAAAGCATTGTTGGGTCACCGTAGTCGTTCCGCAGCCGAGCTGCGGGTTCAGGCGCAGTAAGGGGTCATTGAATGAGTCAGAACGTTTATCAATTTATCGACCTGCAGCGCGTTGATCCGCCAAAGAAACCGCTGAAGATCCGCAAAATTGAGTTTGTAGAGATCTATGAACCCTTTTCGGAAACCCAGGCGAAATCACAGGCCGACCGTTGCCTGTCCTGCGGCAACCCCTATTGCGAATGGAAATGCCCGGTTCACAACTATATTCCGAACTGGCTGAAACTGGCGAATGAAGGCCGCATCATGGAGGCGGCGGATCTGGCACACCAGACCAACAGCCTGCCGGAAGTGTGTGGCCGTGTTTGCCCGCAAGATCGCCTGTGTGAAGGCTCCTGCACCCTGAACGACGAGTTTGGTGCAGTGACCATCGGCAATATCGAGCGTTACATCAGCGATAAAGCCATCGAGATGGGCTGGAAGCCGGATATGTCCCACGTGCACCCAACCGGTAAGCGGGTGGCCGTTATTGGTGCAGGCCCGGCGGGCCTAGCCTGTGCCGACGTATTGACCCGTAACGGCGTGAAAGCGGTGGTTTACGATCGTCATCCAGAGATCGGCGGTTTGCTGACCTTCGGTATCCCGGCCTTTAAGCTGGAAAAAGAGGTGATGGTAAAACGCCGCGGCATCTTCAGCGAGATGGGTATCGAGTTCCAGCTCAATACCGAAGTCGGTAAAGACATCACCATGGATGCGCTGCTGAGCGAATACGATGCGGTGTTCCTCGGCGTAGGTACCTATCAATCGATGCGTGGTGGATTGGAGAACGAAGAGGCACCGGGCGTGTACGATGCGCTGCCGTTCCTGATCGCCAACACCAAGCAGCTGATGGGCTACCAGCCAGAGCAGCACGAGCCGTATGTCAGCATGGAAGGCAAGCGTGTGGTCGTGCTGGGTGGTGGTGACACCGCCATGGACTGCGTACGCACCTCTATTCGTCAAGGCGCGACTCAGGTCATCTGTGCCTATCGCCGGGATGAAGCGAACATGCCAGGTTCCAAACGCGAAGTGAAGAATGCGCGCGAGGAAGGAGTCGAGTTCCAGTTCAACCTGCAGCCGTTGAGCATTGAGCTTAACAGCGCGGGGCGCGTCGCTGGCGTCAAGATGGTGCGCACTCAGTTGGGAGCCCCGGATGCCAATGGACGCCAGGTTGCTGAACAGGTACCTGGATCTGAGCACGTGATCGACGCCGATGCGGTGGTGATGGCCTTTGGCTTCCGCCCGCACCAGATGGACTGGTTGGCCGCGCACGATGTGCAGTTGGACAAGCAGGGCCGTATCGTGGCACCGGAGTCGGTCGATAACGCCTTCCAGACCAGCAACCCGAAAATCTTCGCCGGTGGCGATGCGGTTCGCGGTTCCGATCTGGTGGTTACCGCGATTGCCGAAGGGCGCAAAGCTGCCGAAGGCATCATGTGTTATCTGGAAGTGTGATTTATATAGGTTGAGGGCTAGAGGTGGCGTCATGCTTCAGGTGATGCCCCTCACCCTAACCCTCTCCCACAGGGAGAGGGAACCGATCGAGTTCGCTGGTTTTTCTGCGTAATACCTTGCCTTGCTTGTTTTAATTCCCTACTTGCCAAAGTTGCACGGGCTGACTACGTGCTCCGGCCAGCCCCCTCGCCCTTTGGGAGAGGGTTGGGGTGAGGGGAAACAACGACTCAGCAGCCTAGATATCCCCCCAATCTACAGGCAATAAAAAAGGCGCAACCTGAGTTGCACCTTTTTCCCTGCTTGCCGTAGCTTACTTCACGACACGCAACGCCGGACGGCCACCACCGCGTGGCGGCTGAGGCGGTTCATCATCAGGGCCGTTGTCGTCTTCCAAGCTATCCTGACGATCGCTATCAACCACTGACATCAGGCTACCCGTTGGGCTAGATACCTCTTCCAACCCTTCGAAAGCCCCTTCATCTTCATACTTGGCTTCCGGTTCAAACAGGGTACCAGCCCCGTTCTCCCGCGCATAAATCGCCAGCACGGCCGCCATTGGCACCAGCACCTGACGAGGTACGCCACCAAAGCGCGCGTTGAAGGTCACTTCGTCGTCACCCAACTGCAGGTTGCCTACGGCACGCGGAGCAATGTTCAGCACAATCTGACCATCGCGTGCAAATTCCATCGGAACCTGCACGTCTGGGCGCATTACGTCTACGACCAGATGCGGAGTCAGTTGGTTATCCAACAGCCAGTCATAGAATGCCCGCAAAAGATAAGGACGGCGCGGGGTCATCTGAGACATATCCATGATGCTTAGCCCCGAGTCTGCAGGCGCATTTCGCGCTCGGCTTCGGTCAGAGAGGCCAGGAATGCATCACGCTCGAAGACGCGGGTCATGTAGCCTTTCAGCTCTTTGGAGCCGGCACCGCTCAGTTCGATACCCAGTTGCGGCAAACGCCACAACAGCGGGGCCAGGTAGCAGTCTACCAGGCTGAACTCTTCACTCATGAAATACGGGGTCTGGCCGAAGATTGGCGCAATCGCCAGCAGCTCTTCGCGCAGTTGACGGCGTGCTGATTCAGCTTCCTGGCCGTTGCTCTGCTCGATTTTGTACATCAGCGTGTACCAGTTTCTCTCGATACGCAGCATCATCAGACGGCTTTCACCACGTGCCACCGGATACACCGGCATCAACGGCGGGTGAGGGAAACGCTCATCAAGGTATTCCATGATGATACGGGATTCATACAGCGTCAGCTCGCGATCGACCAACGTCGGTACCGTTTGGTATGGGTTGAGGTCGATCAGATCCTGCGGCAGATTATCGGGTTCTACCTGCTCGATCTCGACGCTGACGCCTTTTTCCGCCAGTACGATACGTACTTGATGGCTAAAGATGTCGGTCGGGCCAGAGAACAGCGTCATTACCGAACGTTTGTTGGCAGCGACAGCCATGAAAACCTCCAAGTTATCTAGAAAATACGGCGAATAGCCAAAATATCCATCACTCCACGAGCCATTGCGTTGTTGCCGCCTGGCTGCGACGTGAAATTGATTGGGTATCTCAGGCTGCTATCCTGAATAATCGTGACCGCAAGCCCGCAGCTCACAGATAAACCTTAGGTCTGGAAAACGGCCCCGGAGGTAGACTGACAGCACTGCATGGCGAACAGGCGCAAAAGTGGATGATAGTTTACCAGATTTTGACTGTTTTGTGGTGATTATGCGTTGCCTTATCACCTAATAAACTGATTTATATGAATTTTAATCTTTTTGCGGGCATAAAAAAACCCGCCAAAGAGGCGGGTTTTTCGCGTAAATCGTTCTGCCGAAGCAGAAAAAATTAACGCTTGGAGAACTGCGGACGGCGACGTGCTTTACGCAGACCGACTTTCTTACGCTCAACTTTACGCGCGTCACGAGTGACGAAGCCAGCTTTACGCAATTCACCACGCAGAGTCTCGTCGTACTCCATCAGTGCACGGGTGATACCGTGACGGATAGCGCCAGCTTGACCAGAGATGCCACCACCTTTAACGGTGATGTACAAATCGAATTTGCCAACCATGTCGGTCAGTTCCAGCGGTTGACGAACTACCATGCGGGCAGTTTCGCGACCGAAGTACTGTTCCAGGCTACGCTGGTTAATAACGATGTTACCACTGCCCGGCTTGATAAAAACGCGAGCGGCGGAGCTTTTGCGGCGACCAGTGCCGTAGTATTGATTTTCAGCCATTGCCTATAATCCCGATTAGATGTCAAGAACTTGCGGTTGCTGTGCCGCGTGAGTGTGCTCGGTGCCCGCGTAAACTTTCAGTTTACGGAACATTGCACGACCCAACGGACCCTTTGGCAGCATGCCTTTAACCGCGATTTCAATCACGCGCTCAGGACGGCGGGCAATCATCTCTTCAAAGGTCGCTTGCTTGATACCACCGATGTGGCCGGTGTGGTGGTAATACACCTTGTCTGTACGCTTGTTGCCGGTTACAGCAACTTTTTCTGCGTTCAGAACGATGATGTAGTCACCGGTATCAACGTGCGGGGTGTATTCCGCTTTATGCTTGCCGCGCAGACGACGAGCCAGTTCAGTAGCGAGACGGCCTAAAGTTTTACCGTCTGCATCAACAACGTACCAGTCACGTTTTACGGTTTCTGGTTTAGCTGTAAAAGTTTTCATTAGAAAGCTTACCCAATAATTTAGTTACACGTAGGTGTTCACCCAACGCTCGAAAACAGTTGAGGCTCACACGACCATACAAGTCCAGCAAACCTACCCCTTCGAATAGCCATTGCCGGCACTATACAAAGTTTTGGGAAAAAAACTTTGTTGTAACGTGGGGTCGCAAGATTATAGAGAAGTCGCTCACAAAGGTCGACCTGTTTTTACCGGGAAAAAGGATTTAGCGCAGGGGACCGATTTGGCGACGATAATCGGGGATGAAACTGGGCCTGAAAGCCAGGCCCGAACGCCGTTTACGGCAGATGAGGCAGCTTCAGATACTCCTCGCTCTGCATCTCCTGCAGGCGGGACAGGCAACGCTGAAACTCGAACTTCAGCTGTTCGCCTTGGTAGATCTCGAACATCGAGGCTTCGGCGGCGATCACCAGTTTGACGTGGCGCTCATAGAATTCATCCACCAGCGCCAGGAAGCGGCGGGCGGTGTTTTCCTTCAGCGGCCCCATAATGCGCACATTATACAGCATTACGCTGTGATAGAGGCGTGACAACGCGATGTAATCCAGTTGGCTACGCGGCTCTTCACACAGGGTATGAAAATCGATCGCCAATACCCCTTCCACAGCACGCAAGGTAGGCATTGGCCGGTGATTGATTTGCAGCACCGGAGCCTCTTCCCCGGCGTGGCCCGCCAGCTTGAGGAAGATGTGGTCCATCGTGTCCTGCGTTTGCTGATTGAGCGGGGTCAGATACAGATGGGCCTGCGTCAGGGTACGCAAGCGATAATCAATGCCCGCATCCACGTTCATCACGTCGCAATACTCGTTGATCAAATCGATCGCCGGTAGGAAGCGTGCGCGTTGCAGCCCGTTACGATACAGGTTGTCCGGAATAATGTTAGAGGTGGCCACCAGCGTAATACCGCGAGCGAACAGCGCCTGCAACAGCGTTGCCAGCAGCATGGCATCGGTGATGTCGGAGACAAAGAACTCGTCAAAACACAGCACGTCCGTTTGCGCCTTGAAGCCGTCCGCGACGATCTCCAGCGGGTTTTCCTGCCCTTGCAGCTCCGTCAGCTCTTCGTGCACCCGCAGCATAAAGCGGTGAAAGTGCAGCCGCAGTTTGCGATCGCCGGGCAAGCTGTGGAAAAACAGGTCCATCAGCCAGGTTTTACCCCGGCCAACGCCGCCCCACATATACAGCCCCTGCACCGGCCGCTGCGCGGTGATTTCCTCACTCTTACCTAACCAACGGCTAAGCAGGTTACGACGCTTGCCAGCGTTAGCGGCGGCAGGAGCCGGGAGCTGCTGCAACGCCTGATAGATCTGATCCAACTGCGTAACGGCCTGGCGCTGAACCGCATCGGCCTGATATTCCCCCGCATCCAGCGCCTGCTGGTAGCGTGATAACGGTGACTGTGCCTGCATGTATTCGCAATCCCTAACAACGCTGAGAATTTATTTATCCAATTTTCGCGGCGGATGGCAGCCGCTTCGCACCCTGATCGCCACATTTATCGGCGTTGTACCCCAAGAAAACCCCTGCAAACTGCAGGTATTGGCTTATCAGGATTCCACTCGGACAAGGTTAACGGTTATAGTGGATATTATTAAGTGAAAAATCCCTGCGGAACAACGAAGTCAAAATAGGAGTCATCATGACCTGGGAGTATGCGCTGATTGGTTTGGTGGTCGGTATCGTGATCGGTGCGGTAGCGATGCGTTTTGGTAACAGTAAATTACGTCAGCAACAGGTGCTGCAAAACGAACTGGATAAAAGCAAAACCGAGCTTGAAGAGTACCGTCAGGAGCTGGTTGGCCATTTTGCCCGCAGTGCTGAACTGCTGGATAACATGGCGCGCGACTATCGCCAGCTGTATCAGCATATGGCGAAAAGCTCCAATAACCTGCTGCCGGATCTGCCGATGCAGGACAACCCGTTCCGCTACCGTCTGTCCGAATCGGAAGCGGATAACGATCAGGCTCCGGTGGAGATGCCTCGTGACTACTCCGAAGGGGCATCTGGCCTGCTGCGCGGCGCACCACGCAGCAATTAATTCCCCGTTATACTGACCCGTGGGGAAATCCCACGGGTTGTTCACTTTGTTCGTCCCTCATTCCCCGCCCTGACTATGCTTACTCTTGACGATTAAGTGAACTTTTCGCGTAAATTCATTGTCCTAGACTTCACAAATGGTATTGCTATGGCAGTATCGTAAAAAATTTCACCGGCAGGTTTTGAGAGAGCTATAACCAATGAAGAAAAGATCTTTAATTCTTAGTGCATTAGCAATGAGCATTAGCCTGGCATTTGCCTCCCTCCCGGCAGCCAACGCAGCCATGCCTGCCGCCGTTGCTGGTGAGTCGCTGCCAAGCCTGGCGCCGATGCTGGAAAAAGTGCTGCCCGCCGTCGTTAGCGTACGTGTAGAAGGCACTCAGGTACAACGCCAGCCACAGCTGCCAGAGCAGTTTAAGTTCTTCTTTGGCCCGAACATGCCTACACCGAAGGAAAGCACTCGCCCGTTTGAAGGGCTGGGTTCCGGTGTGATTATTGACGCGGCGAAGGGTTACATCCTCACCAACAATCACGTCATCAACAACGCCGATAAGATCAGCGTACAGCTCAATGATGGCCGCGAATATGACGCCAAGCTGATTGGCCGCGACGAACAGTCTGACATTGCCCTGCTGCAGGTCAGCGATGTCAAAAACCTGACGGCGGTAAAAATCGCCGACTCCGACAAGCTGCGTGTTGGTGACTTCGCCGTAGCCGTCGGTAACCCGTTCGGCCTTGGCCAGACGGCGACCTCCGGCATCATCTCAGCTCTGGGCCGTAGCGGCCTGAGCCTGGAAGGGCTGGAAAACTTCATCCAGACCGATGCCTCCATCAACCGTGGCAACTCCGGCGGCGCGCTGGTGAACCTGAATGGTGAGCTGATCGGTATCAACACCGCGATCCTGGCACCGGGCGGCGGCAACATCGGTATCGGCTTCGCCATTCCAAGTAACATGGCACAGAGCCTGAGCAAGCAGTTGATTGAGTTTGGCGAAGTGAAGCGCGGTCTGCTGGGCATCAAAGGCAGTGAAATGACCGCCGATATGGCGAAAGCATTCAATACGGATGCCCAACGCGGAGCCTTTATCAGTGAAGTAATGCCAAAATCCGCCGCCGCCAAAGCCGGGATCAAAGCTGGAGACATTTTGGTCTCCTTGGATGGCAAGCCTATCAGCAGCTTTGCCGAGCTGCGTGCCAAAGTGGGCACCACCGCACCGGGCACTACCGTTAAAATAGGCCTGCTGCGTGAAGGCAAAGCCATGGACGTTGCCGTCACCCTGGATAACAGCGAAAGCGTATCAACCAATGCCGAAACGCTGTCGCCTGCGCTGCAAGGTGCCTCCCTCACCAACGGTGCGCTGCCAAACGGTGATAAAGGCGTGAAGATCGACAAGGTGGATAAAGGCACTCCGGCGGCGCAGTTTGGCCTGCAGAAAGGAGATGTGATCATCGGCGTCAACCGTCAGCGCGTTGAAAACATCAACGCACTGCGTAAACTGCTTGAGGCTAAACCGGCGGTGATGGCGTTGAACATCGTTCGTGGCGACGAAAACATTTATCTGTTGCTGCGTTAATTTGTTGCGAAACCGGGCGCGCCAGCATACTGCGCCCGGTTAACTCGTGCTATCCTCCGTTCATCTTCCCCAACACTAACTAAAACTCTATGTTTGCTAAGCTCTTGCGTTCTATTGTTATTGGTTTGGTCGTTGCCGGTATACTGCTGGCCGCCCTGCCTGTATTGCGTTCCGCCAATAACATATTCGCCAGCAAATCTGAGAATACCAGCGATCAAACGCCGGCCAGCTATAACACCGGCGTGCGCCGGGCTGCCCCTGCCGTCGTCAACATCTACAACCGCAACATCAGCGGCGCGACCAACGTGCTCTCCCTGGGTTCCGGTGTGATCATGAACGATCGCGGCTATATCATTACCAACCGCCATGTAATCAAAGACGCCCAGCAGATCACCGCCGTACTGCAAGATGGCCGTCGCTATGAGGCGTTATTGGTCGGCTCCGATAGCCTGACCGACCTGGCCGTGCTGAAAATCGATCCGGGCAACTTGCCAGTGATCCCAATTAATACCGCACGCCCCGCACGCATCGGTGATGTGGCGCTGGCGATCGGTAACCCGTACAACCTTGGGCAAACCGTTACCCAGGGCATTATCAGCGCCACCGGGCGTATCAGCCTGAGCACCACCGGGCGACAAACCTTCCTGCAAACCGATGCTTCAATCAACCGGGGTAACTCCGGCGGTGCGCTGGTTAACTCCCTGGGTGAGCTGATGGGCATCAACACGCTGACCTATGACAAGATCACCGATGGCGAAACGCCAGAGGGGCTAGGCTTTGCCATCCCGGTAGAGCTAGCGACCAAGATCATGGATAAGCTGATCCGTGATGGCCGGGTGATCCGCGGCTACTTTGGTATTCAGGGCAAAGAGATTATCCCGGTGCGCACCTCGGCGACCGGCATCGATCGCCTGCAGGGGATCATCGTGACCGAAATTACCCCTAACGGCCCGGCCGCCAATGCGGGGTTCCGTATTAATGACATCATCATTAACGTCGATAACAAACCGGCGGTGTCGGTATTGGAGACGATGGATCAGGTGGCGGAGATCCGCCCAGGGACGGAGATCCCGGTGGTAGTGCTGCGCGATGGGCAACGCATTACGCTGCATATGGCGGTGGGGGAATTCCCGGAGGATAATAATTAGTTAGCAAAAAGCCCGGCAAGCCGGGCTTTATTCGCACAAACAGGCTAAAACTATCGATTACTCGCCTTTCACACGTTCGATATTGGCACCCAGCGCACGCAGTTTGTCTTCGATGCGCTCGTAGCCACGGTCGATGTGATAAATACGATCTACCACCGTTACGCCTTCGGCAATACAACCCGCTAATACCAGACTAGCAGAGGCACGTAGATCGGTCGCCATCACCTGTGCACCAGAAAGCTGCTCTACGCCGTGGCAAATCACGGTGTTGCTCTCGATTTCTGCGTGTGCGCCCATACGGATCAGCTCAGGCACGTGCATAAAGCGGTTTTCGAAGATCGTCTCGGTGATCACGCCGGTCCCTTCCGCTACCAGGTTCAACAGGCTGAACTGCGCCTGCATATCGGTTGGGAAACCAGGGTGTGGAGCCGTACGCAGGGTTACCGCTTTCGGGCGTTTGCCATGCATGTCCAGGCTGATCCAGTCTTCACCGACTTCGATATCGGCCCCTGCTTCACGCAGTTTGGCCAACACCGCATCCAACGTATCTGGACGGGTATTACGGCACAGCACCTTGCCACCGGAAACGGCAGCGGCAACCAGGAAGGTACCGGTTTCGATACGGTCTGGCAGCACACGGTAAACCCCGCCACCCAGGCGCTCAACGCCTTCGATGGTGATCCTGTCCGTGCCCGCGCCGCTGATTTTGGCACCCAGCGTGTTGAGGAAGTTGGCGGTATCAACGATTTCCGGCTCACGTGCCGCATTCTCGATGATGGTGGTACCGGTCGCCAGGGTTGCAGCACTCATGATGGTGACGGTCGCGCCTACGCTGACCTTATCCATCACGATATGTGCGCCCTTCAGGCGTCCTTCCACAGAGGCCTTGACATAGCCCTCTTCCAGTTTGATTTCCGCACCCAGCTGCTCCAGGCCGGTAATGTGCAGGTCAACCGGACGTGCGCCAATGGCACAACCACCTGGCAGTGAGACCTGGCCGCGGCCAAAGCGCGCTACCAGTGGCCCCAATGCCCAAATGGAGGCACGCATGGTTTTCACCAGATCGTAGGGAGCACAAAACTCGTTCACGCCGCTGGCATCAACATAGACCGAGCCATTACGCTCGATCTTGGTACCCAACTGGCTGAGCAGTTTGATGGTGGTGTCAATGTCCTTTAGCTTCGGGACGTTTTGCAGTTCGACAGGCTCTTCCGCCAGCAAGGCGGCAAACAGGATCGGCAGGGCGGCGTTTTTCGCCCCGGAAATGGTCACTTCACCGCTAAGACGGGTCCGGCCATGCACACGAAATTTATCCATTTAACTACTCTCTGTTATCTGTTCTGAGCTGCCTGCCCGCCGGGCAAACAGCCTTAAAATCCGTTGAGTTTGCGATCCCGCTGCCACTCTTCTGGGGTATATGCCTTGATCGACAAAGCATGAATGCGGTTGTCCGCGATGTATTCCATCAGCGGCGCATAGACGGCTTGCTGTTTCTTGACGCGGCTCATGGTGGCGAACAGTTCACCCACGGCGATCACCTGAAAATGGCTGCCATCGCCGGTCACATGCGCTTCTTCCAGTGCCAACGCCTTCATCAGCACGTCTTTAATTTCGCTATTTTCCATAGTATCCAATTCCGCATCGAAGGATCATAGTCACCCGGGGCGACTTCTTGGCGTCTATCTTAGTGGAATCCGCCGCTTTCTTAAACCAAAGAAAAAGCCCCTGAGCAACAGGGGCCTTTAACTGATTTTTCCCGGTCGAACAGCCATAAATGTGGCTAACTAGCGGTTTCGACAGGCATTATTGCTGACAAATTGTAGAGCGTGATCAGCGTTTGCAGCCGATCGGTGATGCCGGAAATTTTTATCTCAATTCCCTGCTGGCTCCGTTGCTCACGTAAATGCAGCAGCAGGGCCAGACCGGAAGAGTCCACGCGCTGCAGTTGAGCGACATCAATCACGGTTTTATCTGCCAACAGCGTCTCACGTTGCTGCCACAGCGGCAATAACGTCTCACGATCCAGCTCGCCGCTCAGCACCAGCGTTTGCTGTTGTGATTCCCAGCTCAGCGCTGCGGCCATCAGTTTTTCTGATCCAGGGTGATCGGCTGTTTGGCGGCCGCTTGCAGCTGCTGGGTCAAACCGTCAACGCCTTTGAGGCGCAGAGTCGATGCCCACTCATTCTGCTTGGTGGTGATCATGCTGACGCCTTCGGCAATCATGTCATACGCCTGCCAGTGGCCGGTTTTGCTGTTCTTGCGCCATTGGAAATCCAGACGCACCGGTGGGCGGCCCCCTTTATCGATGATGGTCACGCGGATCGCGATGATATCGGCATTGCCTAGCGGCTGTTCCGGTTCGATCTGATAGGTCTGGCCCTGGTACATGGCTAACGCCTGACCATACGCCTGCTCCAGATAGGCTTGGAAGGCAGTGAAGTAAGCTTCACGCTGGGCTGGCGTGGCGTCTTTGTAGTAACGGCCCAGCACCAACGCACCGGCATATTTCACCTGCACGAACGGCATCAGCTCTTCATGCACGATGGTGCGCAGGTAGTTAGGATCCTGCTTGATTTTTGGCTGCTCACTTTTCAGGCGGGTGAAGGTTTTCTGCGCAGCGTCTTGCATCAGGCTGTATGGGTTAGTCTGATCGACCGCATTAGCTAGCGGTGCAACCACCAGCAGGGCAACCATTAAAAAACGTTTAAACATGCAGGTTTCCTCGATTAGTGAGTTGTAGCGGAATGCGCAGCGGCATCCGGTGCCGGAGCTGCAGCGGAGCCATCCGGTGAATTCGGGCTATCCTGACCACCGCTCTTGTAGAGGAACTGGCCGATCAAGTCTTCCAGCACCATGGCTGATTTGGTGTCCTGAATGGTCCCACCATCCTTAAGGATAGTCGTGCCCATCTCGGGATCTTCAAAACCGACGTTCAACGCCAGATACTGTTCACCCAGCAGCCCTGAGGTGCGGATCGCCAGCGAGCTGGTGTCCGGGATCTGGTTGTATTGTTGCTGGATATCCAGCGCCACGCGTGGTGTGTAGGTCTTCGGGTCGAGCGAGATAGCCGCAACCCGGCCAATCATCACACCACCAATCTTCACTGGTGAACGCGCTTTCAAACCACCGATATTATCGAAGGTGGCGTAGATACGGTAAGTCGGTTCATTACCGATCGATTTAATATTGGCCACCTGGAGGCAGAGGAAGATGATGGCGCACAGCGCAATCAGCATAAACGCCCCAACCCAGATTTCACTCTTCTTCGTTTGCATCAAATCAATTCCCAAACATCAGTGCAGTCAGCACGAAATCCAATCCCAACACCGCCAGTGACGAATGTACCACGGTCCTTGTCGTTGCCTGACTAATCCCTTCAGAGGTCGGTACGGCATCATAACCATTGAAGATCGCAATCCAGCTAACGGTAATGGCAAACACCACGCTCTTGATCAGGCAGTTAAGTAAATCCTGACGCCATTCAACGGCCCCTTGCATCGCCGACCAGAAGAAACCGCTGTCGATGCCTTTCCAGTCCACGCCGACAATCGCGCCGCCCCAGATACCGATGGCCACGAAAATAATCGTCAGCAGCGGCATGCTAATAAGACCGGCCCAGAAACGTGGGGCAACGATACGCCGCAGCGGATCGATCGCCATCATTTCCAGGCTGGAGAGCTGCTCGGTGGCCTTCATCAGACCGATTTCGGCCGTCAGAGCTGAACCGGCGCGGCCAGCGAACAGCAGAGCGGTCACTACCGGCCCCAGCTCACGCAGTAATGACAACGCCACCATCATGCCCAGGCTCGCCTCGGCACTGTAGGTGGTGAGGACGATATAACCTTGCAACCCCAACACCATGCCGATAAACAAGCCGGAAACCATGATGATCAGCAGCGACTGCACGCCCACGCTGTGTAGCTGTTTGAGCAGCAGCGGCCATTGTTTACGCGGCTCCGGGCGCCCGATCAGCGCGTGGAACAGCATCAGCCCGGCGCGTCCAAAGGCTGCGCTGGTGTTGATGCCACGGCGTCCTAACGACGCTAACGCCTTTAAAAACATGAAGTTATTTACTCCCTTCCCCTAAAAGCTCTGTCTGATAATCACCGACCGGGTAACGGAATGGTACCGGCCCATCGGCAATACCATCCAGAAACTGACGCACTCGTGCATCAGGATTGTTCTGTAATTGCGCTGCCGAGCCTTCGGCAATCACATGGTGATCCGCCACAATATAGGCGTAATCCGCGATACTCAAGACTTCTGGCACATCATGGGATACCACGATGCAGGTGATCCCGAGCGCGTTATTCAGCTCATCGATCAGCTTGACCAGCACGCCCATGGTGATCGGATCCTGGCCAACGAAGGGTTCGTCGAACATGATCAATGTCGGATCCAACGCGATAGCACGCGCCAAGGCAGCTCGCCGCGCCATACCGCCAGAAAGTTCGTTCGGCATCAGATCTGCCGCGCCACGTAGCCCTACGGCTTCCAGCTTCATCAGCACCGTGCTGCGCAGGATCGGCTCCGGCAGGCGGCTGTGCTCACGCAGCGGGTAAGCCACGTTCTCAAATACCGTCAGATCGGTAAACAGCGCTCCCGACTGAAACAGCATGCTCATCTTCTTGCGTGACTCATACAACTGATGGCGCGACAGCGCCGGGATGTTGTCCCCATCAAACCAGATCTCGCCGCTGTCCGGGGTCAACTGGCCACCAATCAGGCGTAACAGCGTGGTTTTACCAATGCCGGACGGCCCCATGATGGCCGTCACTTTGCCACGGGGAACCGTCAGGTTGATGTCTTCGAATATCAGCCGATCGCCGCGAGAGAAGCTCATGCCGCGCACTTCGACCAGATTATCTGCCTTCTGGTGCATGTTTATTGATCCTGTACAGGCTATTTTTTTGCCAAATCATCCGTGATGGTAAAGCAATAGGGGGCTATACGTCTTATTTTTACCGAAACTTACCCTCAATGCGCTACCAATGATGCCATAGGTTTTACTTTTAGGCTCCAGACGGTCAAAATTAGGAAATAACGCAAAAAATAAAGTCTGACTGATGACAAACTGAGAATGTTTCTGAGGGCGCAGCATGCGGCGCCCCTACAAAGCCAGTTCATCAGGATGAGTCGCAGTCTTATGGTTCGATCTTTTACCGGGAAAATTCGTTGTTGTGTGCAACGAGGGGTGTGCAAGCTGGCCGATGATGGCCTTTAACCAACGAACCGGGATAATACCCCAATATAGGACCCTGAATGTTTCTCGCGATAGTGCTGTTGATCGTTGGTTTATTTTTACTGGTGTATGGGGCGGATAGATTAGTTTATGGTGCGGCGGTGATTAGCCGTTCGCTGGGGGTTCCCCCGTTGATTATCGGCATGACGATAGTCGGTATAGGCACTTCGTTGCCAGAATTGATCGTGTCGGTCACCGCCGCCCTCAATGGGCAGACCAACCTGGCGGTGGGTAACGTGATTGGCTCCAACATCACCAATATTTTACTGATCCTGGGGGTGGCAGCCCTGATCCATCCGCTGTCGGTTCGCTCCGAAGTGTTACGGCGTGAACTGCCGCTGATGCTGGGGGTTATCCTGCTGTGCGGCTACGTGCTGATGGATAACACCCTGAGCCGGTTCGATGGCGTGCTGCTGCTGTTGGCCGCCACCGGTTTTATTCTGCTGATGCTGAAAATCGCCAGGCTGGCGCAACGTGAAGGCAACGACAGCCTGACGGTGGAGCAACTCGCCGAACTGCCGCAGGACAGCAGCAACACGGTAGCCATTCTCTGGCTGGTGCTGGCCTTCATTATTCTGCCGCTGTCATCAAGGATGATCATCGACAACGCTTCGGTGATTGCCCACTACTTTGGCCTGAGTGAACTGGTAGTTGGCCTGACGATTATCGCCATCGGCACCAGCCTGCCCGAATTGGCCACCTCGATCGCCGGAGCACTAAAAGGCGAAGATGATATGGCGGTAGGGAATATCATCGGCTCGACGATTTTTAATACGGTAATCGTACTGGGTGTCCCTGCCCTGCTATCACCGGGCAGTATCGATCCCGCCGCCTTCCAGCGCGATTACTGGGTGATGCTGGCGGCCGGTATCCTGCTTGCCGCGCTGTGTATTGGCCGCAAACATCGTATCGGTCATCTGGCGGGAGCTCTGTTATTATGTGGCTTTATTGCGTATCTTGCAGTGCTGTTCTTTAACCCTTTTCAGCTCTTTTAGCTTTACCCTATAGCATTCGAGATACAGGTAGGCGGCAACTGAAAGCATCCCTGGGAGCTTAGCTCACTAAGTGACCAGGGTAATTGAAGGCAGCCAACACCCCTGTATCTTGAAGGATGACGGGTAAAACCGTTGGGAATGTGTATGTCATCTATCCAGTTGCAACCGGGCTTTGACTTTCAGCAGGCCGGCAAAGAAGTGCTTCAGATTGAGCGTGATGGCCTGGCCCAGCTCGATCAGTACATCAATGCAGATTTTACCCGGGCATGTGAAGCGATCGCCGGATGCTGCGGTAAAGTCGTGGTCATGGGCATGGGTAAATCCGGCCATATCGGCTGCAAAATTGCCGCCACGCTGGCCAGTACCGGAACCCCGGCGTTCTTCGTGCATCCGGCTGAGGCCAGCCACGGCGATCTGGGCATGGTATCAGCGCAGGACATTGTACTGGCGATTTCCAACTCCGGTGAGTCGAACGAAATTCTGGCGCTGATCCCGGTATTGAAACGCCAGCAGATCCCACTGATTTGCATGACCAACAACCCGGAAAGCTCGATGGGCAAGGCGGCAGATGTGCATCTGTGCATCAAGGTACCGCAGGAGGCTTGCCCGCTGGGTCTGGCTCCTACCACCAGCACCACCGCCACCTTGGTCATGGGCGATGCGTTAGCCGTAGCGCTGCTGAAAGCCCGTGGCTTTACCCCGGAAGATTTCGCCCTGTCTCACCCTGGGGGAGCATTGGGCCGCCGCCTGCTGCTGCGCGTTAGTGATATCATGCACAGCGGCGATGAAATTCCGCACGTCAGCCCCGAAGCCTCTCTGCGCGACGCGCTGCTGGAGATCACTCGTAAAAACCTGGGCATGACGGTGATCTGCGACGATCTGATGAAAATCGCCGGTATTTTTACCGACGGTGACTTACGCCGGGTGTTCGATATGGGCATCGATCTGAATAATGCCAACATCACCGACGTCATGACGCTGGGCGGTATCCGGGTACGCCCGAACCTGCTGGCAGTCGATGCGCTCAACCTGATGCAGCAACGCCATATCACCGCCGTGCTGGTTGCCGATGGCGACCAATTGCTGGGTGTGGTACATATGCATGACATGCTGCGCGCTGGCGTCGTTTAATGAAAGGAACCCACTGCATGAGTCTGGTTGAAACCTGTTACGGGCCGGTAGCTGAAGAAGTCATGGCCCGCGCCGGGAAAATCCGCCTGTTGATTTGTGATGTCGACGGCGTGCTGTCAGACGGCCTGATCTACATGGGTAATAACGGTGAAGAGCTGAAAGCCTTCAACGTCCGTGACGGCTATGGCATCCGCTGCCTGAAAACCTCGGGTATCGAGGTGGCCATCATCACCGGGCGTTCGGCCAAGCTGTTGGAAGACCGGGCAAAAACGTTGGATATCACCCATCTGTATCAAGGGCAGTCCGATAAGCTTTTGGCCTTCCGTGAACTGTTGGATAAACTGTCCCTGATGCCAGATGAAATCGCCTACATCGGCGACGATCTGATCGACTGGCCGGTCATGGCCGAAGTCGGTCTGGCCGTCGCGGTGGCCGATGCGCATCCATTATTGTTACCTCGTGCCCATTATGTCACCCGAATCAACGGTGGCCGTGGTGCGGTGCGCGAGCTGTGCGACCTGATCCTGCTGGCGCAAAACAAGCTGGAGGACGCCAAAGGGCTGTCAATATGAGTAAAACCAAACTTTGGATCACCATCTTGCTGACCGTGATCGCGCTGGCGCTGATTGGCTGGAACATGGCCGATTTCAGCGATGACGGCAATTCGGTACCGGTCAATAACCAAGACCCGACCTATCAGAGCCAGCATACCGTGACTGTGGTATACAATCCGGCCGGGCAGCTAAGCTACAAGCTGGTGGCAGAAGAGGTTAAATATTACACCGCCGATGAGTTAAGCTGGTTCACCCAGCCGGTGATGACACTGTTTGATGAGCATGCCGTGGCCACTTGGTCAATACGCGCCGATCGCGCCAAGCTGACCAAAAACCGCATGCTGTATCTGTACGGCCACGTAGAGGTGAACAGTTTGACAACCACCTCACAGCTGGAAAAAATTAAAACCGATAATGCCCAGATTAATCTGGTCACCCAGGACGTTTCTTCCGATGATGAAGTCACCCTGTTCGGCACGAATTTCACCTCTAACGGCATGAAAATGCGTGGCAATCTGCGGAACAAAACCGCTGAGCTGATTGATAAGGTCAAGACCAACTATGAAATTCAGAACCAAAAGCCAACTCCGTAATCTGTTGATCGTCAGCCTCGTTTTGACCGCCAGCTCCCCCGCATTGGCGTTGAAATCCGACTCTGACCAACCGGTAAGTATCGACTCGCTGAAACAGTCGCTGGATATGCAGAGCAACGTCAGCACCTTTACCGACAACGTGGTGATCAAGCAGGGCACCATTGAGATCAAGGCCGACAAGGTCGTGGTCACACGCCCGGGTGGCGATCAGAACAAAACCTATATTGAAGCGTTCGGCAATCCGGTAACCTTCTACCAGATGCAGGACAACGGCAAGCCGGTGAAAGGCCATGCGCAGAAAGTTCGTTACGACGTCGCGCCGCAGCTGATCACCCTCACCGGCAACGCCTATCTGGAACAGCTCGATAGCAATGTGAAGGGCGACCGTATTACCTATCTGGTGCCACAGCAGCAGATGCAGGCGTTCAGCGATAAAGGCAAACGCGTGACCACGGTTCTGGTGCCATCACAATTGCAAGACAAAAACGGTCAAAAGAAGAGTAACTAATTACTTATGGCAACACTCATCGCAGAAAACCTGGCGAAAGCCTACAAAGGCCGCAAAGTCGTTGAAGACGTGAGCCTGAAAGTGAAATCTGGCGAGATCGTTGGCCTGCTGGGGCCAAACGGTGCCGGTAAGACCACCACTTTCTACATGGTGGTTGGCATCGTTCAACGCGACGCCGGGCGCATCGTGATCGATGACGAAGATATCAGTATCCTGCCGCTGCACGCCCGCGCACGCCGCGGTATCGGTTACCTGCCGCAGGAAGCCTCTATCTTCCGCCGCCTGAGTGTTTACGACAACCTGATGGCAGTGCTGGAGATCCGCAACGATCTCACCAGTGAACAACGCAACGATCGGGCTATCGAGCTGCTGGAAGAGTTTCATATCTCCCACCTGCGTGACAACCTGGGCCAATCGCTTTCCGGTGGTGAACGCCGCCGCGTGGAGATTGCCCGTGCGTTGGCCGCCAACCCGAAATTTATCCTGCTGGATGAACCTTTCGCCGGGGTTGACCCGATTTCCGTTATCGATATCAAGAAAATCATCGAGCACCTGCGCGACAGCGGCCTTGGCGTGCTGATCACCGATCATAACGTGCGCGAGACGCTGGACGTGTGCGAACGTGCCTATATCGTCAGCCAGGGCAAGCTGATTGCCCACGGCACGCCGGACGCCATCCTGGCCGATGAGCAGGTGAAACGCGTTTATCTGGGCGAAGAGTTCCGCCTGTAGGTTCCAGCGGCAGGCCAACAGGCCGCCGTTAACGGAAGTAGCAGAAGATTATGAAGCAAGGTTTGCAACTCAGGCTCAGCCAGCAACTGGCCATGACCCCCCAACTTCAGCAGGCGATCCGCCTGTTGCAGCTGTCCACGCTTGAGCTCCAGCAGGAGATCCAACTGGCACTAGAGAGCAACCCGCTGCTTGAACAGACCGAAGATCAGCACGAAGAGATCGACACCAAAGAAAGCGTCGAGACCGAAGGGCTAGACACCCGCGAAGCGCTGGAACAGAAGGACATGCCCGAAGAGCTGCCTCTGGATGCTACCTGGGATGAGATCTATACCGCGGGTACCCCTTCCGGCACCGGTACCGACTATGGCGATGATGAACTTCCGGTCTACCAGGGCGAAACCACGCAAACGCTGCAGGACTACCTGATGTGGCAAGTGGATCTGACGCCGTTCTCTGACACCGATGCCGCCATCGCCACCTCGATCGTCGACGCCGTTGATGACACCGGCTATCTCACCGTACCGCTGGAAGACATTCTGGAGAGTATGGGTGACGATAATGTAACGATGGACGAGGTCGAAGCGGTATTGAAACGCGTACAGCGTTTTGATCCGGTCGGCGTCGCGGCGCGCGATCTGCGTGATTGCCTGTTGATCCAGCTTTCCCAGTACGCCAAAGACACGCCCTATCTGGCGGAAGCCCGCCTGATCGTCAGCGAGCATCTGGATTTGCTGGCCAACCACGACTTTCGCAGCCTGATGCGAACAACTCGCTTAAAAGAAGATACACTGAAAGAAGCGATGGTGTTGATCCACTCGCTCGATCCGCGCCCTGGGCAGTCGATCAATACCGGTGAATCCGAGTATGTGATCCCGGACGTGCTGGTGCGCAAGGTGCAAGATAAGTGGGTAGTAGAGCTTAATGCAGACAGCATCCCACGGCTGAAAATCAATCAGCAATATGCGGCACTCGGCAACACGGTGCGCAACGATGCCGACGGCCAGTATATCCGCAGCAATTTGCAGGAAGCGAAGTGGCTGATCAAGAGCCTGGAAAGCCGGAACGACACGCTGCTCAAGGTGACCCGCTGTATTGTCGAACAGCAGGAGGCGTTCTTTGAACAGGGTGCAGAATTTATGAAACCCATGGTGCTGGCGGATATCGCTCAGGCCGTGGAAATGCATGAATCGACAATCTCACGCGTGACGACGCAGAAGTTCCTGCACAGCCCGCGTGGTATTTTCGAATTGAAGTATTTCTTCTCCAGCCATGTGAATACCGACAGCGGTGGCGAAGCCTCCTCTACGGCGATCCGGGCGTTAGTGAAGAAATTGATCGCGGCGGAAAATCCTGCCAAACCGCTTAGCGACAGCAAGCTGACCACGATGCTTTCCGATCAGGGGATCATGGTGGCGCGGCGCACCGTTGCCAAGTACCGAGAGTCTTTGTCCATCCCGCCGTCCAACCAGCGTAAACAGTTGGTTTGACCTCTATAGAGAAGGAAGACATTATGCAGCTCAACATTACCGGACACCACGTCGAAATCACCGAACCAATGCGTGAGTTCGTCAACACCAAGTTTGCCAAACTCGAGCAGTATTTTGACCGCATTAACCAGGTATATGTCGTACTCAGTGTGGAAAAAGTGCAGCAGATTGCGGAAGCAACGGTGCATGTGAATGGGGGCGAGTTGCACGCCACCTCGGAAAAAGAAGATATGTATGCCGCAATTGACTGTCTGATCGACAAACTGGCGCGTCAATTGAACAAACATAAAGACAAACTAAAGCAACACTGACATTCTGGGCCGTTATGCGATGCGTAATGGCCCGCATCGTAGTCGCATTGGCTACACGGCAACCCTCGGCGCAGCACCTGTATGGGTATGCGCCGATAAGCCATCAGGGTTAAACAGGCGAAAAACCGTTTCATGAAGGTTATCAGCGCAAGCCTACTTTCCAATGGTAAAGCAGGCTTGCAATAAAGCGACAGGACGCGGTTTTAAGTGAAGATGAGATGAACAACGAAATAATGCAATTAAGCTCGGTGTTAAACATCGAGTGCACCAGAAGCTCGGTACACTGCACCAGCAAGAAACGGGCTTTGGAAATTATCAGCGAGCTGGCGGCCAAGCAGCTTAACCTACCTTCGCAGGTGGTGTTTGACGCAGTACTCACCCGGGAACGTATGGGCAGTACCGGTATCGGCAACGGTATCGCGATCCCACACGGCAAACTGGAAGAGGACACTTTGCGGGCCGTTGGCGTGTTTATCCGCCTTGAGCAACCTATCGCCTTTGATGCCATTGATAATCAACCAGTCGATCTGCTGTTCGCCTTGCTGGTACCGGCCGATCAATGTAAAACTCACTTGCATACGCTGTCGCTGGTTGCCAAACGGCTGGCCGACAAAACCGTGTGCCGCCGCCTGCGCGCAGCGCTGAGCGACGAAGAGCTGTATCAGATCATCACCGAGTAACCAGCGGCTGGCGTGACTTTCTGCCATGAAAACGCTACTGTTTTACTTACGATATATCCGGGCCGTGGCCCGGATAATAGATCCTAACGGTGGCGATGAACGCCATTGAGATGCCAGGGGAGTTACCACATGGTGCTGATGATTGTCAGCGGCCGTTCCGGTTCGGGGAAATCCGTCGCCTTGCGGGCGTTGGAAGACATGGGTTTTTACTGCGTTGATAACCTGCCCGTGGTGTTGTTGCCACAGCTGGCCCAGACGCTGGCCGAACGTAATAGCTCCGCTGCGGTAAGCATCGACGTCCGTAACATGCCGGAATCGCCGGAAGTGTTTGAATATGCAATGACCCAGCTGCCGGAGAGCTTCACGCCGCAGCTGCTGTTCCTTGATGCCGATCGCAACACCCTGATCCGCCGCTACAGCGACACCCGTCGCCTGCATCCTCTCTCTGCCAAGAACCTGTCGCTGGAAAGCGCGATCGATGAAGAAAGCGATCTGCTTGAGCCACTGCGTTCCCGTGCCGATCTGATTATCGATACCTCGGAAATGTCGGTGCACGAGTTGGCGGAAATGCTGCGTACCCGTCTGTTGGGCAAACGCGAACGCGAGCTGACGATGGTGTTCGAATCCTTCGGCTTCAAGCACGGCATTCCTATCGATGCCGATTACGTGTTCGACGTCCGTTTCCTGCCCAACCCGCACTGGGACCCTAAACTGCGCCCGATGACCGGCCTGGATAAGCCCGTGGCCTCGTTCCTCGATCGCCACACTGAAGTGCACAACTTCATCTACCAGACCCGTAGCTATCTGGAACAGTGGCTGCCGATGCTGGAGACCAACAACCGCAGCTATCTGACCGTCGCCATTGGCTGTACCGGCGGTAAGCACCGTTCGGTGTATGTGGCTGAACAGTTGGCGGATTATTTCCGTTCACGCGGCAAAAATGTGCAATCACGTCACCGCACACTGGAAAAGCGTAAACAACAATGACGGTCAAGCAGACGGTTGAGATCAAGAACAAGCTGGGCATGCACGCCCGCCCGGCAATGAAGCTGTTTGAGCTGGTGCAGAGTTTTGACGCCGAAGTGCTGCTGCGTAATGACAGCGGCACCGAAGCGGAAGCCAGCAGCGTGATTGCGCTGCTGATGCTGGATTCCGCCCAGGGCCGCCAGATCGAAATTGAAGCTACCGGGCCGGAGGAAGTACAGGCACTGGCAGCGGTGATTGAGCTGTTTAATTCAGGCTTCGACGAAGACTAATCACCCGACGACAAATCTTGTAGGGGCGCCGCATGCTGCGCCCGTCTAGCTGTATGCTCCGTCCGCCTAGCTATCAATACCTCACCATCACCGATTTCAACTCGGTATAATGCTCGATAAACGCGCTGCCGAACTCTCTACCCATCCCCGACGATTTGACCCCACCGAACGGCAACGCCGGATCGAGGAAGGTGTGCATGTTGATCCACAAGGTACCTACTTCAATCCGCGGGATCATGCGCATCGCCTTGCTGAGATCGTTAGTCCACAGGCTAGCGGCCAGGCCATAAGGCGAATCGTTGATCATGGCGATCATCTGCTCTTCATCCTCATAGGCCAGGAAAGTGCCCACCGGACCAAAGGTCTCCTCACGCATTAACGCATCATGCGGCCCGTTAGCGCGGATCGCCGTCGGCGCAACAAAGAAGCCAGGACCTGCCAACGCCTGACCGCCGCAGACGATGTGGCTGCCATCAGCCCGTGCCTTGTCAAACAGCGCCAGTACCTTGCGGTAATGTGCCTCGTTGGCCAGCGGCCCCACTTCCGTGCTCTCATCCAGCGGTGAGCCTACCTTCATGGCCGCCAAGCGCTGCGTCAGCTTTGCCAGTACCTCATCGATATGGCTGGCAGGCAGGTAGAAACGCTCTGCTGCGGCACAGATCTGGCCCTGATTCAGGTAGCCCGCCTCGATAATCCCGTCGACCATTTTGTCGACCGAGACGTCCGCCAGAAACGCGGCGGCATTCTTACCCCCCAGTTCCAGCGTGGTACGCACAATCCCTTGCTCCATCGCCGCTTTCCCCACCGCGATCCCGGTAGGCACCGAGCCGGTGAAGGTCACTTTGGCGCAACGCGGATGGGCGATAAGCATAGGGCCAAGACGTGCGCCTGAACCACTGATCACGTTGAGGGCACCTGCCGGGATGCCCGCTTGCGTTGCCAGCTCGGCCACCCGCAGCATGGTTAGCGGCGTGTATTCACTTGGCTTGAGCACCACCGTACAGCCGCAAGTGAGCGCCGCAGCCAGTTTCCAGATGGCGATCATGATCGAGAAGTTCCACGGAATGATGCCGACCACGACACCTAACGGCTCACGCCGGGTAAATGCGCTGTATTGCTCGCCCTGGAAGGAAGGCAACGAAACGTTCAGCGTTTCCCCGCTGATTTTGCTCGACCAACCGGCAAAGTAGCGCAGGAACTGCGAGGCCATATCGATTTCCAGCCCGCGAGACAGCTGAATGGTTTTGCCGGAACACAGGCTTTCCAGCTGCGCCAGTTCCTCACGATGGGTTTGCAACAGATCGGCCAGGCGCGTCAGGCAGTTACCACGCTCCAATGGCGAAACCTGTGCCCAACTACCGTGGAAAGCGTCAAAGGCCGCCTGCATTGCCGCATCGACTTCAGCCTGGCCGCCTTCATTCACCTGCGCGATAGCCAGCCCGGTTGCCGGGTTAACCACCGCAAACCGTTCTACTCCTGCCCCGGCTACGGGTTGCCCATGAATGTAATGGCCCTGCTGGCGGTCCAGAAAGGCCGTGACCTGTGGCAACAATGTAATATCCGTCATCGTATCGCCCTCCTTGCGGGTTAGCCTTCGACAATCGCCAGATAGTGCTTCACAAAACGATCCGAGGTGATTTCCCAGCGTACCGGGGTGCCCTTCTCAACAAACCAGGAATCCCCGGCCTGATACTTTACCGACTCGCCGGTGTTCTCATTGGTCAGCGTTGCCGTGCCTTCCCACACCGTGGCATGTTCCGCAAACGGGTATTCCATCACGAAGGTGCCACGGGTGCAGCTGAAGACACCGCAGTTCAGGTTGTCCGTTGGCGCGCCAAAAATCATCGCCACGCCGACGTTGGGTTCACCGGCAACCACCGTGGCCCCCAGGTTGCTGACGCTGCCAATCTGTTGCAGTTCTGGTAGCGCTTGCTTAAGCAGTAATGGTTTCATGGTTTTTCCTTATAGATTAGTGGTAAGAATTACCCCTCACCCTAACCCTCTCCCACAGGGAGAGGGGACCGATCGAGTTTGTTGATATTTCAGCGTAATACCCTGCCTTTCCTGTTAATCCCTACTTTCCGAAGCTGTACGAGCCAACCACGCGCTCCGTTCAGCTCCCTCTCCCTGTGGGAGAGGGCTGGGGTGAGGGGCACAGACTAACGACGCCCCTTCCAGTAGCCGGAAGTCTGGTGCCAAACCTTGCCCGCGGTGGTCATCACACGGCGCAGCTTGTCTTTGCCAAAAATATCCACGTGCGGGATCGAGCTCATCAGGTCATAACGATCGGATCCCTCACTCATTCCTTCCGCCAGCACCTTGCAAACGATATGGCTCGGCGTCACCCCAAAGCCGGAATAGCCCTGCACGTAAAACACGTTATCGTGCTGCGGCAGAGTGCCAATCTGCGGGAACAGGTTGGCGCTGCAACACAGCGGCCCGCCCCAGGCCAGGTCGATCTTCACGTCCTTCAGATACGGGAACACTTTCAGCATCAGGTTGCGGTTCCAGGCCTTCAGGTCTGAAGGGATATATTCGACCAGCCGGGTGGCGCTACCGAACAACAGGCGGTTCTCGTTGGTGACGCGGTAATAGTCGATCACCGGCCGGATATCGCTGTAAGCCCCACGGATCGGGCTGATCTGGCGGATCAGCTCGTCAGACAGCGGTTCTGTCGCCAACTGGAAGGCGTAGGTATTGATGGTCTTTTTGTAGATAAAGGGATCCATGCCGTTGAGGAAGCCGTTGCATGCCCACAGCATCTTGTTGGCGCGTACCGATCCCATAGCGGTGCGCACGGTAATACGCGGGCCATATTCCACATTCAGCACGTTGCTGTTTTCGAAGATTTTCACCCCGTAACCACTCAGCGCCTGCGCCTCCCCCAACAGCAGGTTGAGCGAATGAACGTGGCCACCTCCCATGTGTTTCAACGCACAGGTATAAGCATCAGACCCCACCACCTGTTTCACTTCGGAGCCGGTATAGAGCTCGATCTCTTCATCCGGTGAGACCGCTTTGAATTCTTTGAGCCAGGAACGCAGGGTCTTTTCCTGCCTGGCGTTGCTGCCGAGGTAGCCATAGCCAAAGCAGAAATCGGCGTCGATGGCGTACTTTTTAATCCGCTCGCGGATAATCCCGGCACCAAGGTTGCTGATCTTGAAGATGGTTTCTAACCCTGCCGGGCCAACGTGGCGTTTGATCTTCTCCAGATCGTGGCCGATCCCGGCCATCACCTGGCCACCGTTGCGGCCCGTCCCGCCGTAGCCCAGATGACGGCCCTCCAGAATAGCGATATTGGTGATGCCTTTTTCCGCCAGTTCCAGCGCCGTATTAATGCCGGAGAAGCCACCGCCGATGATCACCACGTCAACATCCAGATCCTCTTCCAGCGTGGGGAAGCGCAGATCGTATTTCTTGGTCGCCGCGTAGTAGGTTAACGATTCGATTTGATTATTCATTGCTGCACTCCCTTTACCCATTGCCTTAGCCTGGATTATCAGCAGAGCGTGGGTGGGCGGCTATGTCCCTTTAGGGATATTCGCAACACTTTTTTAACATTATGCCGTACGGCGCAGGGGGGTACTCAAGAACAGGCTGAACAACTCGGCCTGAGAACCAATATTCAGCTTGCCGTAAATATTCTTGCGATGATTTTTTACCGTGCCCAGGCTGATAAACAGCCGTTCGGCGATCTGCTGCGATCCGTTGCCGCTCAGGATCAGATCGACGATCTCACGTTCACGTGGGCTTAACGCATAGCGCGCCTGGGCTGCGCTATCTAACAGCGGGGCGGACGGAGTGGGCACATTAGCCGCGACCACCACTTCCCCATGCAGCCGCGCCACGCTTTTTACCAGCGTCAACGCGCCACGCAGGTCAGCCAGTTGGGGATAACGCACGCCGACCGTTTGCCGGGCCGAACCGAAAAATATGCCTAGTCCGCGTTCCGGCGTCAGTTGCAGCAACACGCCAGCCTCGTCGTGCCAGCCGGTTTTACGGTAAAAGTTACGGTAGTAATCCGTCTGGTAAAAACCACAGGGAGCCAGTTGCCGCAGCGTAAACACATCGCCATGGCCGCCGCCGTTCAGCGCCTGGTAAAAAGGATCTTCAAGGTAAGCACCCTGCTGGTAAATCTGGTTTACCGCATCGCTGTTTTCTTTCTCGGTTTTCATCAGGCAGCGCGGTGCCTGACCATATTCGAAGGCATAGACGATGGCATTATCAAAGGCGAAGAAGCCCTCCAGGTAGCCCAGCAGGCTGGCATAGAATTGGCGGGTCGCTACTGCGTCGATCACCGCCGATAATCTTTCGACCTGAATATTCATTCCGCCCCCGCAATCATTAATAAATTAACAATCAACATTACCCAACATATCAGCGACCGATATTGGGCCAACAGGCTATAAAAAGCATTCAATTGGCCAGAATGCAAGGGTGTTACTGTTTACATGTTAATCAAATCACAAGTTGGACCCTTGCAACGATTAACCACACAATACGAGTTGGTTAATATCTTAACAATTTCGAGTTAAGCGACGGAAAAGCGTTGGTTCGCCCAGCCAGGCTGAATTATGCTGTGGTTTCGATGCCCAAATGCGCCAAGGAGAGAGCATGACCACTAGTCTGATGATCGCCAACCGGCAGGCCTGGTTTGGCAAGGGCAGCATCCAGCAACTGATCCCACTGCTCCAGGCCGAGTCGCAAACCACGCTGCTGTTCACCTGCCGATCGTTCCTTAACGGTCCCCTCTATGCTGAACTGGCCCCGGCGCTGACGCCGTTGCTGGTGGGCAGAGAAATTGTCGCCCATGAGGCCTCCCCGCAAGAAATCGACCAATGGGTGGCACGCTGGCGAGGCCAGGTGCAAAGAGTGGTAGCCATCGGCGGAGGTAGCGTGCTGGATGCCGCCAAGGCGTTCGCTGCCCTGATCGAACACCCGCTGCCCACCCTGCGTTATATGGAAAAAGTGGGTGACAGCAAAATCAGTGGCGCAACGCTGCCGTTGATCGCCATCCCCACCACCGCAGGCACCGGCAGCGAGGTAACCCAAAACGCAGTGATCACCGATACTCAGGTCACCAAGGTGAAAGCCTCATTGCGGCATAACAACTTTGTGCCGCAGGTGGCAATCCTCGATCCTGACCTGCTGAAAGGAGCGCCAGACCATGTACTGGCCTATTGCGCTATCGATGCCTTCACCCATCTGTTTGAAGCCTACCTTTCCAAGACCGCCAGCAGCCTGTCGCGCGAGATGTCGTTGAGCGGCATCCATCAGTTCCTTTGCGCCTGGCCGGTGCTGAAACAGAGCGATGAGGCCCGCGAAGCGATTATGCAGGCTTCCTATCTGGGTGGACTGACGTTGAGTATGGCGGGCTTAGGTGTGATCCACGGCATCGCGGGCGAGGTTGGCGCATTACGTGATTACCACCACGGCCAGGTCTGCGGCCGCCTGCTGTTACCGTTCCTTGAATTGCTGGGGAAAAGCAAGCAGCCGCAACAACGTGCATTAATGACCGAACTGGCCCTGCGGCTATTCCCTGAAGAGCAGGACAGCCCGGCGCGCTTTTTGATCGACTTTATCACCCGCCACGCCATCGCCCCGTTCTGGCAGGACGAGCTATCCCTTAGCAAGGTGGAACTGGCCATCGTACTGGAGAAGTCCAACAGCAAGAATTCCTGGCTCAGCTACACTACCGAGCAGCGGAGGTTAATGATCGATGGGGCGTTCTTGATTGAAACGTAATGATGCGCTAAACGGGCGCAGCATGCGGCTAATCGGGCGCAGCATTGCAGCGCCCCTACGGTTGAACATATGAGACTTCTACCACTTCGGCTACATTGCCACGTTGTCATCATTTTGAATATAATCAGAATTGGCGGATCGCAGGAGCACAACAATGAGTTTGGTTGACTGGATTTTGGGCGGCATCGCCCTAGGGCTGATCGTCGGCGCGCTGATGAAGATATTCGGCAAGAAGAAAGACGATTAATGCGGTGTTCCCCCTCTGCATTCAGAGGGGGAAGCCATTAAATGCGGCTCAGGCAGTCCAACGCTACCGCTTTGAAACTGTCAAAATTGTCACTGCCCAGCAGGCGGGTCATCGAACGTTCGCGCACAAAGGTGACGAACAGATCGTAGATCGCCATCGCTTCCTCGTAATCGCTTTTGCTGATCGCCAGCAAGAAAATGACGTGTGCCACCTCGCCTTCTCCCCATGGAATACCTTGTGGCGCCAGTAGCGTGACCACCACGGTCTTTTTCGCCAACAGCCCCAGAGAGTGCGGCAGAGCAATCCCCTCCCCCAGCAGGGTAGAAACGATCGCCTCCCGCTCAACGACCGAAGGGTAAAAATCGCTGCCCACATAGCCTTCCTGCTCCAACTGAGCGCAAACTTTGCTAAACAGCTGCTCCTGCGTTAGCGGCTCGTTGACGATCATAAAGTGGCTGGCATCAAAGAATTTTTCCAACATGTACGGCTTGGTGCGATCGACCAGCACCAGCTTGCCCAACTGCTCTAGCTGATACTCCGTTGGGAACGGCGACATCACCACGATCGGCTTGTTCTTCTCGCTGATGCGCGCATTGGAAATGATAAAATCTTCGTCGATACTGTCGAGAATTTCGTAATCACGCAGCGAAACGATGCGCGTCACCACCAGTTGCGGATACTTGCGCGCAATCTGCGCCTGGATCATCCGCACCGTGGAGTTACCGGTATCGCACACCAGCATCACCTGCGGATGGCGCTCATAGCCAATGTTGTAGTGCCGCTCCAGGCCGACGCCAATATGCAGCACCAGGTAGCCGATTTCGTTCTCGCTCAGGGTATAAGGCGTGTGTTTGCCCCAGCTCGAAACTGCCGCCAGCGTCACATCATAGGCCATCGGATAATGCTGCTTGATGTTGGCCAACAGCGGGTTCGGGATATTGATCTGGTATTTCACCCGGGTGATCATGGTTTTGATATGGGTGAGTAGATCGGCCCGCAGCTGCTTGTCGTTCTGCAGGTTGTAGTTATAGTGCGAGTTGATGTAGGACAGGATGTAATCCACCAGCGCCTCTTCATCATCGGCGTTGATTTTGGTCGGCTGTACTTCCTGCACCCTTCTGGCAGCGATGTTGACCCGCAAATAGGCCTCTTCCGCTGCCGCAATCTCTTTACCCGTGGCCTTGCTCAGTTCACCTGCCAGCCAGGTTGACGCTTTGCGCACCGCATCATCACCGTCTTCCACGTCAAAATCCTGCAGCGGATAGCCGTCCGTGATGCGCCGCAGCGCCACGGCACAGTAGAAAATCAGGTATTGCTCACCCTCATCGGTCAGACGAATGGCATATTGCGACAGCAACGGGTGCAGCAGCCCGGCAAAGGTCAGTACCTGCGGCTGATGAAGGATGTCATTGTTCAGCAATGGGTTTTCCGCATCCGCCAGATGCAGTTGAAACAGCAGATCGGTCAGGCAGGAGCGGATCGCCATTTCCGCACCAAACAGCTTCATACCGTAGCGCGGCTTGGTCTCGATGGTTAACTGATAATGCGCCAGGCGCTCCCTCACCTCAGCCATGTCGTTTTGCAGCGTACCCCGGCTGACAAACCATTCATCGGCCAGATCTTCGAGCTTCATCGAGAAGGCTGAGGTCAAAAAGCGAATCAACAGATAATGCACCCGTTCCTGCGCGCTGCGCGGCGTGGCGTGCTGTTTACGTTCCCGATGTTGGAGTGCGCTAAACCGGGCCTGATCATCAACCTGCAGGCGATATCCTGCCCCGCGGCTGTGGACAAACTGCGCACCATAACTCTCCAGAATATCGTTCAGCGCGGTGATATCTGCGCGTACCGTGCGGGTAGACACGGCAAAACGCTTTGCCAGCTCGTCCTGCGGCAAGGTTTCGGACTGCAAAGCATCGAACAACGATGCCAAACGTGGGTAGGGAAATCTCACCATTCTCTTTCCGTTATGAACGTGCCCGCCTGAGGGGGTCAGGCGGGCAACTGGTTACTTCGCAGCTGGCAAGAACACCATTTGTGAAGGGCTGCCCACCGGGGTGTAGCCTTCAACAAAACTGAGCTTGCCGCTGAGCTGCTCTACGCTAAAGCGGGTTACGTTATCGCTACGCTGATTCATGGCATACAGATAACGGCCACTCGGATCCAAAGTGATGGTGCGCGGATAATCGCCTCGCGTCCAGGTCTCTGCCACCGGTTTCAGTTCGCCCTCGCCGCTTACGCTGAACTGCGCAATGCTGTTGTGCAAGCGGTTGGCGACATACAGATTTTTACCATCCGCAGCCAAGGCAATGCCAGCGGCAAAGCTGGTACCCTTATAATCGGCAGGCAGAGTTGAAACTGCATGTAATTGTTTCAGTGTCCCCTTTTGGCTATCAAAGCGGTAGCTGGTAAGTGTAGATGCTTCCTCATTGATTAGTAGGACAATTTTACCATTGGGGTGGAAAATGAAGTGGCGCGGGCCGGCTCCAGCGGAAGAGGCGGCGATCCACGGCGGATCGTTCGGCGTCAGCTTGCCGCTGGCGGCATCGAAACGCCATTGGTAGATGCGATCCAGCCCCAGATCGATAGAGAACACAAACTTGCCGCTCGGATCGCTGGCGATCATATGCGCATGTGGGCCATTGTGATCGCTGATGGCAAAGCTGCCTTCCACTGCGGCGGCAGGTTTGGCCGCTCCCGCAGGGCCAACATCTTGTTGCACAGAACTGGCTGGCCCCAATTTACCTTCGCTGTCCACCGGGAACGCCGCAACGCTGCCGCTGACATAGTTGGCCACCAGCAGATGACGACCATCCGGCGTCAGAGAAAGGTAAACCGGCCCCGCGCCTTGTGAATCCACCTGATTAAGCGGCGTCAGGCTACCATCCTGTGGGTTGATGCGATAGGCGACAATGCCCCCGTGCTGGGTGCCATTAAAATCTGCCACTTCGCTGGCAACGTACAGCGTCTTTCCTTTGGCATCGGTGACCAACTGGGCCGGATTAGGTAGGCTGCTGACCAGCGTCTTGGCGCTCAGTGCCCCGGTTTTCGCATCCACCTGCATGCGATAAACCCCCTCACCGTTCGGGTTATAGGTACCAATATAGGCAAAATGAGACGACGTGGGTTTCATTGCATCCTCAGCATGTAACGCCGGGCTGGCGATAGCCAACAACGCCAGGGACAGCGCGCTCCACAGCGGAGCGATTCGTAATTTCGAAGCCTGCCAGTTTCGCATAGTTATCCTTTTGACCGATAGATAGGGATAAAAAGATGCCCCTCACCCTAACCCTCTCCCGAAGGGAGAGGGGACCGAACGTGCCACAACTTAATTCCAGTATCCAACCGCCACACCTAACTACAACACCGTACCAACCCCCCTCAAGAGAGTTAAACAAGCTACAGACTCACTCCTGCACCTGATAACAGCTCCGGACACCTCCCTCTCCCAAAGGGGACCGAACGTGCCACAACTTAACCTCAGTATCCAACCGCCACACCTAACTACAACACCGTCCCCCCCTCAAGATAGTTAAACAAGCTACAGACTCACTCCTGCACCTGATAACAGCTCCGGGCAGCTACCTCTCCCAAAGGGGACCAAACGTGCCACAACTTAACTCCAGTATCCAACCGCCACACCTAACTACAACACCGCCCCCCCTCAAGAGAGTTAAACAAGCTACAGACTCACTCCTGCACCTGATAACAGCTCCAGACAGCTCCCTCTCCCTGTGGGAGAGATACCGTCTTGTCGGCTATCCGGCAAGCGGTATTTCCGCATTAAATGTCTTTCCTGATTTCACCACACCATAGGCCAGTTGCAGCAGTTTTCGCATCGCCGCACACACTCTCTCTTTGCC